>NZ_JAJVKW010000011.1:0-300000 GCF_024198255.1 Myxococcus guangdongensis
TGGCACAGCGCTCGTCAGCGCAGACTCGCGGGCGCGGCACCTCCGCACACGGCGTCACGGCGCGCCTCCCCTCCGGTACGCGGGCGTCACGAGGTCCGCCCAGGAGCGGGCCTTCCCCTCTGCCTTCATCGTCTTCACGGTAGACGCCCTCTCCTTCCTGGGCGCGCGCGTGGGACGCGCCCGAGGCGCCAGTGCCACAGGTGGCGGCGGGGGCGCCACAGCCTCCTGTGCGCGGACGGCGGCGATGAGCTCGTCCTCGCCCCAGGACAGCTCCACCAGCACGGACGGCTCTCCAATCGCTTGTGCGTACAACCACCGCACCAGGGGTGAGGCATCGTCCAGCCGGAGCTGCCGGGCCACCTCGTCGCGCACGCTCTTCATCGCGGCGGGGAGGTTGTCTCCCCCGTCCAGGAGCTGCGACGCGACACGCGTGAGGCGCACCACCAGCAGCACAGGCCCTGTCCACCCGGGCCACAGCAGCTCGAGCGCCTGGCGCTGCCCCTTCGCCCGCCGCGCGCGGGCCATGTGGTGCTCCCGGGTGTTGGTGGGGTTCTTCGTGCCCACCGGCAGCGTGAAGACGATGCGCGAGCAGCTCACGCGTCCCCACCCTTCGGCGCCCACTGGCGCTCCACCGCGGCGAACGTCTCGCCCACGCGCGCGTAGACGTCGTCCCACACCTCCTGGGTGATGACGGTGCCCTCCGGGAGGGCGCCGGACGACGCCTCGAGCCCGGCCACGGCCTTCGACATGGCCTGCGCGTTGGGATTGCCCAGGCGCTGCTGCTCGGTGACGTAGGCACGGGCGACGTGGGCGACGACGGCGCCGTTGCCCGCGTTGTACGGCCCGGCGGCAAGTCGCGGCGGGTGCCGCTGCGTCCTGGCTCTACTGCATCTGTCCATGGGTGCCTGCCTTCCCCGCGCACCGCGGCACGACTCCGGACTCGAATGCCCGCCAGTGCTCTCCGAGCTTCTTCTCGCCCGGCACCAGGGCGTGGCCGCGCCGGTACAAGTACAGACTCTTCGTGAGCGAGTCGCGCACGCGCTCCGTCTCGCAGTGCTCGCAGCGCTGCACCGGCAGACCGCCCCACATGGACTCGCTCGCCTTCCACCGGTGGCGTGTCTTCACCACGCGCCTCCCGTGTCCACCTGCTCCGTCAGCACCCGGCTCCTCTTCGTCACGACGTGCCTCCCCCCTTCGTTGGACTGCTTTCGCTCTGTGATGCGGACACACCAGCTCATTGTGAAAGGACCTCCAGCACGACGAGCACAGCCCACTTCCCGGATGCCCCGCGGTGCCGCGCCAGCAGCTCGGCCAGCACCTGGCCCTTCCACTCCTCCGCCGCAGCCACCCGCCCGCGGCCCCCGCGTTGCAGTCGTAGACGGACAGCGCCCCGCCGCCCCGGTGCAGGCCCACCCAGTGCGTGTGCCGGTACTGGGCGCGCTCCGGCGCGCTGTCCCATGAGCCCCGGAGCTGGAGGAAGGCCACCCCGTGGACGTCTCCGCGCGGCATGCCCTGCTGGACGCGGTGGTGCAGCCCCTGGGCGGCGAGCGCGGCAGCCATGCTGGTGGGCATCGTCCAGGGTTTCGCGGGGAAGCTGGGGAAGGCCGCGCGCACCTGGCGCAGGGGCACGCCCAGCACCGCGGCGAGGGCGGACGGCCCGCAGTTGGCATTCCACGCGCCGTTGGCCTCGAGGAGGTCCGGCGGCGTGTACAACTCACGGCAGGGCGTCATGCGGCGCCTCCTGGTGGAGCAACTCGACGGTGGGGATGCCCTGCGTGCGCAGCTTCGCGAGCGCGTCCTCCAGCCGGAGGAAGGTGTGGATGGCCCGGGTGGTGACGTCGTAGACGGCGACGGCGTCCTGGGCGCCCAGGCGGACGAGGTGCCAGCTCCTGGACTCGGACTGGCTCCACAAGCGCCGTGCGCGCCCGCCCTCGATGTCGTCCACCAGCCGGGCCAGGGCCCGCGAGGTGAGGGCTACCCGGAAGCGGATGGAGGCGTGCCGCTTCGCGCAGCGGGCCGCGCCCCGGGCATGCGCGTCTGTCGTCATGGGAAGCACTCCTCGGAGAGCAGCTTGCCGTCGGGAGAGAGGAGCAGCACGCGCCCCTGCCAGCCCTCGGCACGGCAGAGGCTAACCATGTGCCGCGTACCCCTTCCGAGTCCCGGGTCGGTGTGCGCGGCCACCCAACCCACGGTGAATCCGCGCCGCGCGTACCCGCGGAGGGCCTCCCGCATCAGCTCGTTCCGCGCGCGCCCCGCGCGCTTCTCCATGCCCTTCCAGTCCGCTCGAAAGCGGTCCACGCCCTCGCGGCGGAAGCGGGGCCACTCGACGGAAGCCGCCACCTCCCACAGCCAGTCCGCGCCGAAGGCGTCGGGCGCGTCGTCGCGGCGCGGCTCCCCTGCCCCGTGCACGAGCTGCACCTCCGACGCGCGGGCGAAGCGCCGGACGTACGCGCGCAGCGCCGGCAGGTGCGCCAGCGTCAGGCCCGAGGCACCGCAGGCGAGGAGTGCGCGGCGGCAAGTCATGCCCAGCCTCCCACGGGCCACAACGAGCACCACCACCCGAAGGACGCCGTGCGCGCCCGGAAGTAGGCCACGCCGTCACGCCGCTCAGCACGGTCGACGCTGTCGAGAGCCATCGCGCGGTTGCAGCGCGCCCAGCGGTAATCCCGGGCCTGCAGCCCCACCAGCACGAGGAACAGGGCCGGGCTCACGACTGCCCCCGGCGCAAGTCACGCGTGCCGCAGTCGTGCAGCAGGTAGGTGCCCTGGCGGCACATGCGCGAGACGACGCGGGCGCCCACGTGCGCGGAGAAGTCGCTGCCGCCGCGCTCGGCGTCGCGTCGGACGGAGAGGTTGGTGGTGTACGCCGTCACCATGCCCGGCCTGTCCCGCCGGTCCACGAGCTCTTCCAGCAGCTCGCGGTGGCGCGGCCCCACCACCTCCCCCGGCAGTCCGCCCAAGTCATCCAACACCAGCACGCGCGCGCGGTGGGCACGCTGGAGGAGGAGCCTGTCCTCGGACTCGTAGTCGCTGACGCGCTTGAGCTGCGCCCAGCGAAGGAAGAGCCCCGCGGACGCGTCCCACTCGTGCAGTCGCTGGCCCGTGCGCGTCTCGGCGCGGACGGCCGCGTGGAAGAGGTGACACGCACCCGTCGTCTTCCCCACGCCTGTGCCCCCGGACAGCAGAAGGGTGCGCAACCCCTGCTGGAGGAGCTGGCGCGCGGCGCGGACAGCGGGCGTCTCCAGCACCTTGCCCCCAGCGAGGGCCGCCACAGCTTCAGCCGGCGCGCCGCACAGCTTCAGGTGCAGGGGCCACGCGTCCACCTGGGCGGCCTGGTGTCGTGCCCTCTCCGCCGCCTCGAGCTGCTGGAGCTCCAGCTCCCGTTGTTTCCAGCCCGCCTCGAGCTGGCCCAGCCCAGGGGCGGAGTGCTGCCGGGCCTGCGCCATGCCCCGGCGCAGCAGGTCCGCCAGTCGATGGGGCCCCTGGCGCTGCACCGTGGGCGACTCGTTGTCTCGGCTCATAGGCTTTCCACCCGCCCTTCCTCGTAGTCGTTGTTGTTGAGCGGGCGCCCGGGCGCGCGCGCGGGTGAAGCCCTCTCCTCCGGCGCGGCGTTGTCGTTCCACTTCCGCGCCAAGTCAGTCAGGTGGTCGCAGCGCTGCTTGAAGCGCGCGCGCAGCCCGTTGCTCAGTCGGCGGAGAATCTCCGGGACGCCCCCGGCGCCGGCCAGGGAGAGCAGCGCCCGGGACGCGTCGTCGTCCGCGCGGCCGCGCCAGCGGTAGCCGCAGCCCTTCACCTCTCGGAAGACGCGCTCCACCCCGTCCGGCAGGGACTCCGCGGGCGGCTCCTGCTGGGGCGGCAGCTCGAATGGCAGGGTGTCTCCGGGCTCGGACACCAGGGCCGGGGGCGCGGACGGCACCTCCTCCGCGTCCTCTTCCCCCGGGACGACGAAGCGCAACCCGGCCAGCCCCTGCTCCACCAGGAGCGCCTGCAGCACGGCGCGGTAGTGCTCCTCTGCCCACCCGCGGGCGAACCTGTCCCGCACCTCGACGACGAGGTGCCCGTCCTCCACCGTCACCGGGCGCGCGGACTGGAGCTGCTTCAGCGCCTCCACCATCCTCCGGGCCTTCAGCACACCCAGGACGCGGCTCCACGCACGCACCGCCTCGGTGCCCTCGGGCACGTCCTTGAGGCACACGGAGACACCGGGCTCCTCCTCGGGCGCGGGCGCCGTCGGCAGCGGGTCCAGACTCCAGGCGCCGCTGAGGAGTTGCTCGGCCACCTCCGCGCCGGCGCGCGTCCGCCCCAGCACCCAGACGACGGTGGCGCGCATGCGGCTGTCCAGCTCGCCTCGGCACACCGGGGAGCGCGGGACGCGGGCGAACACGTCCTGCCACACCGCGAGGGGGTGGCGCGCGAGGGCAGACAGCGCGTCCTCCAGCATCTGCACGGAGGTGCGCTCGCCCCAGCCGTAGAAGCCATGTGGCGCCACCAGCGTGTTCCAGGACTCGCGCAGCGCGCGGACGTCCGGCGGGAGGCTCTCCGGCTTGCGGTGCTCGCGCAGCTCCAGCCCCATGTCACGCTGCGCCTGCGTGACACCGCGCCGCGCGCCCCTCCGCTTCCCGGCAGAGGGAGGGGGAGGAGGGGGTGAATTGTCGGCTGTCACGCTGTCACGCTGACTGTCACGCTGGGCGTCACGCTGCCGTTGGAGCCGCTTCCTAAGCGTCGCAGGCTTCGGAAGTTCTTCAGCTTTCCCCTCCCCCCCTCCCCCCTCCACCAGCTGCGTCACGCTGACTGTCACGCTGCCGGAGGGGGTGTCACGCTGACTGTCACGCTGCGCCAGCGTGACGGGGTTGGAGCGCTGCGTGACAGGCGAGACGTCGGGCGTGGCGAGCGGCGCGGCAGCCAGGGGCTGTGCAGGGCGCGCGCCAGCCCACGGGGCCAGCAGCGCGATGGCCTGGCGCCAGCCGTGGTCGACGCCGGCCGCGTAGCTCTCCGCGCGCAACCGGGACTCTCGCTCCACCAGCAGCTGCGCGCGCAGCTCCGCCACCTGCTGCTGGGCGCAGGGGCAGGACTCGGCGAAGAAGTCGGGCGGCACGCCCGGGTCCTCGCCGCGCGCGCGGGTGCCACTCCCTGGCGGGGGAATCACCTGCTGGGCCTGCGCCTCGGCGACAAGCTGGCCGCTCAACAGGCGCACCATGCCCGGCGGCACCTCGGACTCCGGCGGCGTGAGGGGGTTGCAGGCGGGCATGACTACGGCACCTCGAGGTGGACAGGCACAGAAGGAAGAAGGGGCGACGGCGCGCAGCAGCACGCGGGGAGGACGGGCTGGTTGCGGCACCCGGCGCGGTACAGGGCGCCATGCGGGCACGTGGGCCACTCGTCCAGGTGGGCGGCGCGGACGCGCTCGGTGGGCGCGTGCGGTGCCAGGGCGCCGAGCTCGGTGACGTCCTCGCCCAGGCGGGGCGCGCCGCAGATGCTGCAGGTGGTGGCGCGGAGGAGGCAGCGGCTCATTTCGAGGCCTCGCCGTCCGGATCTGCGGTCTCGCAGAGCCCCCAGCGCATGCAGCCCTGGTCGCGCCCAGCCGCCGCGAACATCTCGTACTGGCGTCCGCCGTGACTGGTCCGGCTCCACTCAACGACCTTGTCGATGGACCAGCACTCCCCCGCGCGGCCAAGAGGGGCCTGGAACCACGCCGACGAGCCCGGGATAGGCTTCCCGGAGCGTTCGGCGCGGACTCGCTGCGCCGTGGTGACGTCGGCTTCCAGTTTTCGCAGGGCCTCGACGCGCGCAGGGTCGACGTCCGCCAGGAGCCTCACCTCGGACTTCCGCGCGTAGATGCAGGGCCAGCAGCCCACGCGCTCCGCGCCGAGCAGGTACAAGGGGTTGGGCCCGAGCCCGTGGCGGCGGTGAATGGCGATGACATCCTCCTCGGACCACGCCACCAGCGGGCGCCAGACTTCGCACTCGAACCCCTCGCTCCACTCCCACTCTTCGAGCTGAGCGCGGGCAGCGCTCTCCGCGTGCCGGATGCCGACCGCGTTGACGACGTCCTGGCCCGACGCAACGAGGGCGTTGAGGTGCACCTGCATCGGCCGCACCTTCAATTCCTGGGTGCAGTAGCGCCGCTGCTTGGAGGGGAACATCCCCTTGTGGAGGATGAGGTCCACCATCTGTCGGGGAGCGCTGAGCCAAGTGATGGCGCCGATGACGCGCGCCAGCTCGCCGCGGAGGTAGTCGTAGGTGGCCGGGTGCTCCCAGCCCGTGTCGAGGAAGACGCGGTCGTGCTCGATGCCCAGCTCGCTCAGGTGCAGCGAGAGGGCAGCGGAGTCCTTCCCGCCCGACACGCTGGCGACGACGCGCCGGTCGTTGAGCTTGGCGAGCAACTCCGGAGGTGCGCAGCTCATGGACGCGCCTCCGCGGGGCACACGTGCGGCAAGCAGTTGCAGCGCCAGCCCTGGCACTGGCGGCACGGGGCCATGGCCTTGCGGCACGCCGGGCACTTCGCCAACACCCGCTCCTTGAGCCCGGGGGCGTACAGCGGAGCACGAGAGGGAGGGCACGGCGTCATGCCGCCCTCCGATTCTTGAGGAAGGCCTCGGCCAGACGCCGCACACGGTGCGCGTCCGTCTCCAGCTTCTCCATGAGGCTGGCCTGCGGGTCGCGGATGCCCTCCATCTGGTCCCGCTTGATGCCCAGCACGTCGGCCACCACAGGGTCCGAGCCGCTGTCGGAGACGAGGAAGTAGGCCATGACGGGGTCCACCTGCCCGTCGCGGTGGACGCGCCCACACGCCTGCTCGTGGACGCCCGGACTCCAATCCAGCTCGCCGAACACCACCGTCCGGCAGGACTGCTGCAGCCCATCCAGGCCCGCGCCCGCGCGCAGGGACATGATGAGAATGGGCGTCTGCCCGGACTTGAAGCGCTGGGCCTCCGCCTCCTTCTGGGCCGGGGACTCCTGGCCCGTGAAAATGGCCGGGGAGAATTCGCGGAGTCGCTCCTGCCACAGCCGGTACACCTCGTGGTGCCAGCCATAGAGCAGCACGCGCTCTCCGTTCTCCACCAGCATCCGGACGAAGTCCGCGACGAAGGGGGCCTTCGCGATGCCCGTAGCCTGCCGAAGGCGCCAGGAGAGTTCTCCGGAGGCATGCAGCCTGTCCTCGGGCTTCACCCCACCCTGCGCAACGATGATGCGCGCCAGCTCCGCCGCCTTGTCCTCCACGGCGTCGAGCACCTTGGTGTCCGAGTCCACGGTGTGGAGGACACGCGTGAGGGCGGGCAACTCCCGGCCCACGTCCGCGCGCGTCCGGCGCAACATGAGTCCCGTGTCCCGGAGGTACGTGCCGAAGGCCCGCGGGTCCTTGAAGGACAGCTTGTCCTCCACGCCCGTGCACCACTCGCGGCTGAACTCCTCGCGCGTGCCCAGCACACCGGGCTTGAGCGCGTCGAGGACGTGAAACATCTCCCCGCCGTAGTTGTAGATGGGGGTGGCCGACAGGCCGATGACGAAGCTCGCGCGCTCAGCGAGGTAGTGCGCGGCGCGGTACTTCTCCGAGTCAGGCCCCCGGCGCAACTCCTGGCACTCGTCGAAGACGATGGTGCGCACGCCCGCGCTGACCAGCGTCTCCGCCCAGCCGGACAGCTTGTGGTAGTTGAGGACGAGGACGTCTGGCCACGGCAGCTTCCGCCCTCCCCGCCCCTGCGTGACTTCATCGGGCGTCGCCTTCTTCGCGACGTGGACGCGCAGCCGGGGCAGGAAGCGCGCCAGCTCCCGCTGCCACTGGCGCGGCAGGTGCGTCAGCGTCACCACCACCGCGGGCAAGGTCCGCGTGTCCGTGAAGGCCGTCAGCGCGCTGGCTGTCTTCCCCAGGCCCACGTCGTCCGCCAGCAGCAGGTGCTGCATGCGCAGGAACATGTCCGCCGCGCGCCGCTGGTACTCGCGCGGGGGGACATTCATCTGGAAGTCCGGCACCTGGTACTCCGAGGCGAGCAACTCGGCGACGGCAGCCTCACGCCGCGCATGCTCCCGCGCCCCGTGCTTGAGGAAGGCCTGCGCGTCCTTGCCCACCACCTCCAGCGGGTAGCGCTGGATGAACCACTCCAGCTCCCGCGCCGTCTCCTCCGTCGCCGCGAGCAGCACCTCGCCCACGTCGCCCTTGTTGGCCCTGTCGAAGACGCGCTTCAGCCGCAGCGACACGTGCGGCTCGCACTGGATGACCCAGGCTGGCCTCTCGCCGCCACGCGCGCCCAGCTTCCGACCCTCCAGACGCACAGTCCCGAAGCACTTCACAGAAGACCTCCTCGCAGCACAGCGACACGGACGGGCTTGCCGCGCAGGTGCGCCGGCAGGCCGTCATGGTGAGAACGGGTGGTGACGAGCAGGAGGCCGTGGACTTCCTCCCGCTCCGCGTAGTCGAGGAGCTGCCGGGTGACGGCGGAGATGCTTCCCTCCACCTTCACCTCGAGCCCCAGGTGGCCCAGCAGGAAGTCGATGCGGCCTGCCTCGCCCAGCGTCACTTCGCGGTGGAACGACACCCCAGCGCCGGCGAGGACCTGCGCCAGCGCGGACTGCAGCTGCGCCTCTCCGGTGCAGCGGTAGCGGTGGGCCAGGACGAGCGAGCGCAGCTGGCCCAACTCTTCGAGAAGGGGCGTGCTCATGCCGCCCTCCTGCGCACAGCAGCGCCGCCGACATTCGCCAGGACGACAGCTGCCGCCGCGTCCGGGCACACGCTGTTGCCGATGAGGCGGACCTTGTCTGCCTTCGATGTGGCCGCACTCAAGTCGTAGCCCTCGGCGTGGTCCCCGAACTGGGCACGGAGGAGCTCGCTCGGCTCCAGCATCCGGAGTCCGATGTCGACGAGCTGGTAGTCGACGGAGGCGACCGTCACCAGGCCGAGGCGGGCCTTGGTGGTGATGGTCCGAAGGGGCTCCGTCAGGCGCTGCCCTTCGCTGCCCTCCCCGTAGTACGCGGAGAGGAAGGCGCGGACCTCGTTCACGTGGCTCGACGCGGCGGACTCGGGGCGCTCGAATGCGACAGCCGCGAGGTGGTGGTGGTCCTGGGTGGTGATGGTGTCCAAGGGCCCGTCGGCGCGGATGCCCGGCGACGCGTGTCCCCCGTAGCCCTTCGCGATGAAGGAAGCCGCGAGACTATGCTCACGAAGGAAGGCACTCACCAGGGCGTGCTTGCGCCCCTGGGCCATGATGGTGCCCAGCGGCGCGTGCAGGTCCAGCGTCCGCGCGGCCTGCCCCTTCCGTTCTCCGTAGCCGACCTGGATGAGCGTGGGTGCAACCAGCGCATGGCGGGCCTTCGTCACGATGGTGGAGAGCGGCTCGTCCACAGGGCGCGCGGTGTCCCGCGTGCCCTGTTGGTCGATGGTGAGGACGAACGGCGCGGGATTCTCGAACACGTACTTGCGAATGCCCTGCGCGACGCGCCGGAGCGTGTTCGGCACGAGCGGCTTCCGGCGTCCGAAGATGCTCTGGACGGGAATGCTCCAGTCGATGCACTCCGCCGCCGTCCGCACCGGCAGAAGTCCAGGCCCGTGGGTCGGCGCAGGCCAGGAGACGGGGAGTCCGTCCCTGCGCGCCACGAGGAAGAGCCGCTTTCGCTTCGTCGGCGCCCCGTGCTCACTCGCAGTGATGAGTCGCCAGTCGACGCTGTACCCGAGCAGGCGCAACTCACCGACGAACCGATGGAAGTCCTCGCCCGCGCGCTCGGGGATGGGCATGTCGATGAGCTGGTCCCCTTCGTCGAGGACGCGCCCGTCGGGCATGACGTGGCCCACCGTGTACAACGGGCCCCAGTCGACGAACTCCTCGACGTTCTCCAGGAAGATGAACTGCGGCGACACGTCGCGCGCGTAGTGCGTCACGACGAAGGCCAGCGAGCGGATGTCCTTGCGTCTGGGCTTGGCGCCCTTCGCCTTCGAGAAGTGGGTGCAGTCCGGGGATGCCCACAGAATCCACACACGCTTCCCGCGACGCTGCGCGAGCGCGACCACCTGCCGTGGCGGCGTCTGCCATACGTTCTCGGGCCTGCAGATGGTGGTGGTGTGGTTGGCCTTGTAGACGGCCATCGCCACCGGGTCGTGGTTGAGGGCGATGTCCGGCTCCCGTCCGACGGCAGCGGCGATGCCGGTGCCCGCGCCACCGCCACCGGCGAACAGGTCGATGATGAGCCCCTGGTCCATCATGGGGCGCTCCGGCGGAACGCGGCGACCACCAGGTAGGCGCCGCCGAGGAAGAGGACGAGAGCCACCAGCCCCCACCCTCCAGCTCCGACGTACGCGCAGGCGCGCCACTCGGAGTGGGCATGCGCAGCGGCAACGCCACACAGGGCCGCGGCAAGAATGGCGAGGAGGAGACGGCGGCTCACCACCGGCCCTCCTTGAGGCGCTCCACCTTCGCGCGCTCGTCTCGGAGGCGAGCCCGCCAGAAGGAGCGAATCGCGTCATCGAAGGCGAAGGCGTGCTCAACGAAGCGGGCGCCGCGCACCGTGGCTTTGCCGCCGCAGTACGCGCACTCCATTGCGCACTCGGGGACTCCAGCTTGGCCCTGCTGGAGAGCCTCATTCAGCGTAGCCGAGGACACCGGCACCATGGCGGCGTTGCCGCACGCCTTGCACTTCGCGATGAGAGTCGAGTCGTCGGACAACCCTCCGAGCGCTACGAGCCTCCGGTCATCAACTGCACCAGGAACTCGCCGAGCGCGCCGCATCTCGTCCCGCACGCGCACCAGGACGTCTTCGCGCAGCGTCCACAGCCCCTGGGACCCGCGACACGGCACCGGGGTAATGGGCGTCGCATCCGCGAGCCACAGGCCCGTGTCGCCCATGTACCAGCGGCTCTCCCTGTGCTTGGTGCCACGTGTCACGGCCTCCACGCGCGCCACGCCGATGATGGCGCCCGCCGGGTGCTCGCACTCCGGAGGCACGACGAGGCCGAACTCCTCAGCCATCGCCTCGGCGTTGTCCTCGTCCCACTTCAGGCCGTTGTGGATGGCCAGCCAGGAGTCCACTGGCGGCGCGGGGAACTTCGCACCACGGTTCTCCACGTCCTTGCCGGCGTGGAAGATGGCCCATCCCCAGGGCCGCCATAGCGTGAGTCCGCAGATGCGCTCAGCCATGCTCGCCCCCCTCCCGCGCGGGGAACAGCACCCTGGCCACGGACTCGAGCTGGCCCACCTGCGAGACGGAGAGCCCGCGGAACGCGATGAAGGAGCGCAGTCCAGCACTCACGTCCCCCTCCTGCGGCGCGTCTTCTGGAGACAGTAGGGCCACCAGCGGCACGGCCAGTGCTTCGGACAGGGCCACCAGCGTCTGGAGGTGCGGCGCACGCTCGCCGCGTTCAAGCATGGACAGGTACGAGACGCTGATGTCCGCCCTCTCCGCGAGCGCCTCCTGAGTCAGCCCCCGCTCGGTGCGCTGCTTCTGGAGGTACTTCCCCACCTGCTTGACC
Source organism: Myxococcus guangdongensis (assembly GCF_024198255.1). Classification (NCBI taxonomy): domain Bacteria; kingdom Pseudomonadati; phylum Myxococcota; class Myxococcia; order Myxococcales; family Myxococcaceae; genus Myxococcus; species Myxococcus guangdongensis. The sequence continues at coordinate 11,455 of NZ_JAJVKW010000011.1, forward strand.
AACGACTTCGTGTTCTCGTTCACGGAGACCTCGGGGTAGTGCTGGCGCGCGCGCGGTTGCTGGCGCGGCGCACCGGAGGGAGGGACAGCGCTTCGACAGAGGCGGCGCTCACCAGTCCGATGCCGGCGAGCGCCAGGAAGTCGACGGCGGCGAGGAGCCAGCAGGCGCCGGCCTCGCGCGGGTGGTACTGCTGGAGACTCACGCCCAGCCACACCAGGACACCGTCGGACGCCGCGAGCGCAACACAGAGGGAGACGACGAGGACGGGCTTCACGGTGCGTCCTCGCTGATGTGGTTGTACTCGCCGAAGAGCCCCGCCTGCTCTCCCAGGCACCGGGCCCGTGCGGCGCGGCCGTCCTCCGTCACCCGGAGGCTCCGGTGCCGACGCTTCCGCAGCACGACGAGTCCCCGCGCGGCCAGGCGCCGCAGGACGTCCGCTGCGCCGTTGGGCGACTTCCAGCCGAAGCGCTCGGCCAGCTCGTGGACACTGGGCGGCTCCCCGCGCGCGGCGATGAAGGCGCAGGTGTAGACGAGGACGGCGAGCTGGAGGCTCGTCGGCTGACCGCGCGCGGAGCCGTGCTCCGGCAGCGGCCGAGGGTTGCACGCCGTCATGCCACCCTCCTCTCCCACGCGGGCGTCATGGACGCGGCCCAGCGGACGGCGGCCTTCTCCGCGATGTTGAGGAGCTGGTGTGCGCTCTGCCTCGACGCCCCCAGTTCCGCGCCGATTTCTTCGAGCGTGTCTCCCTTCAGGCGCAGCAGGTACGCCCGCAGCGCCTTGACGCGCGTTGGCTCGCGCAGCCCGGGCCGGAAGTGCGGACACATCCGCTCGCCGAGGGTGGCGCCCAGGCGGTGAGCTTCGGCCAGTCGCTCCTGCGACGGCGCAACGGCAACGTCGAGCACGTCGTCGAGCGGCACGTACTTCCCAGCCACGGGCTTGCCGTCCTCGTCACGGACGGCGCCAATGAGGGACAGCCAGCCTCGCGCCACGTCCCGGCGGATGTACCGCTTCGCGAAGGTCCGGTAGGTGGCACCACCCTCCGGGCGCCAACGCTGGGCCGCCGCCATCGCCCCCATCCACGCGTAGGTGGAGAGGTCATCCTCGAAGCCGCGCGCGGCCTCGTGGCGACGGACAAAGGAGTGGACGCACCACCAGACGACCTTCTCGGCCGTCAGCACCAGCTTCTGCTCCACCGCGGTGAGCGGGCGCTGGGTGTACTTCGCGGAAGGCTTGCTCACGGACGCCTCCTCACCGGGCGCCGGCCCACGCTGAAGCTGCGGGGCGTCCGCGCGCGGCTCAGCTCGTCCACCAGGGCGGCCCTGGCGTCGTCCATGGCCTCCCCGCGGGTGGCCGCGTGCGCCTCCACCTCGGCACTGGTGGCGCGTAGGATGACGACGTGGCCCAGGGGGCCGCGCGCGGAGATGCTGGCGAAGTGGGCGGAGCAGCTCATCGCGCACCGCCATTCAGGGCCGCGAGCAGCCCTTCGGCGAGGGTACGGACAGCCTCCTCAGCCATGCCCTGGGCCTGAAGCAGCGTCCCCGCCTCGGCCATGAAGCCGCTCGTGACGAGCCAGCCACGCCCACCCTGGGACGGCACTCCGTCGTGCAGCCCCCAGCGCCACAAGTCACTGCGCCTGGCTGGCGGGTCGACGTAGAGGGTGTGGCGAGGCCCGCACTCTGCGCACCGAGAGGCGCCTTCCGGGTCCCAGTCGAGCGGCCGCCACTCCAGCCGCAAGTCCTTGCGGGTGTAGCGCTTCGTCCGCGGACTCACGTCGCACCTCCCACGCGCACCACCAGGGCCGTGCAGTTATCGCGGCTGCCCGCGTCCAGCGCGCGGCGCACCAACTCCTCGGCAGCCCAGCGCGCGTCGAAGGCGGGCAGTTCGTCCAGCACCTCGCGGAGGGCGTCGTGCTCGAGCGTGTCACCCACCCCGTCCGTGACGAGAAGCCACACGTCTCCGGGCCGGGACTTCAACACCTGGGCGTCGGGCTCCGCCGAGCAGTCGGGGGACGTCGCCCCCAGGCAGCGATTGAGGACGTGCCGCTCTTCCCGGTGGTCCTCGGTGAGCTGCACCAGGGCGCCACCACGCAGCCGGTACACCCGAGAGTCCCCCACGTGGGCGACCACGGCCTGCGGGCCCGACAGCAGCAGCAGGGCCAGCGTCGTGCAGCCTCCGGTGCTCAGCACCACACGGTTGGCGGCAGACACCGCGTTGCGCGCGAGGGCGTCCAGCGAGGGCGCCGCCTCGGCCGTCGGCAGCTGGGCGAGCCCCACCACTGAGTCCACAGCGGCCTGGCTGGCCACGTCCCCGTTGGGGTGCCCGCCCAGGCCATCCGCTACCGCGAAGACGGACACCACCGGGCCCACCTCGTGCCCCAGGGCGTCTTCCTGGCTGGTGCGCAGCCCGCGCTCCGTGCATCCGGCCGCACCGAAAGAGAGGCGCTCAGCCATGGCTGGCCTCCATGTCGGCCACGCCGCGCGCCTGGGCGTCCTCGATGCGCCGCTGCCCCTCGTTCCGGCAGGCCCCGACGAAGGCCGCGCAGTAGGAGGTGCTGGCGTCGGGGTTGTCCTTCCGCGCGCAGGCCAACTCGTCCGCGCCGGCCAGGACGTTGCTCATGTCCCGCCAGCACACGACGCACCCACTGCGGGGTCGCTCGCGCACCAGCTCCACCAGCACCATCAGCGTCCGAGGGCGCGCGAAGACGTCCCGCTGGCGCGGTGTGAGGTGGGGCCACGCCACCGCGCCGAACGCACCAACCAACGGTGCAGCCACGATGCGGCGCGGGGGCTTCGTGGCGCGAGGCGCGCGCACGCCCCGCTTCAGGTCGACGGCGGCGCTCATTTCGCACCGCCGTTCTTGGACTCGGGGTCCGCAGGATTGGACGGCGCAGGGATGGCCACCAGGGCGTTGGTGAATGCCCAAATGGCGGAGCTGCCAGAAGTGGTCGCCTCGTAGGCGACTGCCTGGGTATCGACGGCCCACCCGTCAGACGACCTGCGGAAGGTCATCGTGAACGTGTCGGGCAAACCGACTCCGCTCGCAGGGACTGCTACGTTGCTACGCTGAGGCGCCGCATCGAGCAGTTCTGGGGTGCGCTCTGCATCCGCACCCCCACTTTTCCCAGAGGGGGACGTGCCCTTGGCAGCGTGAGCACCACCCCTAGGGCAAAATCCTTCGTTCTGACCCGATCTGAAAAATCGGTTCCGCCAGAAGGCTCCATCCCGAGCCGGTAGAAGCGCTGGCCCACCCCACCCAACCTTCCCCCACCGCGAAGCCACGCCGTCCGCCAGGGCGACAGTCCCCTTTTCGCGCCGTCAGCGGAATGCCTGTCGTCGTCCGCGCCCGGTCCGGCCCGCGAGCGCGGGCTGCGTCGATGGGACCCGGGCACGCAGTCGGCGCTCTCCACCCGCGAAGGCTGGAGCCTTCACTTTTCTCGCAGTCCCCGGGACGCGCGCTTCTCGCGCCACCTCGCGTCCCGGTCTCAACACTCCCCCTCGGGGGAAAGGAGGTGCGCGATGAGCTTCTTCATGCGTGTGGATGTCGTGCAGCACGAGCGGGCGTTCGTCCTCGTCGACGAGGTGCCGACGCGCTACCTCGTGCCGGGCCGCTACCGGCTCACCTACCCCTTCCGCAACGTGCGCATCGTCCGCGTCGCCACGGGCCTGCCCGTGGCCAACCTGGACGCGGAGCTGCTCGCGCTGGTGCCGCCCTCGGACCTGCAGGTCGTCGACCTGGGCGCCGACGAGCGCGCCATCCTCTACCACCGGGGCCGCCCCCTGAAGTGGCTCGGCCGCGGCCAGCACCAGGTGTGGACCGTGGAGCACGTCCCCGCCCGCGCCCTGACGCCGCCCACCCCCACCGTGCGCGTGGAGCGCGTGGACACCGCCGGCGTCTCCACGACGCCCCTGCGTGACGACGTGCGCGCCATCGTCCCCGCGAGCGACTACACGGAGGCCACGGCCACGGAGGGCTCGGTGACGCTGCGCTACGTGGACGGCACGCTCGACGCCGTGCTGCCCGCCGGCCGCCACGCCGCGTGGACCGTCGCCCACAAGGTGCAGCTCGCCGTCATCGACCTGCGCGAGCGGCTGCTCCACGTCACCGGCCAGGAGGTCATGACGCAGGACCGCGTCACGCTGCGCCTCAACCTCTCCACCGCCTTCCGCGTCGCGGACGCACGCCGGCTCGCCGTCGTCGCCCGCGCGCCGGATGACATCCTCTACCTCGCCATGCAGCTGGCCGCCCGCGAGGCCGTGGCCACCCGCACGCTCGACGAGCTGCTCGCCTCCCGCGAGGCCCTGGCCGACGGCCTCTTCGCCCAGGTGAAGGAGCGCGCCGAGTCGGTGGGCCTGGAGCTGTTGCGCTTCGGCATCAAGGACGTCGTGCTGCCCGGTGAGATGAAGGAGCTGCTCAACCGCGTCATCCAGGCCCAGAAGGAGGCCGAGGCCAACGTCATCACCCGCCGCGAGGAGACCGCCGCCACGCGCTCGCTCGCCCAGACGGCCAAGGTGCTCGCCGAGAACCCGCTGCTCGTGCGCCTCAAGGAGCTCGAGGCCTACAAGGACCTCGCCGCCAAGGTCGGCCAGGTCCACCTGGTCCTCGGCGAGGGCGCCGTGCCGTCGCTCCAGCTCAAGGGCTGAGCCCGCGCACGTGGAATTGTCGTGACGAAGGGCCTCTGGGGCCGGTTCCCCGGGGGCCCTTCGTGCATCACGGCACCGTGCGTCATGCACACCCCGTGCGGTGCGGGCGCCTTCGGCTGACTCGAAAATCAATCTCGGCTACCCTCGCGAGCCTTTCGTCCTCGTGAGGAGCTTGAGATGTCGTCGTCCGCCAATCACTACATCCCCAACCTGCGCGATATCGAGTTCAACCTCTTCGAGTTCCTCGACATCGGCCGAACCTCGCTGGGGCGCGCGCCCTTCGGTGATCTGGACGAGACGTCCGCCCGGCAGATGCTCCAGACGTTCGCGGTGCTGTGCGCGAACGAGCTGGCGCCGTCCTTCGACGAGGCGGAGCACAACCCGCCCAAGCTGGAGAACGGCGTGGTGACGCTGCCCCCCGGACTGAAGAAGTCCATGGGCGCGTTCTTCGACGCGGGGATGCACCTGTTGGAGCAGCCGCCGCACCTGGGGGGCCTGGGCGCGCCGCCGTCCCTGGGCTGGGCCGCGTTCGAGCTGATGGTGGGCGCCAACTCCTCGCTCGCCTTCTACACGCTGGGCAACCTGCTCGCGCGCATCGTCGACCGGCTGGGCACGGACGCGCAGAAGCAGCGCTTCCTGCCGCACATGCTGGACAAGCGCTGGAGCGGCACCATGGTGCTCACCGAGCCCGACGCCGGCAGCGACGTGGGCGCCGCGCGCACCAAGGCGCGTCCGGTGGGCGGCGACGTCTGGGAGATTGAAGGCGTCAAGCGCTTCATCACCAACGGCGACTCGGACATGTCCGAGAACGTCATCCACATGGTGCTGGCGCGTCCGGAAGGTGGCCCGCCGGGCACCAAGGGCCTGTCGCTGTTCGTCGTCCCCAAGTACTGGGTGAACGAGGACGGCAGCCTGGGTGAGCACAACGGCGTCGTGTGCACCAAGCTCGAGAAGAAGATGGGCCTGAAGGGCTCCGTCACGTGCGAGCTGACGTTCGGCGATGGCAAGCCCTCGCGCGGCCTGCTGCTGGGCGAGGTCCACGACGGCATGCGCCAGATGTTCTACATCATCGAGCAGGCGCGCATGGCGGTGGGCGTGAAGTCCATGGCCACGCTGTCCGCGGGCTACCAGCGCGCTCTGACGTTCTCCAAGGACCGGCTCCAGGGCGCGGACCTGCTGCAGGCGCGCGACAAGACGGCGCCGCGCGTGCCCATCTTCCGCCACCCGGACGTGCGGCGCATGCTGATGACACAGAAGGCGTTCGCCGAAGGCATGCGCGCGCTGTGTCTCTACACCGCCTCCGTGCAGGACGGCGTGGAGCTCAAGGGCGGTCACCGCGCCACCGAGGCCGGTGAGATGGACTCGCTCAACGACATGCTGCTGCCGCTGGTGAAGGGCTACTGCTCGGAGAAGGCGTACGAGCTGCTCGCGCTGTCGCTCCAGGTGCACGGCGGCTCCGGCTACCTGACGGACTACCCGGTGGAGCAGTACATCCGGGACCAGAAGATCGACACGCTCTACGAGGGCACCACGCACATCCAGGCGTTGGATTTGCTCATGCGCAAGGTGGCGCGCGACGGTGGCGCGACGCTGCAGACGCTGCTCGGGCAGGTGCGCGAGACGGCCGAGGGCGAGCTGGGCGGCGCGGAGCTCCAGGCGGAGCGCGCCGCGCTGGGCAAGGCGCTGGGCGACTTGGAGCTGATGCTCGGCACGCTGATGGGCAAGCTGGGCGAGTCCGTCTACCACGTGGGCCTGCAGGGCAACCGCGTGCTGGCGGGCGTGGCGGAGGTGGTCATCGGCTGGCTGCTGGTGCGTCACGCGGGCGTCGCGCTGGAGCGGATGAAGTCCAACCCCGGCGACCGCGCCTTCTACGTGGGCAAGCTCGCCAGCGCGCGCTGGTACTGCGCGGAGGTGCTCCCGGGTCTCGCCCACGCCGCGCGCATGGTGGAGGCTGGCACGCTGGACCTCATGGAGGTCCCCGAGGAGTCGTACTGAGCGGCGAGCTGTCGCGCCCCCGCCGCACCTCGTCGTCGAGGGGGTGCGGCACGGGCCTGGCCTGAAGTATGGATTGAGTCCGTATGTCGAAGGTGGGGCCGCCTGGGCAGGGCCCCCATCACGGATGGGCAGGCGAGCGATGCGCGACGGACGAGCGGTACTCTTGGTGATGCTGGCGGGGCTGTGGGCGTGTGGCGGCGACGAGGACGTGTCGATGGAGGACTTCGGCACCCAGGTCGTCCAGGCGCTCTGCGCGCGGGCCCAGCGGTGCGGCGAATACGCCCGGGCGAGCGCGTGCGAGGACGACATGCGCCAGTGGAACCGGCCCGCGTCCCTGGGACTGGGGACGCGGTACGAGGACTCGCTGGAGTCGGGTCGGCTGCGCTTCGACGGGGCCGCGGCCCGGCGCTGTCTGGACGCGCTCCGAGGCAGGAGCTGTTCCGAGCCCACCCTGTCCGACGCCGCGTGGCAGTACGGCATCGAGTACGAGCCGGCCTGTCAGTTGTTCGCGCGGCAAGGCTCCTCGAACGAGTGCGGGATGGACCTGGAATGTGGCTCGGAGGGTTACTGCGGCCACACCTCGCAGAACGCCTGTGAGGGGACGTGCACGCCGCGAGGTGCGGAAGGGCAGACCGTCACCCACTTCGGGAAGTGCGCGCCCGGGCTCGTGTTCGAGGGCGCGACCCGGACCTGCATCAAGCCCTTGGAGGAGAATGTCTCGTGCGTGGGCCGGCACCCCAGCGGTACGACCTTCTCGCTGCCCTGCGCCCAGGGGCTCTGGTGCGACTGGAATGGCTACCGGACCTGTCGGCCCGTGGGCGCGGAGGGGGACGTCTGCGAGGACGTGGGCTACTACCCCTGCGGCCCTTCGCTGGTGTGCAATGGCAACCGCTGTGCGCCGCACGTGAAGGAGGGCCATCTGTGCAACGCGCCCCCTCATGACGTGAGCGTCGGGTTGCTGGTGACCGTGTGCCAGCGCGAGCTCTTCTGCGACGCGGACCCGTCCACCCCCGGGCTGTGCCGTCCACGCCGCACCGAGCGGCAGGAGTGCCGGGTCGACACCGAGTGCGCGGAGGGACTGGGGTGCAAGGACGCCCGTCCCGAGGCGGGCGTCTGGGGTGTCTGCGTGAAGGCCCCGGGCCCCGAGGACACGTGCGACAACGTGAGCCGCTTCTGCCCCAGGGGGTACGCGTGCCTCACCAGCATGTCACGCTGCCTGCCCGTCGTCCGTGAGGGGGAGCGTTGTGGGCCCACGCTGGGGCTCTGCGATACCGATGCCAGCTGCGTGAGCGGCCGCTGCGTCGGCGCCGAGGCCTCGTCCTGTCAGTGAGGCCCCGGCGCGCGGGCCCCGGCATTCCGGCCAGGGCCCACGTGCGACTCAGGTCTTCCGGGCGGACAGCTCGCGCTCCACGTACAACCGCAGGATGTGCATGAAGTCCTGGGCGTTGGTCACCACGCCGAAGGCCTGGTGCGTGCCCCGGTCCTTCAGCTTGCTGACCACGAACTCGGACGAGTCCACGCAGATGGTGGCCAGCTCGCGCAGCGAGCCGTCCTTCTCCGTGACGAACGCGGGGAGCATGTTGCCGGTGGCGATGGCGTGCAGCGCCGTGGCCACCAGCACCGCCATGGTCGCCTTCTTCGCATGCTGGCGCATGGCGTCCTGCCCACCCACGTTGTCCGTCACCACGTCCGGCAGCGGGCCGTCATCCCGGATGGAGCCGGTGAGGACGAAGGGGACCTTGTGCACCACGCACGCGTGCATGATGCCGTTGGTGATGACGCCCGCCTCCACCGCCTTGGCGATGGAGCCCGCCGCGCGCACCTTGTTGATGGCGCGCATGTGCAGGCCGTGGCCTCCGCTGGTGGCCTCGCCCGTGCCGCTCATGCCCAGGGTGGTGCCGAAGATGGACGCCTCGATGTCGTGCACCGCCACCGCGTTGCCCGCGAGCAGCGCGCCCACGAAGCCGTTGGCGATGAACCACGTCATGTCCGCGCGCGCCCGCGAGTGCACCAGCGCCGGCCCCGTCACCCAGATGGGATAGCCACCGCGCTCGCGCTCCTCCACCAGCACCCGCGCCATCTGCGCGTAGTCGATGGGCTTCTCGCGAGACACCTCGCTCGTCATGAACTTGAACTCGCCCTCCCCGCCGCCACCGAGGTACGCCATGTTCACGTACACGCCCTCGGAGCCGTCCTCCGCGTGGCCCACCACCACGCGCTCGCCCGCCCTCACGCGGCGTCCCTCGCGAATCCACAACTCGCCCTGTGCATCCAGCACCAGCGCGCCGTCCATGCGCGGCTCGCGCGGCATGCGCCACGCGCCGTCGACTCGCACGTAGGTGGGCAGGTTGGTGGTGGTGAAGAAACCCTCCGGCAGCACGCCGTCCGCGGGCGCGGGTTCGAAGCGAGCGTCCGGGCAACGGGTGAACCGCTCGGCCGCGAAATCGGGATGGGGGATGGAGGTGCTCACGCGGGCCACCATGCGCGGACCCACCCACCCTGTTCAAGGACCTTGGTGCCGCGCCCGACTCAATGGCCGCTGTGTGACAGCACGAAGTGCCACATGGATGACGCAGGACGCCGAGGTCACACCCTCGGTGAGCCGCGCTCGCGCAGCCGCGCGAGATGCATCGGGGTGATCGACAGATCAGTGGAATTGAGGCCGCGTCCACGCAACTCGGGCTCTTGGCTTCCGAGAATAGGGGCAAGTTGTACGCGACCTTCCTCGCGCGTCACCGCCCCCATCCGGAGCCCTTCGCTCATGAGCTACCGCATCCAGTCCGGCGACACCCTGTCCGCGCTCGCGCTTCGCTACGGCACCACCGTGGACGCCCTGCAGCAGGCGAACCCCCAAATCAAGAACGTGGACCTCATCTACACGGGGGACACGCTCAACATCCCCGGCGCCAAGGACGGCTTCGACGCGTCCCCGTCGCGCTCGGGCCCGAACCTCACGGGCGGCACGACGAACTACCCCGCGAACATGACGACGGGCGAGGGCACCCAGGGTCCCGGTGGCAGCCCGTTCGACATCGCGCGCTCGCACCTGAACAAGAACGCGGGCTCGCTGAAGCTCGAGCGCAGCGGAGTTGGCGCGGACATGGAGGACTGGGTCCCCAACAACGTCAACTGCGCCAACTTCGTCTCCGCGTGTCTGGAGCAGGCGGGCCAGATTTCCGACGCGCAGCATGACAACAGCGTGATGGGCCTGCAGGCCAAGCTGGACCGGGACCCGAACTTCAAGCGCGTGTCGCTCCAGGACGCCAAGCCCGGCGACGTGGTCTCCATGAAGGTGGGCAGCGGCCAGCACGTGGTGATGTTCGCCGGCTGGGAGAACGGCAAGCCGATGTTCATCGGCTCCAACAACGTCAACTCCGACGGCTCGCAGCGCATCACCATCAGCAGCATGAACTACCCCATCATGTCGGTGCACCAGTACCAGGGCTGAGCCGACACCGAAGCCTGCGCTGTCCTCACGGGGCTTCGCCTCCGCCGCGCGCGGAAGCGAGGCCCCGTCGCACGTCATCGGCGGGAGCAAAGCCTCAAGGCTTCGGCGCGAGCGAGAGCGCGGCCTGGATGAGCGGGCTGCGCGCGGAGGACCGCCGCCACGCGGCATGAATCGCGCCCGACGGCGCACCCGGCAACGGCCGCGCCACCACGCCCGCTTCGCGAGGCCCTCCCGGCAACAGCGAGGCGAGCAGCGAATAGCCCAGCCCCGCCGAGACGAAGCCGAGGATGGTCTCCGACGAGTCCGCCGCGTGCAGCCGTCGGGGCCGCACTCCCGCGCGCGCCAGCTCCCCCAACTGGAGCTCCCGCAGGTACTTGTCCGTGCTGTACGCGATGAAGGCGTCGTCCCGGAGCAGGTCCAGCCGTACGCGTCGGCTCTTCGCCTGCGGATGATTCGAGGGCAGCACCAGGAAGGGCGCGGTGTGGCCCACGACGCGGGTCTCCACGTCCTCGGGCACCTCCGGGAGGTGGTCCACCACCAGGTCCGTGTCGCCCGCGGAGAGGATGTCCACGGCGGGCACCTTGGACTCGTGCAGGACGACCTCGATGTCCGGGCGTCGGGCCTGCAGCCGCCGCAGCCACGCGGGCAGCAGGTGACGCAGGACGTGGCCGGAGGCGTGGATGCGCAGCGTGCCGCCCACCTCGCCCTTGCGCAGCGACTGCACCACGGCGTCGAGCCCCTCCAGGAACGGCGCGACGTGCGAGTAGAGCGCGCGGCCCTCGGGGGTGAGCACCACGCGGTCCTTGCCCACGCGCTCGAAGAGCGCCACGCCCACCTCGGACTCCAGCCGCTTGACCTGCTGATGGATGCCGGGTTGGGTGATGGGGTACGGGAATGAGCGGACGGCTCGCGCGTAGCCTTCGGCGCGGGCCACGCGGTAGAAGCCCTCGAGGCGCTGGAGCTGAATCATGCACTCCAGGTTATCAATCGCTCATCGATTAGTTCCATGCGCTTTGCGATGGGACGCGGCATGTTTTCCCCCATCAGCGAGCCAAGGCTCGCTTCCGAGGAGACACCATGTCCCGTTCCACGCCCAAGGTCGTCGTCGCGCACAGCTCCGCCTGGGTCATCCAGGTCTGGCTGTCCTTCGCCCTCTCCGTGGGTGTCACCGCCATCGGCATCTGGCACCTGCCGGTGGACACGTGGGTGAAGTCCTTCATGGCCATGGGGTTGTTGTTCAGCGTGGGCTCCGCGTTCAGCCTGTCGAAGACGGTTCGCGACCAGCATGAGATGGAGCAGCTCGGCGCCCGCCTGGATGAGGCGCGCGTGGCGAAGATGCTCTCCGAGCACGACCCCATGGCGCCTCCGAAGCTGTAGCCGGCTTTCGTGTCACCTTGGGTCCGCGCGGGATGCGTTAACGTCGAGGCGATGATGTTCCAGGGGCTCCAGTTGTTGATTCCAGCCAAGGTCGACCCGGAGCGCGACGCCGTCGCGCGCGCCTGGGAAGATGGGGGAGGCTCGGTGCTGCGACTCGACCGCTTCTGGAGCCCGCCCGACGTCGAGCCCGCGCGGACCCGGCTGTATGGCAACGACACGTTCTGCCTCGTGGTCGCCCAGAAGCTGGGCCTCACCCTCGTCTCGCCGCCCGATGACCTGTTGCTTCAGGCGGATGTGGACCAGGTGGGGCGCGAGGTACAAGGCTCCACGCTGGAGCGTGTCGTCACGGGCCCTTTCCCACGGTTCATCAAGCCGCGGGTTCCCAAGGTGTTCCGCGCGGCCGTGTGGCCGGGGCCCGAACCACTGCTCGAAGAGTGTCGGGGCTTGCCGCCCGAGACACCCGTGCTCTCGTCCGAGGTCGTCGACGTGCGAGCCGAGGCCCGTGCGTGGATGCTCGAGGGCCGCGCGCTCACGTGCGCGCTGTACGAAGGCGAAGGCAGTATCGAGGACGCGCGGGCCTTCCTGGGCACCGTGGCCAGTGGGGAGAAGCTCCCGCGCACCTGTGTCCTCGACGCGGCCCTCGTCGAGGGAAGAGGCTGGGTCCTCCTCGAAGCCAACGCCGCGTGGGGCGCGGGGCTCAACGGTTGCGTGGCGAGCGAAGCTGCTCGGTGCATCGCCTGCGCCACCCAGGTCTGAGCAACCTACGGTACGAAGATGACCACCCAGGCGGACCACGCCGTGGTGCGAGTCCGAGCATCTCCACGACGTCGCGGGCCTCTCGCCACCGCCCCTCGAACTCGTGTGCTCCCACGAACCCCTCGCCCGGTTCAGAGGGACTCGCCAAGACCGCATCCCGGCGCGCACGTCCAGCCGCTACGGCGCGCCACGTCCCGCGCGCAGGCTCGCCAGGGCCTCGTCGAGCACCGGAAGCGAGGCCTCGGTCCACCCCTTCAGTCGGACCCGCTGGGACAGCTCCGCGTGGTCTGGATGGACCAGGCCCGCCACGGTGGCGTCCTCGATGAGCTGCGCCTGCTGCTCGGGATTGAGCTCCTCCCAGCGCAGCCCGTCACGCACGCCCTTGCGCCAGTCGTACCCATCTCCCCAGAACTGCGCGGCGAGCGCGGCGCTCAAGTACGCCGTGCCTCCGTGCTGGTGTTGCCACACGTGCGTCAGCTCGTGCGTCAGCAGCGCCACGTCCGTGGGTCCACTCCTCGGCGGGATGAACACGGTGTCGCCATGCGCGAAGGCGCGCCCGGGAATCCCCAGCACACCCACCGGGCCCTCCTTCACCCGCACCGCCGCGTAGTCCAGGCTCGTGCCGAACACGGGCCGCAGCAGCGCCACCTCGAAGCCCGTGAGTCGACGCCCCACGGGCTCCAGGCCCAGCAGCACCTGCACCGCGCTGACCATCCGCCCGGCCAGCATCAGCACCGCGTCCAGCGGGAGCTGCGCCACGCGCACCAGTCCTCGCCGCAGCAGGAACCCGCCCTCGCGCCGACGCCCCAGGACGAGCGCCACGAGCCCTCGCGACACGCCCGAGAGCACCACCACCCAACCGAGCACCAGGCCGCGCACGACGCTCAACGCGCCGGTGAGCAGACCCCACCCCGCGTCCGCCAGACGGGCGGGAACCCCAGACACCCGACTCACGACGAAACCCTCAGCGCCCCGCGGCGGCGCGAAGCGGTGCGCGCTGGCCCAGCACCGACTCCACCAGCGAGCGCAGCATCCCCGGACGCCAGGGCCGCGCGAGCGCGAAGTGCGTCAGGCACGAGCCACTGAACGCCTCCGCGAGCTCCGGGCAGAAGCGTGACGACACCAGCACCCGAGGCCCCTGGAAGTCCTTCTCCACCAGCCGCGCCAGGAACGCGTGCGACACGGCGCGAGGCTCCGAGTCCAGATCCACCACCACCGCCGCCGGCACCGTCCCCATCTCCAGCCTGCGCCCCGCCGACGCCACGCCCTGCGCGTGGATCAACCCGAAGGCCGGCGCCAGCTCGCGCCCCATCATCAGCCGCGAGAAGGGCGACTCGGAGACCACCATCACCGTCGGCCCGCCCGAGCCCTTCAGGGAACGTCGCGACCCGGACACGCCCAGCCCCCCCACCTCTCTCAGGCGAGGCGCGGGAACGGACTCGAGCAGACGGGGCTGGGCAATCGTGGAGGGGGGCACGCATCGGACTGTAGCCAGCAATAGCGGAAATATCAAATTTCACTTCAATTATCCGATTAGTCCGCTCTTGCTCCAGGGAGCCATGCCACATCCCACGTGTCCCGTCACAGGCTCGTGGGATGCAACACCCGTTCAGTGGGTCTCCTTCAACCCAACCCTCCTCGACACAGTGTCAGGAGGACGACAGTCGCCTTCGGGCCCCAGGGTTCTCCCAGGCCTCCAACTGCTCGGCGAGCGTGCCCGACGCGGGCAGCTCGGTGGAGCCGCCCTGCTCCATCGCCCGGAGGAGCAGCGCCGTGAGAGAGGTCCCCACGACGGGGATGTCCGTGACCCGCTGGAGGGAGCGCAGTGGGGTGCGCAGCGTCTCGCAGTCCAGCATCACCATCTCGGCGGCCGTCACGTCGGTCGGCAGCTCCATCGGTTCGAGCGCGTCCGCGCGCAACCGCACGAAGCAGGAGGGACGCCGACCACTGCAGGAGCGCAACGCGAGCACCGTCCCATCCGGCAGGTCCACCACGCAGCGCACCGGCGTGGAGTGGCCGCCGTCGAGAGGGATGTGGACCTCGACGTGCTCGGAGGTGGGCCGTACGCGCCAGGGCCGTGTCCCCGGGAAGAGCGTGGCGCTGGCCAGGTGGTCATAGAGCGCGTTGAGCTCCGCGAGGCCCCAGTACGTGCTCGGCTGGGTGGCTCGGACGACGGAGTGCTCCGAGACGAGCCGCTCGATGAGCTCATCCACCGAGGCGCCCCCCGCGCGGACCATGACGCCCGCGCGCGGCACGAGGGCCCCGTCGGCATCCACCGCCACCGCGAGCACGCCCGCCTCCAGGGACCACGTCTCCCGCCAGGTCATCGGCTCGTCGTGAACGCGCAATGGCACACACGACAAGCCCGCGGGGACCCAGTGCAGCGCGACGCCCGGCACATCGAAGTGGTCCAGGGCCGCGTCCCGCGACTTCAAGAACTCCGCGTGGGACTGCTCGAGCAGGGGGTTGCGCTGGTCGAAGCGTCCGGACTGGCCGATGTACGGGAACAGCCGCATCACCCAGCCCGCCATGCGGTCCCAGCCATACGCGGCCGCGGGCTTGTAGAGCTCCGTCCACAGCTGACGGTCCGGCTTCCCCTCCGAGGCGCGCACCAGCTCGTCCGCGATGGGGATGAGCGAGGACGTCCACCAGGACAGGTCCAGCTCGGCGATGACGTCGATGCGGCGGCGGATGGCCCGCCAGTCCTCGGGTGTGCCCAGCAGGGTGACCCGGGGGATGCCGCACCGGATGCCCAGCGTGAAGTCGAAGTACGGCGACATCGCGTCCATCAGGACCACGTCGCCAGCCATGCGCTCGATGTCGGTGCTGGTGGAGAAGTCACACGACAGCAGGCGGGGGATGCCCGGCCCCAGCGCCTCACGGAGCAGCCCTCGGAAGGCCGCGAGGATGGCGCGGAAGTCCTCGTCCGTGTGAGGCACCGCGCCCACCACGACCTCGAGATTCCGGCGCCCCTCGTGGCGGACGAGTCGCTCCCGAAGCCGCTCGGCATTCAGCCGGATGTGCTGGGCCACGCCCTGCGCCAGCGTGAGCCACACCACGTCCGGAGAGAGCACCAGGGGCCGGTGCTCGGCGAAGGCCTGATGCACGGCGGCGAGCAGCGGGTGGATGCCCTGGGGGTCCACCACCGGGGTGTCCGCGCCGGGCGCCATCCAGTGCGTCTTCCCCACCAGCGTCCCGAGCGGAACGGTGTCCAGCGGAGTCCTTGCTTCCTCGACAGCGTCCACTGCGAAGGTCGTCACGGTTACGCTCCCTCGTCATGTCGTGTGAACAGAATCCGCCCGACGGCGGCCGGCACCCGACGAGGGTTTTCTCAGCGACCTGACAGGTGCGTCGGCGTGCCTCCGTCCGACCTACAACAGCACCTCCAGGCCGCAAGGGCGCCCGGAGGTGGCAACTCAGGACTGGAGCGCGCGAACCAGCTCCGGCAGGGCATCGTCGGCGCGGGCCGTCACCGGCTCGATGCCCAGGTCCAGCGACACGTTCGACGGGTCGATGCTGAACATCCGCGCATCCAGCTTCCGGCCCCGTCGGTAGACCATGTCCGTCACACCCACGGAGAAGGACGTCCCGACGAAGACAATCACGCGGCTCTGTCGCGCCAGGATGAGCGTCCGCTCGATTTCGTAGCTGTCGTGCTCCGTGTAGTTCTCATCGAACCAGAGCACGTGGGGCCGCAGGCGGCTGTTGCAGCGAGGGCAGCGCGGCACCGTCTCCGGGCTCGGGTTCGCGTGGAACGCCGAGAAGTCCACCGACGCCAGCGGCACCGTGCCGCGAGGCGCCCCCAGCGCGCAGCCCTGGGCGGAGCAGCGCGCCAATCGCAGACTCCCATGCACCTTCACCAGCTCCCGACTCCCGGCGTCCTCGTGCAGCGAGTCCACGTTCTGGGTGACGATGGCGAAGCCGCGTCCCTTCGCCTCCTGCCACGCCTCCCACGCCACGAGCGCCTGGTGCGCCGCGTTCGGCTTCGCGGCCCGCGCCAGCTCGAAGCGCTGGAGGTACATCTTCCAGGACTCGTGCGGCGCGCGTCGGAAGAACGCGTGGGTCCCCTTCTCCATCACCTCGTTGGACCAGACCGCGCCCGGGTCCGTGCCCCGGAACGTCGGAATGCCACTGGCCAGACTGATGCCCGCGCCCGTGATGACGAGGACGTGCGCCGAAGCCGGTCCGCGCACGGCCTCGAGGAGCGCGTC
This sequence comes from Myxococcus guangdongensis, assembly GCF_024198255.1. Taxonomy (NCBI): domain Bacteria; kingdom Pseudomonadati; phylum Myxococcota; class Myxococcia; order Myxococcales; family Myxococcaceae; genus Myxococcus; species Myxococcus guangdongensis. Next base: position 27,882 of record NZ_JAJVKW010000011.1, read on the forward strand.
GAATCCCGAAGACGTCATGTGAACACCTCCCCACGGCTCGACGATGGCATGGCGCGGAGCATGACACGCCCGTGAGGAGCCCCGCTCAAGCTGTCGCCGGCACCAGCGTCAGCTCCGCGATTTCAGGAGACGGCCCCAGGCGCAGCGGCGGGCCCCAGTACCCCGTGCCCCGGTGCGTGTACACGCGCACGCCGGCGATGGTCGCGAGCCCTTGCACCACGGGCTGCTGCAGCTTGATGAAGAACATGAACGGGAACACCTGCCCGCCATGCGTGTGTCCGGACAGCTGCAGGTCCACGCGCACGCCGTCGCGCGCCACGTGCAGCGCAGAGCGGGGCTGATGCGCCAGCAGCACCACCGGCACACCCTCGGGCGCGTTCGCGAGCGCGACCGAGGGACGGCTCGCATGCTCCGGGATGATGTGTCCCGCGTCGTGGTCCGTCACGCCCGCGACCACCAACCGCGCGCCATCGCGCTCCACCACGCGGTGCGAGTTGCGCAGCACGGTGAGCCCCAGCCGCGCCACCTCCGCCTCCCAGGCGGGACCGCCGTGGTAGTACTCGTGATTGCCCGTCACGTAGAACACGCCGAGCGACGCGCGCAGCTCCGCCAGGGGATGCACCTCCTCACGCAGCGCCTCCACGTGCCCGTCGACCAGGTCGCCCGTCACCGCGATGATGTCGGGCTTCAGCGCGTTCACCTGCTCCACCACGCGCCGCAGCCACCGGCCATCCAGCGTGGGGCCCACGTGGACATCCGAAATCTGCACCACCCGCAGGCCCGCGAGTCCCGGCCCGAGCCCCGTCATGGGCACCGTCACGTGCTCCACCGTCGCGCGCCCTCGCGCCGTCACGAACGCGTAGAGCACCGCGGGCACCGTCACCGCGCCCACCACGAGCGCCTTGCCGCGCGCGAGCAGCAGCGCGTCCGGCACCACGCCCGTCCACCCCAGCACCGCGCCCACCACGTCCGCCACCACCACGGCGCTGAGCAGGATGCCGAAGCTCCCCAGCCACAGGAACGACGTCCACTGCAGCACGCGCTGGGCCGTCGAGGGCTCGCCCCGTCCCGCGAACAGTCCGGCCGGAATCGACACGAAGAGCAGCACCATCAGCACCACGCCCAGAGCGCCCCAGGGCGAGGGCCACGCCGGGCTCACGAACAGGCGCACCGCCAGGTACGCGTGCAGCCCGCCCATCAGCGCGAGGATGCCGCCCAGGGACATCAGCCAGCGCAGCACCCGTCCCGGGCCCGCGCGGCGCTGTCGTGACTCCTGCTCCACCCCTTGAGACGACTCCGCCACGTCCAGCACCTCCGGTGCGAGCGCGGAGCATAATGGCCGTCCGCGTCGCCTGCCCGGCAACCCGCGCGCCCGCCCGTTAGTGTGGGGCTCTCGGGAGACCCGGATGCCTTCGCGACGCGTGGACAGCCCCTGGCAGAGCTGGATGGTGGCGGCCGCGCTCGTCCTCGGTGGGCTCGGCTGCTTCGCCACGGGGGTGGCCTGGGTGTCGCGCGCGCTCTTCCAGGACATCGAGCAAGCGCTGCGCCGTGACGACGTGCACCGCCTCGCGCTGCGCACCGCGGAGGCCACCCCGCTCGCCACCGAGCGGCTGGGCACGCCCCTGACGAGCAGCTTCATCACCCTGCGCGCCCATGACGCCACCGAGCGGCGGGGAGGCCAGGTGGACTTCGACCTCACCGTGCAAGGCCCCAAGGGGCGCGGCGTGCTGGAGGCCCAGGTGACCTACACGTCGGAGGCGTGGACGCTGCGCAGGCTGGTGCTGCGTCCGGAGGGAGGAGATTCCGTGGAGCTCCCCGCGGGAGGCAGCACGCCCGCCCTGCCTGCGGACTGAGCACACCCACGGCACGGGCTGCCTAGGTTCATGGGCATGAAGACCTCGCGCCTCCTCGTTCTCGGCCTGCTCGCCAGCGCTCCCGCCCTGGCGGCGAAATCCCCGGACCAGTACCTCGACCTGCGGACGCGGGAGCGCGCCGTGAACATCCGCGTCACGGAGGACAACCTCTCGGGGCCTCAGCTCCAGCTCTACTTCGGCGATGACGTCGTGCGCGGCCGGGCCTTCGGCCGACCGGTGAACCTCCAGGTGGAGGGCGACAACGTCAAGGGCATCTATGGACAGGCGCCGGTGGACCTGAAGGTGACGGAGGACGGGGACATGCTCGAGGCCGTGGGAACGTTCGGCGGCCAGCTCTCCAATTTCCGCGTGAGCCCCGACCAGATCGCCGGGAACATCGGTCGCTGCAGCTACGAGCTCGTCACCAAGAGCAAGAGCAACGACCTCTACACCGGCTGGCGCACCTGCGGCGGCAGGTTGGACAACGCGGTGACGCTGTCCATTCCACCCGCGCTGGCCCAGGACGACGCCGGACTGGTCACCGCGCTCTCCATCGTGCTCGCGCAGTAGACATCGGTTGAGCCTCGCGAGCGGGCGGCTATGGTGCGCCGACATTTTTCGGCGGAGCAATCCCATGGCGCAGATGCACGAGGTCGACTTCCACATCTACGGCGATGACCTGCAGTTCGTCGAGGTGGAGCTGGACCCGCAGGAGGCGGCGGTGGCCGAGGCCGGCACCCTCATGTACATGGAGGACGGCATCGAGATGGAGACCATCTTCGGTGACGGCTCGGAGAAGAAGAGCGGCCTCCTGGGCTCGCTGCTCGGCGCGGGCAAGCGCCTGCTGACGGGCGAGTCGCTCTTCACCACCGTCTTCCTCAACCGGGGCGGCGGCAAGCGCAAGGTGGCCTTCGCGGCGCCCTACCCCGGGAAGATCATCCCGGTGAACCTGGGCGAGCTCGGCGGCGAGCTGATTGCCCAGAAGGACAGCTTCCTCGCGGCGGCGAAGGGCGTGTCGCTGGGCATCGCGTTCCAGAAGAAGCTGGGCACGGGCCTGTTCGGCGGCGAGGGCTTCATCATGCAGCGGCTGCAGGGAGACGGGCTCGCGTTCATCCACGCGGGTGGCACGCTGCGCGAGCGCACGCTGGGCCCGGGCGAGCTCTTGCGCGTGGACACCGGCTGTATCGTCGCGTTCCAACCGACGGTGGACTACGACATCCAGATGGTGAGCGGCATCAAGACGGCCTTCTTCGGCGGCGAGGGTCTGTTCTTCGCCACACTGCGAGGCCCGGGCAAGGTGTGGCTCCAGTCGCTGCCCTTCAGCCGGCTCGCGGGTCGCATCCTCTCCGCCGCGCGCCCAGGTGGCTCGCGGGATGAGGGCAGCGTGCTCGGCAACGTCGGACTCGGTTCGCTGCTCGGCGACGACTGAGGGACGGAAGTCGCCTCGTGGCAGCGGAGGTCCCCGTGAGGCCTCCGCCGCCGTGTTGTCATGAGTCGGGACAGGGATGCGTCGCTGCGGTCCGTGGACGCCATGTCATCGACCCTGCACACCCTCTTCGAGTCCCTCCAGCGGCGCATGCGCCCGGAGGACGTCGCTGAGCTCGTCCTCACCGAGCTCGGCCCGGAGCTGACGCGGTCCCAGACGAATCTGTTGACGAAGGCGGCCTGCGGCTCGCTGAAGCGCGGCGTGCATCAGCTCTCCTCCATGGCGCAGGACTTCGAGCGCCCCACTCCGCCCCTCCGCAAGACGCGTAAGGCGTCCGAGCTGTTCACGCGTGCCCCGGTGCTCTCGGACGAGGACGCCGCGGACGTGGAGAAGGTGAGCGCCTTCGTCAGTCAGCTGGGCACGGAGATTCGCAAGCAGTTCCAGAAGAGCGACTTCGCGGGGGACCGGCTCAACAAGGAGGCGCGCCTGAGCGCGGGGCTGGAGATTTCCCGTCGGCGCTACAACAAGCTCTTCCGCTTCCTGGCGCGCTTCGAGGAGAAACTGGAGACGTACCGGCTCGAGCAGCGCAAGTACGAGGCCACGCGCATCGCGAAGTCGAGCCTGGCGACGCGACTGTCCTGGGCGGACTTCTCGAAGTCACGGGACGCGGCGTGCTTCATCGCCTACTTCACCGCGCGGCGGAACCGGCGGAGCGTCTTCACCAACAGCAGCCAGGACCGCGCGCTCGACGAGATTGCCGACATGCTGCTCACGCGATTCAAGGAGCATCCGTGCACGGAGGGCTGGCGAGCCATCGCACATGTGCTGCCCGATGTGGACGTCGTCAGCCATCTGCCCGACGCGGACAAGATGAACCTCTTCGTCACCTGGCTCGCGGTCCTCCACGACATCGCGGACCTGTTGCGGCGCACGTGGGAGCGGAGTCGCTTCGACCGCTCGACGATGGTCGTTCAGCGCGGTGACGACTCGAGCACCTGGAACACGACGGCGGGAGCGTGGAACGCGGCCCGGCAGGGCTGGCTGGGGCTCGCGCATACCCTGGGGATGCACGACGCCGTGGACATGATGTGCCTGGGCAAGGTCATGCGGCTCATGGCCTCGGATGTCGTGCGTTGGCACGCGCGGTCGGGAGGAGGGCTCGAGCCCGACACGCTCATCTGGGCCGAGCTACCGCCCCCGTGGGAGGTGCTCACCGGCCGTCAGCGTTGCACGCGCTCCTACGTCGAGCGGGTCTGTCGGAAACATGGTGTGGACCCGGAGCTGAAGGGCTGGACGTCGCATCCGGGTCAGCGGCGAGCAGTGCCGTTCTCGCCCACGCCGGAGCTGGTACACGGCGTGGTCGTCTCGCATCCCCAGCTGGCCTCCGCGCTCAAGAAGGCGGGGTGGTTCTCGGGCAAGTCGGGCAAGGAGTTCGACGACGACGTGGGCCCGTTCGTGGTGCGAAGAGATGAGCAGGGCGCGGTTCTGGATGTGACAGCGGTTGAAGTGGAGGAGACGCGGCATTGAGTGCGCTTGCCGCGTGATTCCTCCAGAGAATGCTCCGGAATAGTTCAGCGGTAGAACGGCCGGCTCTGACCCGGCTCGACGCAGGTTCGAGCCCTGCTTCCGGAATGTCGCGCAGGAGCCCCTTGCTCGTTGCGTCGAGGCTAGCTGCGCCGACGACGCATGAGCGTCAACCCGCCCACGAGCAGCACCCACGCTCCCGCCGCACCCACGGGCGATGCGCCACAACCACCACAGCCCACGTCCAGCGCCGTGGGTCCGCGCACCTGGAACCCCGTGTCGGCGGACCGAGGCCCTGACGTGCCCGACTCTCCATTGAGCATGTACGCGGACACGGCGTGCTCCCCTGAAGCCAGTGCGCCGTCGGAGGGGACTGTGTGTCGGAACGTGCCCGTCGAGTCGGCGGTGACGGTGGCCACGCGAGTCCCATCCACATCCAGCGACACGGAGGCACCAGGCCGGGCCACTCCCGCGAACAAGGGCGTCGGGTCGACGACCTCGCCCTCCGCGGGAACCACGAGCACCGGCGTGTCGCCCGAGAACACCGAGCCGCCATCTCCCGGCGAGCCCGCGTCGGGCCCCGGCGTTCCCGAGTCGGGCTGCGAGCCAGCGTCGGGCTGCGAACCCGAGTCGGGGGATGTCGTCCCGCCGTCCGCGCCCTCCACCACCTCGAAGACGGTGTTGGGCGAGTCCGGGCCGTAGTCCTGGTTGTTCACGCCGTGCCCATGCGCATTGACGCGGTGGGGACCGACGCCCAGCGGCTCGTCGTCGGGAATCTGGTAGCGGAAGCGACCCAAGGCGTCCGCGGGGACGATGACCTCCGCGCGGCCATCCACATACAGACCCACCGTGCTCGCGTTGAGCGCCACACCCGCGATGTACGGCGTGGGCCCCACCACCTCGCCCTCCTCGGGCACGACGATGATGGGTTGGGAAATGGCGCCCGCATCCGCGGACTGAGCACCCGAGACATTGAAGGCCACCAGGTCCGCGGGCTTGCTGTACGCGCCCAGCGAGTCAGCGATGGCCGTGACGGAGTGGCCTCCCGAGGACAGGGGTGGACGCGGCTCGTTCAACGCGGCGGAGAAGTCGCCGCCGGCGCCCGCGGTCACCTGGGCCACCTCCACGCCATCCACGGAGATGACGACGCGCATGCCCGGGTCCGCGATGCCCACGATGCGAGGACGCTCGGGTACGTTCGTCTGATTCTGGGTCGGCGCGGTGATGACCGGCTTGGTCGGCGTGGCATACGCATACGTGTACAGCTTCACGTCACCTCCGCCGCCGGCCCCCGCGCCGTGCGTGGGACCATGCGCCCCCGCCGTGGACGTCACCCCCGCGGCGCCTCCCGAACTCCCCATGTCGCACGAGACCGACGAGCCATTGAGCAGCACGGAGCCGCCCGCGCCGCCACCGCCCGGTCCGAACTGGGAGGTCGTGCCGCGCACATCGCCCCCGCGCCCGCCGAGCACTCCGACCTTGCACGTCAACGTGCCCGAGGTCCTCACGATGACCGAGCCACCCGCGCCGCCGCCACCCGCACCGTCCTCGCCATTCACCGGAAGCACGGCCTGACCGTTGGCGGTGATGTTCCCACCTCCAGAGAGGGAGGCGCTCCGGAAGAACACCGCGCCGCCGCCCACGCCACCTCCGGTCGCCACGTTGTTGTCGCCCTCGCCCGCGCCGCCACCGCCTCCGAAGAGGAAGGCGTCGACGATGGAGTACTCCATCAACGTGCCGCCCAGGCCGCCCACGTCGCGCGCGGTATCGAGCGTGGAGGAGGAGCGTCCGCCCGTTCCACCGAAGCCCCTGTGTCCACCACCGCCACCGCCCGAGTTGTGGCAGATACCGCCGCCCCCCGCGTTCACCAGGTTGCCGCGTCCGGAGGCCGTGCCGTAGCGCTGCACCACCAAGCCCTCGCCCTTGAAGGCGCCGCCCTGGGACGGCGCGAGGTCGTTTCCAGCGCAGCCGGACCTCGCGATGTTGTTGATGGCGGCGCCGCCACGGAAGCCCGCGCCGCTGGCGGAGATGTCGCCCTCGAGGCTCACCGCGCCCGTGGCGAGGAAGGCCACGATGCCCCCGGAGCTGCCGTCCCAGGGCCGCGCGACGAGCGAGCCGGAGGAGGACACGGTGACGCGGGTGTACTCGGGCACCGTGACGACCTGTGTGCCGGGCGCGGTGTAGGGATTCACCAGCGGCGCGGACAGCGAGAGCACCGTGGGGCTGCCCACCCTCACCTGGGACACGCGTGCGAACTCCCAGCGCCCCACGCCGCCGGGGCTCGTCTGGCCTGTGCTGCCCGAAGGGGTGCTCGCGGGGAAGCCCATCGTCTGGTGCACCATCACCAGGCCGCCCACCGGAGGCGCCGCGGAGGAGGTCACCGCGAGCGACGTGTCCCCACGCGCCGAGCCGAGCGCCAGGGGCATCGCGGTGTTGATGACGGTGTTCGCGGTGGTGACGGTGAGCGCGCCGTTGAGCGCGTCACCCAGACCGAACGAGTCAGGCTCGGCCAGGACGGCCGAGGACCACAGCAGCAGCAGGAGACAGGACGCGAGACGCATGTCCCCCCATGCTGCCCCAGAACCTGGGATTATCGCGAGAGCGTGAAAGGTCTTCCCGCACCTCAGTCACCCGTGCGGGAGCGCAAATCCCGGGCGTTCCGGGGGGCGAAGAAGGGCTGCCGCGCGAAGCGTTGCAGGGTGCGCTTGTCGACACACCAGAGCTGGAGCGCGTCCTCCCACTCGCCCAGCTCGGCGATGGCGCGGGCGTCGGGGGCGTCCCGGTAGAGGTCGTTGAGGTTGTGGACGAGGACGGAGAGGTCCTCCACCTCCCACTTCTCGGTGACGTCGCCGACCTGGACGTGCAGCTCGAGGACGGGGCGCTCGCGGACGTCGACGACCTTGAGGTTGCGAGCGGGGCCGCCCATGGCGGTGGTGAGAGGGCCCATGAGCTCGTCGGGGCGGACGCCATAGGCGACGGAGAGGCCGCCCAGGAGGAGGCCCGCGTCGCACAGGCGCAGCAGGGAGACGTGGGGTGGCTCGCCGCGGCGCACGAGCTCGGTGGCGGCATCGCGGTCCTTGAGGAGGCGCTCCTTGGCGAGGGTGTCGAGCAGGGAGGACATGAGGGCGAGGAGCCTATCGCTCCTCGCCGCTCCAGTAGTCCACTTCGGCGGAGAGGGGCAGGACGGTGAACAGCGTTCGAGAGGCCTTGTCGCCCCCGGGCGCGGAGCCCGCGGTGACACAGAGCTTCTTCGAGTCCGGATACACCATGACGTCCGGCTCCACCATGGTGGAGAACGCGAGGTAGCGGAGTGTCTCGGTGCCATCGTTGAGGAGCTGGTGCGCGGACTGTGCGCCCGGGGGCAGGGCCACGTAGTCACCGGCCTTCACTGGAAGCGTCGAGTCACCGAGGCGAAGGAGTCCGGTGCCAGAGAGGATGAAGTAGGCCTCCTCGTTGGCCAGGTGGAAGTGGAGCGGGAAGGCGTGCTTGCCCGGAGCGAGCTCCATGAGGCTGCAGCCGAGCTTCTGTCCCTTCGCGGCGGCACCGAGCTGCTTGCGACGGTAGGCCACGCGGGGGCCCTGTGTGACTTCGGTCCACGGAAGGTCCGGCTCGTAGATGACGTGGGGATGGGAGGACATGGGGTGTGCTCCGTGGGTTCAGTGAGAGGACGGTCTGGGGGGCTCAGGGACGCGTGGCGAGGAGTGCGAAGACGCGGTGAGAGATGTCGAGCGCGTCCTGGGGGAAGCGCTCGGCGAGGAGTCGGGCGTGGGCAGCGTCAAAGCGCTCCACTTCATCGGGAGGAAGGGTGGCGGCGACCAGGGCACTGGCGCGGCAGCGACCGCGCCAGGACTCGTGGGTGTAGGGAATGAGCACGTCGAAGGAGAAGGTCTCCAAGGGCATGAAGCCGGCGTCTGTGACGTCGCGGAGCCACTGCGGATAGAGCCCCACGCCACAGCCGAAGCGCGCGTGGTCGGGAGGGTCGGGGTTGAAGGCGCTCATGAGCGCTTCGGTGGCTTCGACGACGTTGCCAGGCAGCAGCAGCCAGTCGAGATGGGCGATGACGAGCCGCCCACCAGGGACGAGTAGACGCAGCGCCTCGCGAGCCGCGGCGGGCCGGTCGAACCAGTGCCAGCACTGTCCGGCGGTCACGAGATCGAAGGCATTGGCGGGGAGCCCCGTGGACTCAGCGGGGGCCTCACGGAAGTCCATGGAGAGCGCGGCATCCGAGGCGAGCTGACGGGCCGCCGAGAGCATGTTCGTCGAGATATCGGTCGCGGTGACGGCGCACCCCTGTCGGACGAGTCCCCGGGCGACAGTGCCGGTGCCCGTGCCGACGTCGACGGCGCGCAAGCCAGGGCGCAAAACGCCTTCACGCGCGAGCCGGGCGAAGAAGGCCTCCGGGAAGCCCTGGCGATGCTTCAAGTAGTCGGAGGACGTGCGGCCGAAGTCGACGACAGAAGGCATGACGGTGCTCCTCTCGGCGCAATCACGAGTGGGGATGCGAGCGAAAGGCTCACATCGACAAGTGAATCGAGTCGAGTCGAGAATGGGGAGTCAGGAGGTTGCGAGAGAATGAGTAGACGCAAGGGTGGACGCTCTCAATCTCGATTCGTCCATCGACCTGAGGACGAGCTGGTGACGGCGGTTGAGGCCGCGGCGCTCCTGGGGGTGAAGCGGGCGACGCTCTACACCTACGTGAGCCGAGGGCTCGTGCGCTGCGTGCCGGAGCCGGGCTCGAAGGAGAATCGTTATGTGCGCTCGGACCTGGAGAGACTAAAGGTCCGGCACGACGCGCGGGCGGGGCACGCGGCGGTGGCGTCGGGGGCACTGAGGTGGGGAGAGCCGGTCATTGACTCATCCGTGTCCCAGGTGGGAGCGGAGGGGCTCGCATACCGGGGGCACTCCGCAGTGGAGTTGGCGACGAGTGGAAGGAGCCTCGAGTCCGTGGCGGAGTTGCTGTGGTCAGGGACGCTGCCCGAGGAAGACCCTCGTTGGGCAAGCGAGGAGCCCGCTCTACCGCCCTCCGAGTTGGCGCGACTGCTACCGCGAGGAACAACGCCGGTGGCGGCGCTATCGGCACTGGTGCCATTGCTGGCGGTTAGGGACGCGGGGCGTTTCGCAGCGCCGCCGGAGCAGGAGAAGGCGCGGGCGCGAAGACTGCTGCGACAGTTGGCGGGCTGGGTGTGCGTGGCGCAAGCGCCGGGACGAGTCGCCCGAGCCCTACGAGCGCCGACAGTGGCCGAGTCACTGGCAATCGCGTGGGACACCAAGGCGAAGCGAGCGCCGGATTTGCTCAATCGGGCCCTGGTGTTGTGCGCGGACCACGAACTCAACGTGTCCACGTTCACGGCCCGGGTGACTGCCTCCTCGGGAGCTGACCTGTATGCCTGCGTGAGTGCAGCGCTGGCGGCATTGTCGGGGCCAAGGCACGGAGGGGCCTGCGACAGGGTGGAGGCGCTTTTGGCGGAGGTGGGGAAGCCGGAGCGAGCGACCGCGGTGGTGCACGAGCGCCTGCGTCGAGGCGACGCGGTACCGGGCTTCGGGCACCAGTTGTATCCCGACGGTGACCCGAGGTCTCCACCCATCATGGACGCGGCGCGAGAGGTGAAACCCGAAGTGCAAAGTGTGCGCGTGGCGAGGGCGGTCCTCGATGCGATGCGCAAGGCCGGACATCCAGGGCCGACAGTGGACCTGGGGTTGGTCATGCTCGCGGAAGCACTGGGCCTCCCCCCGGGAGCAGCAGCGACCCTCTTCGCCGTGGGCCGCATGACAGGCTGGGTCGCGCACATCCTGGAGCAGCGTGAGCAGGGACACCTGCTGCGCCCCAGGGCCCGTTACGTGGCAAGCAGAGCGACAGCCAGGGACTCCATCCCAAATCCCTGAACAACTGCGTCGTACATCCTTATCAAAACAAGGCGCATGAGAGCGGACCGACAGGTTCACTCCGAGGCGCGTCTCGCTACGCGGACTCGTGTCCAGCCATCTGGACGGTCGCTTTCACCAGGGCGTCAACAACCCCTGGCACGAATCCTGCCTATCCAGAAAAACACCAGAACCAGTCGACGCGCTGTTCAGCCAATCCCCACCGAAGCCAATGACAAACAGCGCATCCCCAACTCACTGCCTCACTTGTCAGCCCAAGAGAGCAACATCGTCGGCCCGCTCTGGAGTAGCTGTCAGCCAATTCCCCGACCCAAAGGAGCCCATCCCACCCAATGACCAATCGACACCAATCGCTCAAAGCTGCACTGGCTTCACTGACAATCCTACTCACCAACTGCGCCGAGGACACGGAGGAGCTCACCCCAATCCCACCCAAACCCACCGCGTCGACAGCAACCGTACTCAGTGAGCATCGATTCAAGCCGGCCGACAAAGCGACGCTCAAGGCCCTCGGCGACTCCTGCTCCTCAGCCGGTCCCGCCGAATGCATTTCTGGTGTCTGCATTCATCTCGGCGCTTCTCGCGAGAGCGGCTACATCTGCAGTCAACGCTGCGACCAGGGCAGCCCGTGTCCACAAGGCTGGCGGTGTGGGCATCTCCATCCATCTGACCCGACCGCAACAGCGTGTCTTCCGAGCAACCTCTCACCTGACGCAGGTCGTCAATGAAGCCGACGACCTCTGACGAGACCTCCATGAAAACACAACCCAGCCTCTTCATTCAGGACGGCTGCTCCGCGACTCATCCCTATCCATGGATGGCGACACTCCTGCTGTTGCTCCTGATGCCTTCTTGGGCTTCCGCAGCAGGACAGTTCAGGGTCTGCCGTCCGGCCGACCAAAACGAAGTCGACCAGAGATCCTTCATCTGGGTGTGCGCCTGCGGACAGGACGAAACAGGCCAAGATGCACAGATGTACTGCGACGGTCTGCACCAACCGTCTTGCAGCGGCGGAAACTGCCTCTACCCCCCCACGGGAAACCTCGAAGACATCGGCCACTACCCCTGCTGCGCAACAGGTTTGCTTTGCAATGCTGGCCCTGGGAATCCCGACATCATCGACGGAACAGAGTCGTGCGACGAACCGTGGGCGCAATGCGGCGCCATCAACAGCTACTGCGAAAATCCGCAGAACGTCTGCGAGGCGGGCTGGTGCAAAGGCAATGTTGCCAGGATCCAAAAAGGCTCTGGCGACTACATCGCCCCCGAAACCCATTGCGAGTACGCACCCGAACTCGACTGCTCGGACGAGAACGATGGCGAGGACGAAATGTGCGCGCCTGACTCCCCCTTGGGCGGAGCCACGCACATTGGAAATCCTGTCGCCCTGGGCTCTCGTTCGACGAGACATGAATCAACGGATGTGGTGATTCCTGGCGCACTGAAAGCGCTGGAGTTCAAGCGCAGCTACGTCACCACCGAGAGGAAATGGGCACAGGGCCGAAGCCTGCTCAACGACTCCAACGACTCCATCCCTACCCCTTTCGGTAACTCTCCTGCCTATCCCAAGTCTCTCCACTGGTGGCACAACTTCTACAGCTTCATCTATCCCCATCCCACGCTCCCGTCCTCAACCAGTGAGGTCTGGCAGGTTCGGGAGGGCAGCGGCAAGTTGCTGGAGTTCATCGGCTGCCAGCGCTCCCCCTCCACGTGCCTCTCCCATCCAGCACCGATGTCCGGCGAAACCGATGGGCGACTTCTTTGGGTGAGCACAGGCTCCAGCAGTGGCTACTTCGTCCTGCATAAACCCGGCATCGGCCGGTTCATCTACGCGAGCATCTGGCAATCGAACGGAAGCGCCACCGACACGCGCTATTTCCTGACGCGTATCGAGGATGAAAAGCAACTGGCTCCGTCCGGGCAGGCTCGAGTTCTCGCGACCCTGAGCTACGCTGCGCCTGCAGGGCTCATGTGCCCGGGACTCAGCGCTGGCCCCGACAACGGCGTGCCCTATCTGGCCTCCATTGAAAGCACCGAAGGCACCCGGCTGCGCTTCGCATACAAATCGGTCCTGAGTGGCTCCTCCGGCCAACCTGCACAGTGCGTCCTCGCTCAGGTTCTCGTTGATTCATCCACCAGTGCATCACCTGCAATGCCTGCTGTCTCATACAACTACATCAAGAATGGCGCAGGGGTTGAGGTCGCAGGGCTCATCGAGAGTGCGCCCATCCACCAGGAGGGAAAGGGAACGGATAGCTATACCTATCCGAACTTCCTGACTGGGAACGGCCAATGGACCCGCCGTATCGACGGGACCCTCATCACAACCCATGTGACCCAGGATCGCAGAGTGAACCAAAGCTCTTCGGTGCGCAGGGGGAAACGCGGGAGTGGGAATGTCACCTTCTTGGCTCCGATGGGGTCCACCGCATCTTGTGACATCTTTTCCTCTGCTGCTTGTGTGAAGCGGAAATCCGAGTCCGCCTACCTCCATGGCTACTCGGGGGCGGGGAACCTCTTCAGTCCGCTCGGAGAATACCCTCACTCCTTCAACATGGAGAAGACGACCTTCGCTGACTCCTGGCGCGTTCGAACCGTTGCCAGGTCTTGTCTCGAAGCATCATCCTCCTGCACCCAGACCCAGGAGTTCACCTGGCACCAGTTCGGGACAGGTCCCGCGGTGGTTCGCGCGGAGAAGGACTTCGAGGACAACTGGACTGTCCGCGAGTGGGAGGGCCCTGGAGATGGCGGAGTCGGCGGGTATGCCGAGCTCAAGCGCATCCACATCGGTGCCGAAGACCGCGACGGAGGAAGTGCCCTGGAGACGGTCAGCTTCGGATACACCGACGCCCTGGCAGGTACGGGAAGTATTGTTGGCGAACGGATGCGCACCGAGGAGCGTCAAGACTCGGTGCTCTTCCTCTCGGGGGAGGTCGTCGCCCGGTACACGCATGACCCCGCCACGAATCGACTGAAGTCGGTGATTCGAAGTGGCTACAGCCAGGGTCTGCAGGGCTCGACCTGGGATGCATCTCCGGTGCTCAAGCACATGGGTACCTTCTATCTGACCAGGCACACGTGCACCGGTTCGACGGTGGACGATCCTCTGGGCCGCGTTCTCGAGATTCAGGGCCCCTGCTGGGTTGATGGACCCACCGCAACATCTTGCTCCACGAGCTTGAACAGTCAGGTTCCTGTCACCCAGTACCATTACTGGTCGGCCAGCGCTTCTGGCTACAACGCACAGCGATTGCAGAAGGTCGTACGCTTTGCGTCGACGACTGGCAGCACCCTCTGTACAGGGCACGCAGGTCTTGAGACCACCTACGACAACTACAATCTCTGGGGGCAACCCCAGCTCGTGGTGGACCCCAATGGAGTCCAGACCAGCTACACCTATGAGCAGGAGCGGGTTACTTCTATCACGACCCAAGGAGCCACGTGGAATTACACCTATGACAACGGTGAACTGACGCTCGTCCAGTCTCCTCGGGGAGACTACGAGCTCTTTTGCTATCGCGAGAACTCGGGTGTGACCAACGTCTGCACAGGGAACTGGTATGACGGCTTGCGCAGCCGAAGCAAGATCCCGTTCCTCGGGGGAATCCCATACGAATCCATCCGTTACAACAAGGGAGGAGACGGGCTTCCCAGAGATACGACCTATGCTGTCAGGTACGGAGGACAGAGCCTCGAAAGGCGAGCACACTACTCGCAGGCAAACCTCGATGGGATGCCGAGCTATACGCGCATCGGTGGTTCCATTGATTCCCAGCAGAGCTACTATGTGAAGCCTCAGCTCTTTGACGGCGCTCAACGTCTTGTCGGTGCCGGGGCTCCCTATGCGGCGCCACCTGTCCTGTGCGGCAAACTGGGTATGGATGGTCGGCCCGTCTCGCCGCTTTGCATGGCGTTCAGCTATGATCGAGCCAACCGACTGACTGGGACCGAACAATATCCCAACATCGGCTCTCGCACCGCTGGCGTGCGTGCTTGCTTCGCCTACGACAACCAAGGCAATGTACGTTCCGTGCGCACAGGATGCCCTGCAGCCAGTGGAGCTGTGGATGACTGCTCAGCCTGCACGCAACCGGAGTCTCTTTATCAGTACGACGACTTCGGTAACATCATTGAGGTGGCCCTGCCCTGGCAGGGTGGTAGCGGCAAGACACGTTTCAGCTACGACGCCATGGGGCAGCTTCGCGCCAAGCAGACTCCGCAGATGGCCCTCGGCATGGAACACCTCTCCTATGCCTATGACTCCATGGGGAGACTGCTTTCCTCCGCTCGTACCGTCACCGGAACGAATGCCACGACCGAGGTGCTCTACACCCTGGGCTATGACGCAAACGAAGCACCCGACGCAAGCTGCCCTCAGCCCCAGAACACCCAGGGACGGTTGCGCTTCCGGAACGACTCCTTCGGGCAGACCTGGTACTCGTACGATGCCCACGGACGTGTGACGCGCGAAATTCGCGCCCGCAGGAGTTCCTCGAATACGTTCGCCTGTCCGGTCGACAATCCGGGCAACACGCTTCACACGACCTATGGCTACTCGACGGCTGGCGACCTGACCTCCATCGAGTACCCCTATGGGCACAGGGCCATCTACCAATACCGGCTACACGAGGGCTCTTCCATTGCGTCGGATCGCGTGAGTGGCATTCGATTGGAACGATGGTCCGGCTCAGCCTGGACGCTGCTGGCGTCCATCTCGAACATCGAATGGGAGCCCTATGGAGATGTGCGTGGATATCAAATCAACGCGCCGTCTTCAGTGCAGCCAGTGTCTGTCGACTACTCCTACAGTTCCAGCACGGAGACAGCTCCAGCATCTTGCGCGGTTACCGCGGGAGGATGGCCAGGCACCTTCGACTTCAGTGGTCGGGTTCGGAGTCTCTTTGTCTCCACAGGTCCCTTGGCGCTAAACCAAGGGTCGGGAAACCTCTACAAGAGATTCTACACGTGGAAGGCCGACCAGATCGTGCGGACGGATACGTGCCTCCTGGGAGCTACGACGCCCGTGACGGAGCAGTTCACCTACGATGGGCTCCTGCGGCTCACCAGCGCGACGCGACCAACCGGGAACTTCGCGGCGACAGGTGGGGCGTTCAGCTCACGCGGCTACACCTATGACGGACGCGGGAACCGCCTGACAGAGGAGGTGGACGGACAGACGCTCTCGCTGACGCACGGGACGGGGGCATTCGTGGACAGGCTGAACACCCGGACCAGTACGGGCACCTCTTCGGCCTTGAATCTTGGCTACACCCACGATGCGGACGGCCGCGTGACGGTGAAGCGCTGGGGGCCATCGAGCGGGACACCCACCCATCAGGTGGAGTTCAGCTCGGGACCTTCCGCCAATGGCGGCAACGAGACGGTCTTCCGCTCCGTTCAGGTCAACGGAAGTACTTATGAGTACTTCTACGACGCACTGAACCGGCGCCGTCTCAAGCGGTATCCGACCACGGCGGAAGATGAGTTCTTCCACGACATCTCGACCCGGCTCCTCATCGACCGTGGAAATCCCAGCGCGATTCCTCCCAGCGGAGGCTACGACCACTACGTAGACGACACCTATGTCTGGCTCGGACAACGGCCTGTCATGGTCGTTCGAGGAAGACTGTCCCCGCAGATGAACCGGGAGACAGGCTCCTCCGTCGACTGCGCGCGCAATGGAGAGGCAGCGACTTGCGGAGTCTACTTCCCCGTCACCGACATGATGGGCAAAACACTGGTGATGCTGGACGCCTCTGGCAAGATCTCTGGCGCAGCGGACTACGACCCTTTCGGGTACGTCAACCGTGTCACCCAACCCGCCGAGACATCACATCCGTACCTTCCGAGTACAAACTCCACGCTTGCAACGTTCTCACAAGCAACTACGAGTTCTCTGGTCAGCACGCGGTTTCGCGCCCTCTTCGGGGAAACCGACATAAAGGACAGTGCGGACACGGTCACCCTCGTAGACGTTGGTACTGGATTGCCTCAGGGCCCTGCCATTTCCCAGCCTGCGAGCGGACGGGTCTGGAGCCATTGGGTGCAGCCGTCCGCACCACAGCTTGGCGTACGGTTCGTCTCAGATGAACATCCATCCATCTGCGGGACATGTGACCTGAACCAAGCCCCCTGCAACATCAAGTGCGGCTCGGCCAATGGTGTCACGCTGGAGAGCTACGAGTATCAGCGATTCCAGTCAGGAGCGCTGCCATTCTGGATCCCACTGCGATTTCCTGGGCAGTACCACGACACAGAGACCGATCTCTTCGAGAACTGGAACCGCTACTACGATCCAAGCACGGGCCGGTATCTACACGCAGAACCAATGCTCGCTTGGCCAGAGTTCGCCTTGCTGATGTCAAGGAGAGAACTAAGTGCACCCACATACTCATATGCAGTCAACAATCCAGTAAGCTTTGCCGACCCTGATGGATTGCAGGTTATACTGATGGATGAGGACGCAAGAAGGATTGCAGCCATAATGCTGCAAAATCCGCTCGGGCGCCAACTGTACCAGTGGCTAGATGCCTCACCCGACATCTACGAAGTATGGGGGCGACAGGATCTAGGGCCCAATACATACGGACGATTCAGCGCAGGAGAATCCTCATGGGCAAACAGGACGCTACCACGGGGGGGCACCATCCGCGTAAACGAATCTCTCTGTCAACAAGGCAGGATAAAACCTGCCGGTACCATGGCCCACGAGTTCACTCACGCAGCACTATTTGACGCCATAAACAATCCGCTCTCCTTGACCTCAAGAGGAATGCCTCTCCCATTCGTCGTCGAAGAATTCCTCCCCGACGCCGACGCAGGTGGTGGTCTGTGGGGTTTTATTATGAGCGGAGCCCCCCACGGCAGGATGAACTACTACTGGCTAGGACAATACCAATGACATCACTTTGTACTGGACTCTCAATCCTGGGGCTTTGTCTGCCTGTGCCTGGACATTCCGTGGAGAGCGTGAGGGCTGCGGGGTGGCTGAATCAATCGGAGCAGAAGGATTTATGGTCGTCTGCACACGTCTTCGCCTCGAATGAGTACCGACTCGGGGCCATCGTCGAGGGCGACCTGGACCTAGTGAGGAGCGTATGGCTACATGAGGTCCGGTCGGAGGACCGCTTGGCGCCTGATTCTCCTCTGCGTCGGACGGTTGAGCGGGCTTGTAGTAGCGCAAAGCACGGGAAGCCATGCCGTATTCAAGGACACTCATTCTGGCAATTTGAGTGCGGAGGCGGTTTTATGTTGTATTCGACAAAACTGAGTTCAGCTCAGAAGCCACAAAAGGAGAGCTGCGACAGTTTCGGTAGACTCTTAAAGTGAACAAGCACTCGCTGAATCGGCAACGGAGCCCCTGACTCCTCCGAGAGAGTCAGGAACTCCCGTGCATAAATCGGCCGTCGCAAATGACTTGGCACAAGCTACGATAGGGTGCCACATGACGCTCTGATTGTGTGGGTCATCTTCGTTCAAGCTACGAGCAAACCAAGATCGCTATTCCCAGCACGGCTGTCACCTTCCGGCCAACCCGCCCACTCTCGGGTTGGCCGGAAGGCCTCCACCAGGGACACTGCTCCCGTGGACCCTCGACGCACCTACCCGCGCTTCGCCGTCGCCGCCCTGCTGGGCAACATCGCCTTCCTCGCCTCCTGGGGCGTGCTCCTGTCCCGGCCCACGGGCTGGCTCGTGGTCGGCGGCATCCTCATCACCCTCTTCTTCATCCTCCGCGTGGGCGGCATGTGGCTCTACGCCTCTCGCCAGACGGAGACCGCCCCCCAGGCCCGGCGCGCCGCCATCTTCACCACCCTCATCGCTCTCGTCGGCCTGGGCCTCTGGGTCTTCACCGCCGTGCGCGGCCCCCGCATCACCCTCTGACCCCACAAACGCCTCGCGGGCGCTCCCAGACGGCCTCAAGGCCCTCCAGAACGCGCCCGCGCGGTACACCAAGGCTCGCGGCCCCACAGGGCCGCCACCGTCACACGTTGAAGCGGAAGTGCATGCAGTCGCCGTCCTGCACCAGGTACTCCTTGCCTTCCATCCGCAGGAGCCCCTTCTCCTTCACCGCGGACTCACTGCCCAGCTTCACCAGGTCCTCCCAGCGCATCACCTCGGCCTTGATGAAGCCGCGCTCGAAGTCCGAGTGGATGACGCCCGCCGCCTGCGGCGCCTTGTAGCCCTGGTGAATCGTCCAGGCGCGGCACTCCTGCTCGCCCACCGTGAAGTACGTCCACAGGCCCAAGAGCTTGTAGCCCGCCCGCACCACCTTGTGCAGACCCGGCTCCGACAGCCCCGCGCTCTCCAGGAAGCCCGGACGCTCGGTCTCGGGCAGCTGCTGAATCTCCGACTCCAGCGCCGCCGCCAACACCACCACCTCGAAGCCCTCCTTCGCGGCCATCTCCTTCACCGCCGCGACGTGCTTGTTGGCGTCCTCCTTCCCAATCTCCCCTTCCCCGATGTTCGCCACGTACAGCACCGGCTTGTCCGTCAGGAGGAACAAGTCATGGATGACCGCCTTCTCCTCCTCCGTCAGCTTCTGCGCGCGAACCGTGACGCCGTTGTCCAGCCCCGCCTTCACGCGGTCCAGGAGCGCCATCTCCGCCTTGGCCTCGTCGCCCGCCTTGCCACCCATCTTCGTGTTCTTCTGGGTGCGCTCGCGGCGCTTGTCCACCGTCTCCAGGTCCTTCAGGCACAGCTCCGTGTCGACCACGTCCCGGTCCCTCACCGGATTCACCCCGCCCTCGACGTGGGTGACGTTGTCGTCCTCGAAGCAGCGCAGCACATGCAGCACCGCGTCCACCTGCCGGATGTTGCCCAGGAACTGGTTGCCCAGGCCCTCGCCCTTGGAGGCGCCGCGCACCAGGCCCGCGATGTCCACGAACTCCAGCGACGTGGGGATCTTCTTCAGCGGCTTGATGAGCTCGGACAGCTTGTCCAGGCGCTCATCCGGCACCGGCACCACACCCACGTTGGGCTCGATGGTGCAGAACGGGTAGTTGGCCGCCTGCGCGCCCGCGGCCGACAACGCGTTGAACAGGGTGGACTTGCCCACGTTGGGCAGCCCGACGATGCCGATGGATAGCGCCATGGTGATTCCCTGGAACAAGCGCGCCCACGGGCGCGCTTCCCCGAACTAGGCCGACCGGCGAACGCCGGCGTTGCCGGTGCCGCTCAGGGGGAGGCCCTGCACGAACTGCTCGGCCAGCGCGCGGTGCTTGCTGTCGTCCATGCGCTCGTTGATGAGCTTGCCGGCCACTTCCATCGCCAGGTCCACGGCCATGGAGCGCACCTCGGCGATGGCCTTGGTCTTCTGCTCGTCGATCTCCCGACGCGCGGACAGCTTCAGCTCCTCCGCCTCCTTGCGGCTCTTGGCCATCAGCTCCTCGCGGAACTTCTCCATCTCCTGCTGGTTGCGGCGCGTCTCGTCGGCGGCCTGACGGCGGGCCTCCGCGATGGCCGTCTTCTGGTCGGCCAGCAGCTTCTCCGCCTCGGCGCGCTCACGCTTGGCGCTCTCCACGGCGGCGGAGATCTGCTTCTCACGCTCCTCGACCAACTGCAGGATGGGTCCCCACGCCTTCGACTTCAGGACGAAGAAGACGATGACGAAGGTGATGAGGGTCCAGAAGATGAGGCCCGGCTGGACGCTCACGAGGTTGCTGGCGGCGAGGACGGAGGGCAGGAACATGGCGGCGTGTCCGGCGTGAGGGAGTCAGTCAGACGGCGAAAGTCTCGAGGGTTCTACCACCGGGAAGCACCGGCTCCCGCGAAGTCGCGAGCGCCGGCGCGTTCCAGGCTTCCTGCGAACAGCCTTAGGCCTTGGTGGCCAGAAGCACGCAAACGACCAGCGCGAACAGCGTGGCGCCTTCGATGAGGGCCGCGGCGATGATCATCGTGGTGCGGATGTCGCCACCGGCGGCGGGCTGACGGCCCGTCGCGTCCATGGCGGCGGCGGCGAGCTTACCGATGCCGAGGGCGGCGCCGATGATGGAGAGACCGGCACCGAGGCCGGCGGCGAGGAAGGCAAGAGCGAGGTTGGTCATGGCGTGCTTCTCTTTTCGTAGCGAAGGACCCGCTTGTGGGGGGGTCGTGATGCCCTTCAGGACTACCTCTGGCGACCTTTCGAATCGCCAGGTCTCCGACCGGAGCGCCCGACTACCAGCGCCCCGCTGACTTGTCTCAGGCGTGCGCCTTGCCGTGGTCGTGGCTGGGGCCCAGCTCCGAGTGCCCGTGGCCGTGGTCATCCGCGTGGCCGTGCTCGTCGTGGTGGTGGCCCGTCGCCACCGCCATGCCGATGAACAGCGCCGACAGCAGCGTGAACACGTACGCCTGCACGAAGGCCACGAACAGCTCCAGCAGGTAGATGGCGAACGCGAACGGCACGCTCACCACCGCGACCGCGGGGTGGCCCAGGATGAAGATGAGGCCGATGAGGAAGAAGAGGACGATGTGGCCCGCCAGCATGTTGGCGAACAGACGCATCGTGAGGGCGAAGGGCTTGGTGAACAGGCCCAGGATTTCCACCGGAATCATGATGGGCCACAAGAGCCAGTGCACGCCGCCCGTCAGGTGCTTCAGGTAGCCGCCCAGGCCCGCCGCACGGATGCCCGCCGCCTGAGTCACGATGAACGTGCAGATGGCCAGGCCCGCCGTCACGGCCAGGTTGCCCGTCGCCGTCGCCATCCAGGGCACCAGGCCCAAGAGGTTCATGAAGAGGATGAAGAAGAACGCGGTCAGCAGATACGGCACGTAGCGCGGGCCGTCCTCCTTGCCGATGTTCTTGATGGCCATCTCGTCCCGGACGAAGAGGACCAGCATCTCGATGAGGTTGGCGCCCGCGCCGCGCGGCACCAGCTTGGTCTTGTCGCGGTTGCTCCACACCAGCATGGAGCCCAAGAGCAGCAGCGCCGCCAGCCACATCATCACCGTGTGCTTGGTGATGGAGAGGTCCAGGCAGCCCTTGGCCAGCCCGTCCCAACCGGAGGGGGCCACCAGCCCGTGGTCCGTCATCACCGGCTCGCAACTGCCGATGCGCAGGGGCGGAATCGCGCCCAGGTGGATGGGCTTGCCGAGCGGGACCTCGAGCTCGAAGTCGTTCGTGTCCGAGACGTGGTGGAGGATGTACTCCGGCACACTCGGCTCGTGCCCCTCGCCGTGGCCTTCCGACCCGGCGGCCCACGCGGTGGCCACGAACAGACTGGCGAACAGCACCATTGCCTTGCGCATCACTCGTCTCCGCCCGCCGCGCTTTTGGACGCGGCCATCACGTAGCTGACTTCAATCCATTGCAGCGCGAAGTAGACCCCGAAGAAGCCGGCGATGAACGGCACCGGCTGCATTCCTCGCGACACCATCCCCAAGAGCCCCGTCACCACCGCCACCATCCTCAGGCCGAACACCACCCCCACCACCTTCAACGCCGCCTTGAGGTCCTGCTTCATCGCCCGCCGCTTGAGCAGCAGCGCCACCACGCCCGTCACCGACGCCAGCCCCACGCCCCACAACGCCGACACCCGGTCCTCCACCACCGTCGGGAGCAGCCCGCCCACCGCCACGCCCACCACCATCACCCCGGCCGCCAGCCCCGCGTGCGACTTGAACGGGTCCTTCTCCTCGCCGTCCTGCCCCGTCACTTGCGCTTCCCCAGTCGAGCCATCTCCCGGAGGAATCCGTAGAAGCCCACGCAGATACCCAGGAAGCTCAACCCCACCAGCAACCACGGCCCCGACCCCAGCTTCCGGTCCAGCCAGTAGCCTCCCAACACCCCCACCACCGCCCCGCCCACCAGCTTCCACACCGCGTTGATGTAGGGCTGCGCCGCCCTCATCTGGCGAGCCGTGGTCCCCAGCTCGCTGCCATCCGACTGCTCCCGGGGTTCCTTCGCCGCCATTCGGACGCCTCCCCAAACCCTGGGAAACCCTCGGATTTCCATGCCACCCGATCCAACCCCTTCACACGCGGGCGCCGCTTAACACCGAATGCGCGACAGGCGCAACCGGTACAAGCTCACTGGAGGGGCCACCCCCAGCGGGGGTTGAGGGAGCCGCAAGCGCAGCTATCACCTCCAGCGCGGGCAGGCAGGACTCCCCGGGGCACACCGAGGGCCCGGCCGCCAGGTCTCCCTGGTGCCCGACGTTCCAGCGGCTGGGGTGCCGCTCATCCGCGCCGGGGTGGGCGCGTCGCCAGCTTGCCCCTATCCCACTTCGGAGGACTCCATGCCCAAGCCCCTCGTGCTGACCTCCCCCCGCTTCAATGACGGGGACCTCATCCCCATCGCCTTCACCGGCGAGGGCGAGGACATCGCCCCACCCCTGCGCTGGGAGAACCCGCCCGCCGGGACCAAGAGCCTGGCGCTCATCGTCGAGGACCCGGACGCGCCGGACCCGCAGCGGCCCCAGCGCATCTTCTGCCACCAGGTGCTCTACAACATCCCACCCGGCGCCCGGGAGCTGCCCGAGGGCGCCCAGCTGGACACGATGCCCCCGGGGATTCGGGTGGGGCTGAACGACTTCGGCCACCAGTCCTACGGCGGCCCCATGCCCCCGGTCGGCCGGCACCGCTACTACTTCAAGCTGTACGCGCTGGACCTGGTGCTGCCGAACCTGGGGCGGCCCACCCGCCGGGACCTGCTCAAGGCCATGGAGGGGCACATCCTGGGGCAGGCGGAGCTCATCGGCCTGTACGAGAAGGTCCACCACCGCGCCGCCGAGGCGATACCGGGCGCGTCGGCCTGAGTCCCTCCAGGGCCTGCTCGCCAGGAGCACTGGCGGGCCCGCGCATCAATGACTTGCGGGCGTGGCAGCGGGATGGGCCCGCCCGCATTCCCTTGCATCCACTCGAGGACCCTCCAGGCGCTTGGAGAGGCCCTGACAGGATTTGGATGTAAGGGGAAACCGCGAGTCGTTGGCCGCGTCTGTGGTCTGGTCATCGAAGCGCGGACGGGTGCACTTCTCGACGCTTGCACGTGGTGGAAGAGTCGTGGGTGCCGTGAATCCATCCCTCCGGGGCGGGGCCCCCTATGGCTCCTTCGACGAGATGTCCGTGGGCGTTTGCGTCATCCGCGAGCGCTGCTTCGTGTATGTGAATGACGCGCTGGGCATGTTGGTGGGCCACCCGCGAGAGACGCTGGTGGGCCGCCCGGCGACGCTCCTCCTGACGGAGTCGAGCGTGATGGAGGTCACCGAACGCCAGTCCCGTCGACTCCGCGGTGAGTCGGTCCCCAGCACCTATGAGGCCGCGCTGCGCACGGCCACCGGAGAGCGACAGGTGGAGATGACCCTCATCCCGAGCGGCCCGGACTGGGTGGCGCTGGTGCGCGACGTCACGTCCCGCAGTCAGCGCCGGGGCGTGCTGCAACGGCTGGCGGAGCTGGGCGCGGGGCTGCCCTCGCTGCGCACCGAGGGCGAGGTGCTGCGGCGAATGTTCGCCGGGCTGGAGGAGCTGGGGTTCGCCTTCGCGTGGCTGTCCCCCGAGGGCGAGGGAATCCGGCTGGGACAGACGTATGTCCCCGTCTCGCTGGTGCCGCCGGACGCGCGGAAGCTGAGCGGCCGGTGGGTACGGGACGTGGTGGGCCGCTGGCCGGCCATGCTGGCCCGGGCGTGGAAGGAGGGCTCGGCGTACTCCGAGGACTTGTCGGGGGAGGTCGGCCACTTCCTGGAGGGCGCGCTGGCGGAGGAGGCTCGCGGTGTCCTGTCGCGGGCGGGTCCGTCCCACACCGTCGCGGTGCGCATCGACGTGGAGGGTCGTCCCCGGGCGATGCTGGCCCTGGCGGGGGACTGGCTGCGCGAGGAGGAGCTCGCGCCGGTGCGGCTGTTCGGCGCGCAGGTGTCCGCGGCGCTCGACGCGGCGCTCACCATCTCCCGGCTGTCCGCGCAGAACAACGCGCTGGCGGCGCTCAACCGGCTGGCCTCGGAGGCGGCGTCGGCGCCCCACCCTCGCGCGTTCTTCGGTCCGGGCACGGAGGAGATCGTCGGGCTGGTCGCCTGTGACGCGGTGACCATCCTGCTGCCGCAGGACCACGGGATGGAGGTGACGTACGCGCGCGGGATGGACCTGGAGGAGGCGGACACGGAGCGCTTCGCGCGGCTGTGGCTCGCGGGCGGGCTGTGCACGCAGGCGCAGCAGGAGGGCGCGCCCCGGGTGCTGGAGACGCGCGAGTGCCCGGACGGCCTGCGCGAGGACCTGCAGCAGCGTGGCTTCCACACGGTGGTCATCATCGCCCTGCGCGTGCGCTCGCGCGGCGTGGGCACGCTGAGTGTCTTGTTCCGGGAGCCTCGGACGCTCACGCCGCTGGAGCTGGAGACGCTCCAGGCCATGGGCACGCACTTCGCCGCGGCCATCGAGACGCATCGCCTGTTGCAGGAGCTGCGCGGGCGCGCGGAGGACATGGCGCTGCTGCACGAGGTGGCGCGCGCGCTGGCCACCACGCTGGAGCTCGACAAGCTGCTCGCCACGGGCGTCACCAGCCTGGCGCGCATCATCGACACGCCGGATGCGTACGTGCTGATGCCGGACCCCTCGGGTGAGTGGCTGGAGGTGCGCGCGGTGAGCGGCAGCCACCCGGAGCTGCTCGGGCGGTGTCTGCCCGCGCGCGCGCCGGACAGCTCCGCGACGGGGCTGGCCTATCTGACGCGCGAGCTGCTCATGGTGGAGGAGGCCATCACCGATGTCCGGGTGGACCAGGACCTGCGCGAGAGCGCCTCCGCGCAGGCCTTCCTGATACTGCCGCTGGTGGTGCGCGAGCGGCCCGTGGGAGTGATGGTCGCGTCGGAGACCCGGCGCGCCCGGCGCTTCACGCCCGCGGAGGTGGAGCGGGCGAGCGCCATCGCCAACCAGCTCGCGCTGGCACTCGAGGGTGCCCGGCTGGTGGAGGACTTGAAGGACAGCTACGTGGAGCTGGCGCGGACGCAGGAGCAGCTGGTGCGCCGTGAGCGCCTGGCGGCCCTGGGTGAGCTGTCCGCGGTGGTGGCCCACGAGGTGCGAAACCCGCTGGGCGCCATCTTCAACTCGGTGGCCTCCATCCGGCGGATCCTCGGGCCGGACAGCCCCGCCGAGCCGCTGGTGGACATCGTCGCGGAGGAGGCGGACCGGCTCAATCGCATCGTCGCGGACCTGCTCACCTTCGCGCGGCCTCCCGCGCCACATCCGCACCCGGTGCCGCTGGCGCCGCTGGTGGAGGACGCGGTGCGCGGGGCGCTCGCGGAGTCTCCGGGCGCCGTGCGTGTGGAGCTGGACCTGGAGGAGGACGTGCCTCCGGTGACGGTGGACGAGCGGATGATGCGACAGGCCTTCCTCAACCTGGCCATCAACGCCATGCAGGCCATGCCCCAGGGAGGACGCCTGCGGGCCGCGGTGCGCAGGGCGGCCGGCGCGCCCGAGGTGATGGTGGAGTTCAGCGACACCGGCCCGGGCATCACCGCCGAGGTGCGCGCGCGCATCTTCGAGCCCTTCTTCACCACGAAGGCGAAGGGCACGGGGCTGGGGCTCGCGGTGGTGAAGCGCATCATCGAGTCACACCAGGGCCACCTCACCCTGGACTCGCAGCCCGGAAACGGCACGTGCTTCCGGCTCTACCTCCCGCTGGAGACACCCGCGTCCGCACGCCCGCTGCTCGCCGTTCCGTGACTCCTCGAGAAGGAAGGTCCATGCTCCGTCCTGTCGGCGTCCTGGTCGTGTTGCTGTGTCTCGGGAGCAACCCCGCTCGTGCGGAGCCACGCACGTCCTTGCGGTTCGTGAGTGAGTTGGGGTTCCTCGATGTGCTCTCGCACAGCCTGCGTCAGGGCAGGGATGGGACGCTGTTCCGCTACACGGAGGACGGAGGCCAGGACAACCTCTACACCTTCGTGCGGGTGTCGGCGGAGCTGACGCTCGGCAAGCGGCACACGGTGGGGTTCCTGGTGCAGCCGCTGCTGTTCGACACGGACGTGGTGCTGCGCCGCGACGTGCGCATCGACGCGCTCACCTTCCCCGAGGGGACCCCGCTGAACGTCCGCTACAGCTTCCCGTTCTATCGGGCCAGCTACCTGTTCGACCTGCTCGGGGTCTCCGAGGACGAGCTGGCCGTGGGTGTCTCGTTGCAGCTTCGCAACGCGAACTTCGTCTTCACGTCGGCGGATGGGACGCTGCGACGGGCGACTCGAGACGTGGGGCCGGTGCCGCTGCTCAAGGTGCGTGGGAAGTGGGCGCTGAGCGAGCGGTGGTGGCTGGGATTGGAGGCCGATGGGAGCTATGCGCCCACGGCCATCATCAACGGGGATGACAACTCGGACACCACGGGCGCGCTGCTGGATGCGTCGGTGCGCGGGGGGATTCGGGTGACGCCACAGGTGGAGGCCTTCCTCAACCTGCGCTACCTGGGTGGCGGCGCGCGCGGCGTGTCCGATGACAATGACGATGAGTTCGGAGACGGGTTCACCAGCAATTGGATCTCCACGGCCACGGTGAGCCTGGGCTTCAGCTACCGGATGGCGGTGACGGACTGACGCGGGCCTATCGCCACACCGTCATCCAGACCACGAGCAGGCCCACCAGGGCCGCGCCCACGAACAGCGCCAGGGCGAGCCCGAGTCGAGGCGCCTGGAGCCAACCTCCGGATGAGCGCTCGGGTTCGACGGTGGGCGCCTCGTCTTCTCCGGTGATGGCTCGGACCAGCTCCAGCCTGCGAGCCTCGATGGCCTGGGTGGCCACCGTCTGCGAGATGTCGATGCCGAAGCCCACCTGCGTCTCCCGTGGCGCGCGCCTGGGGTGCGTGCTCGGCATGGCGGGAGTCACGGTGTCCTCGGACCTGGGGGGACTGGCCCGCGCGGCGTGGGCTTGCTGCTCGATGGCCACCAGGACCTTCGCTGCATCGAGCGCCTCGGTGGCCTCGATGGAGGGTTTGGCCTTCGGGGGCTGAGGCGCGGCTCGCGGTGCCCCGGTGTCGACGCCGTATTGAGCGGTCCGCGACTCGATGGCTTCGGCATCGAACGGGAGGGTGATGGAGGGGTCGGCCGTCACCACACGCGGAGGCACGGCGACCGCGGTGGGCTCGTCCTCGTCGGCGAGTCGCCAGCCTTCTCCCTGCGCGGAGTCCGAACGGCTCGGAGTGGGGGGGATGGGGCCTCGCATCGCGAGGGTCGGCTCGTCGTCCCCGGGCCCTCCTGTGCGCCCCATACCGCGCATGGGTTCGGTGTCCGGCCCCGCGTGCCCCAAGCGGCGCCCATCGGTTTCCGTGCGCGTCGGTTCCTCGTCGCCAGGGCCTCGAGTTCCCTGCGTGGGAGTCGGCTCGTCAGCTCCGCGACCGGGTCTGCCAACAGCATGCGTCGGCTCATCATCGCCCGGCCCCGTGCTCCCTCGCCGAAGCGTCGGGACTTCGTCTCCGAGCCGAGGGTTCCCGCGCGCATGCATCAACTCGGCATCACTCGGCGACGCGCTCCCACCGCGAAGCGTGGGGATGTCGTCTACGAGCTCGGGCTTTCTGCTCGCGTGCGTCGGCTCATCGTCACCCGAGCCCACGCCTCCTCTGCGGAGTGTGGGGACGTCGTCGCCGAGCGCGGGCCGACCACTCGCGTGCGTCGCTTCATCATCACCAGGGCCCGCACCTCCTTCACGAAGCGTGGGGAGGTCATCTCCGCGCCCGGGCTTGCCACTCGCATGCGTCGGCTCGTCATCGCCGAGACTCGCTGAGCCTCCGACACGCACCGGCGCGATATCGAGGGTGCCCGTTCGCCCGCCCCGAAGCGTGGGCGCTTCATCCGCGCGCCCGGGCCTACCCCTCGCACGCGTCGGCTCGTCGTCGCCCGGACCTGCTGAACCACCGAGACGCGACGGCTCGATGCCACTCACGCCCGTGCGACCGCCCCGGAGCGTGGGCACCTCATCGCCGCGCCCAGGTCTGCCCATCGCGTGCGTCGGCTCGTCATCGCCGATGCCCGTCCGCTCACGAATCGTCGCGTCGCCGCCCGACCTCGCGACCCCACCGCGCTCACGAATCGTCTCGTCGTCGTCGGCCGTCGGCGCGGGGCCCACCTGGACCCGCTCGGACGGGACGAAGTCATCCGGCGTGTAGATGGCGTTGTGCTCGAACGCGAGCGCCGTCGGCGGCGCCAGGGTGGCCACGAGCTGCGGCTCGGTGTTCGTGCGCTTCGCCTCCTCGCGAAGCAACTCCTCGAGCAGCGCCTCCTCCGCCTTCTTCTCTCGTGGGAAGACCAGCGCCAACAGCTTCCCGAGCGCCGCGTCCCCAACCCCAGGCGCGAGCTTCGCCTTCAAGCGCGCCAGCTCCGCGCCCATCGCCGCCGCGTCCGGGAAGCGCTGCGCCGGCTCGGACGTCAGCGCCTTCGCCAGGAACGCCTCGATGCTCGACGGCAACCCCTGTCGATGCTTCCCCGCGGGCTCCCACTGCGGATACGCCGCGCGCCGCCACCGCTCCACCGGGTCTCCCCGCTGTGACAACGGCTTCCACGCGAACAACTCCCACAACAACACGCCCACCGCGTACACGTCCGCGCGCCGGTCCACGAAGCGCTTCCGCGCCTGCTCCGGCGACATGTACGTCAGGTTCCCAATCACCACCCGGGGCGCCGTCTGCTGCTCCTTCAGCGTGGACTGCGCCGCGCCGAAGTCGATGATCTTCACCTCGCCCGCGTAGCTGATGCACACGTTCGCCGGAGACAAGTCCCGGTGCACCAGATGCAACGGGTGCCCCTCCGCGTCCGTCGCGTCGTGCGCGTACGCCAATCCCTCACACAGCCGCTCGCCCAGGTGCAGCACGATGCCCAACGGCATCATCCGCGCGAGCTGCCGCAGCCGATACGACAGGCGGCTGAGCGTCTTGCCGCGCACGTACTCCATCGACAGGTAGAGCTGCCCCTCGACCTCGCCCATCGCATACACCCGGGCGATGTTCGGGTGCGCCAGCCGCACCACCACCCGGGCCTCGTCGCGGAAGCGCCCCACGAACTGGGGGCTCTCCATCAACTGAGGCAGGACCTTCTTCACCACACAGGCGCGCCGAGGCCCCTCCTCGCGCGCGAGGAAAACCTCCCCCATCCCCCCGGCGCCGATGCGGCGCACCAGGGTGTAGGGACCGAAACGAACGGGCCCCTCCAGGGGCGGAGGCTCAACCGGTCTGGCCAAGCGAGCGGAAGGCCTTTCTCGCGGCTCCCAGCACGTGCGCCACCTCCGCCTCGCCCATCGCCAACGAGACGAAGGCCGCTTCGAACTGGCTCGGCGGCAGATACACGCCCGCATCCAACATGGCGTGGAAGAAGCGTCCGAAGCGCCCCGTGTCCGACGTCTTCGCGCTCGTGTAGTCAAACACCGGCTGCTCGGTGAAGAACACCGTCAGCATGCTGCCCACGCGGTTGACGGTGACGGGCACCCCCGCCTCCTTCGCCTCCGCGATGAAGCCCTCCTCCAACATCCGGCTCACCTGCTCCAGCCGCGCGTACGTCCCCGGCGCCGCCAGCGCCTTGAGGCACGCGAGCCCCGCCGCCACCGCCACCGGGTTCCCCGACAGCGTGCCCGACTGGTACACCGGCCCGGCCGGCGCCACCTTGCGCATGATGTCCGCGCGACCACCGTAGGCGCCCAGCGGCATGCCGCCGCCAACCACCTTGGCCATCGTCGTCAGGTCCGGCTTCAGCCCGTACAGCTCCTGCGCCCCGCCGCGCGCCAGCCGGAAGCCCGTCATCACCTCGTCGAGCACCAGCAGCACGCCGTGCTTCTGACACAGCGCCTGCAGGCCCTGCAGGTACCCCTGCTTGGGCACCAGCACGCCCATGTTGCCCACCACCGGCTCGATGATGGCGCAGGCGATGTCCTGGCCCTTCTCCTCGAAGATGCGCTCCACCGCGGCCAGGTCGTTGAAGGGCGCGGTGAGCGTGAGCTTCGCCAGCGCCGCCGGCACGCCCGGCGAGTCCGGCAGGCCCAGCGTCTCCACGCCGCTGCCCGCCTTCACCAGGAACGGGTCTCCGGCGCCGTGGAAGCAGCCCTCGAACTTGAGGATGTGCTCGCGGCCGGTGAAGCCACGCGCCACGCGGATGGCGGCCACGGTGGCCTCGGTGCCGCTGGACACCAGCCGCACCATCTCCACCGCCGGCATCGTCGCGCAGATGAGCTCCGCGAACTCCACCTCGCCCGCGTGCGGCGCGCCGAACGACGAGCCGCGACGGGCCGACTCGATGATGGCCTCGACGATGGGCGGGTAGGCGTGGCCGAGGATGAGCGGCCCCCAGCTCCCCACCAGGTCGACGTAGCGGTTGCCGTCCACGTCGGTGAGCCAGGCGCCCGAGCCCTCGCGGAAGAAGACGGGGTCTCCTCCGACGCCACGGAAGGCGCGCACCGGGGAGTTCACTCCGCCCGGGATGCGCGCCTGCGCGCGGGCGAACAGGGACTGGCTGTGAGCGTGATTCATGGAGGTTCCATAGCACGCGGCGCGAGGCGAGCCTCCCTCCGAGTGGCGCGCCTCCATGCCCGCCCCTTCTGCGGCCCATCGACCGCCAGCCCCAGGGCCGCCCGCGTTGACCCGTCGTCAACGTATCCCCGGGGAATCACACCAGAACGCACATCGGCGTGACGCCGATGTCCCGGGGACTGGACATGGTGGTGATACAGCGCTGTGACGACGACGGCCCCCGAGGCCACCCTTCCCAGGAGAGCAGACCCATGGACTTCAAGACGGCGGACCTGTGTGACACGCACGCGGGCACGGCCCACTTCCAGGTCGCCGAGCCCGGCTTCATCGACTTCGGCGGGCGCACCATGTTCACCGGCCCCATCAGCACGGTGCGCGCCCCCGAGGACAACTCCCTGGTGCGCAAGGCCCTGGAGGAGAAGGGCAACGGCCGGGTGCTCGTGGTGGATGGCGGTGGCAGTCGTCGCTGCGCGCTGGTGGGGGACCAGCTGGCGCTGCTCGCGCAGCAGAACGGCTGGGCGGGCGTGGTGGTGAACGGCTGCATCCGTGATTCGGAGGAAGTGGGCCGCATGGCGCTCGGCGTGAAGGCGCTGGGCACGCATCCGCTCAAGAGCTTCAAGCGCAACGAGGGCCAACGCGACGTCGAGGTGCGCTTCGCGGGTGTCACCTTCCGCCCCGGCCACCACCTCTACGCGGACGCGGATGGCATCGTCACGTCGGAGACCGCGCTGCCGGAGTCGTCGCTGGACTGAAGCGCTCCGCCGCGCGCGAGACACGTGGCTTTCCACCTCGTGGGAACCCGCCACGCCCGGAGGGGCCACGTGTTCGATGGACTGGGAGGACCGCCATCGACGCGTGTCCCCGTCCGCCCCTCCTGACAAAGCACATCCAGACTGCGCGCCGCGGCCTTGCGCGTTGCAGCATCCGCCCGAGACATTTCGCCGTGCGAAACACAGTCAAAACACCCCATCGAGAAGTTCCGCCCTGCGAAATCCAGCCATCGAATTACCGGTGACTGTCTTTTCTCTTCCGAGCGAGTGTGGTTACTGTGCCGCCACGAATCTGACGGGGAGGTTGCGATGCAACGGCTCGTGGTCGGACTCCTGGCGACAGCTTTCTGTTTGATGGCTTGCAAGAAGGACGAAGCGCCGACGCCGGAGGGCACGCAGACGCGTCCCGCCGCCGCGTCGGACATCAAGACAGACAAGGGTGTCGACCTGGAGAAGAAGGTCGTCTACATCGGCGCGCTCAACGACGAGAGCGGTCCTGGCGCCGCCATCGGCAAGCCCTTCGCCGCGGGCAAGCGGCTGCTCGCGAGGCAGGTGAACGCGGGTGACTCGGGGCTGTTGCCGCCAGGCTGGCGCGTGGAGCTGGTGGAGCGCGACCACGCCTACAACCCGCAGAACGCGGTGCAGGCGTACAGCGACATCCACGAGCAGGTGTTGTTCCTGGGCACCAGCTTCGGCACGCCCAACACCCTGCCCCTGCGCGACAAGCTCACCGCGGACAACCTGGTCGCGTTCCCCGCGTCGCAGTCCTCGGAGATGGCGCGGCACCAGTACACACCGCCCATCGGCGCGTCCTACAAGCTGGAGGCGATGCGCGCGCTCGACTGGGCGGTGGAGCACGCGGGCGGCGCGGACAAGGTGAAGGCCGCCATCGTCGCCCAGGGCGACGACTACGGGAAGGACGGACTGGAGGGGTGGACGGAGGCCGCGAAGCACCACGGCGTCACCGTCGTCTCGCAGCAGAGCGTGGCGCCGGGCCAGAAGGACTTCGCCGCCGTCGTCACCGCGCTCCAGCAGTCCGGCGCCAACTACGTGCTGCTCACGGTGCTGCCCGGGGCCTCCGGTCCCATCCTCGGCACCGCCGCGCAGCTCAAGTATCAGCCCACTTGGATTGGACAGACGCCCGCGTGGGTGGACCGCTTCTTCGACCCGAAGGTCATCCCCGCGCCCGTCTTCGCGAACTTCTACTGGGCCACCGGGCTCACCTTCTGGGGTGATGACGTGCCAGGCATGAAGGACTTCGTCGCGCTGCACGCGAAGTACCCGGACACGCCGAAGGACTTCTACACGCTGGCGTCCTACGTCCAGGGCCGCGTGCAGTTGGAGGCGCTGAAGGCCGCCATCGAGGCGAAGGACGTCACGCGCGCCGGCTACCTCAAGGCGCTCAAGAACATCCAGCGCACCACCGCGGGCGGCATGACGGCGGAGCCGGTGGACCTGTCCCGCTTCCCCTACGCGACGGCCCTGGAGGTGCGGGTGCTCAAGCCCGTGTTGGACCAGGGCAGTTGGAGCGTCATCGCGGGCTACGCGCCGCCCAAGGCGCTGGGCACGCCCGCCGCGAAGGCCGCCGATGACAGCAAGTAGTCCTCCCCTGCTGCGCGTGCAGAACCTCCAGGTCGTCTACCACTCGGCGGTGCGTGCCTTGCGAGGCATCACCCTGGAGGTCCCCCACCAGGGCGTGGTGGCCCTCCTCGGCCCCAACGGCGCGGGCAAGTCCACCGCGCTGCGCGCCATCAGTGGCCTGTTGGATTTGCACGACGGCGCCATCACCCAGGGCCGCGTGGAGTTGTCCGGGAGGGATTTGCTGGCCCTGTCCACCGATGGCCGTGTGCACGCGGGCGTGGTGCAGGTGCTCGAGGGCCGGCGCATCCTCGGCGAGCTGTCCGTGGAGGAGAACCTGCTCGCGGGCGGCTTCGGCATGGGCGCACAGGCGCGCAAGGAGCTGGTCGAGTCCGCCTACTCGCGCTTCCCCGTGCTGCGCGAGCGGCGGCGACAGAAGGCGGGCTACCTCTCCGGCGGTGAGCAGCAGCTGCTCGCCATCTGTCGAGGGTTGATGCGCAGGCCCCGGGTGCTGTTGTTGGACGAGCCGTTCCTGGGCCTGTCGCCGAAGGCGGTGGGCGAGGTGTCGGAGCTGATTCAGCGCATCGCCGCCGAGGGGGTGTCGGTGCTGCTCGTCGAGCAGAACGCGCGCGTGGCGTTGGGCATGGCCAGCCACGGGTACGTGCTGGAGACGGGCAAGGTGGTGTTGGACGGTCCCGCCGAGAAGCTGCGCGAGGACCCGGACGTGCAGGAGTTCTACCTGGGCTTCGGCCGCGAGGGGCAGCGCGGCTACCACGAGCTGAAGCGCTACCGCCGCAAGCGTCGCTGGCTGTCGTGAAACCGTGAAGGGTGAAGCATGGCATTGCTGGAGCTCGACGACGTGGGCCTGTCCTTCTCCGGGGTGCGAGCCCTGGATGGAGTCTCGTTCTGCATCGAGGCCGGCGCGCTGCACGCCGTGATTGGTCCCAACGGCGCGGGCAAGAGCAGCCTCTTCAACTGCGTCAGCGGCATCCACCGCCACATGGAGGGGCACGTGCGATTGGAGGGACAGGCGCTCACGGGCCTGGAGCCACCGGAGATTGCCCGTCGCGGCGTGTCGCGGATGTTCCAGAACCTGGCGCTCTTCGAGCACCTCACGGTGCTGGAGAACCTGCTGCTCGGCCGACATCCGAAGTACCGCACGGGGCTCTTGCGTCACCTGTTCTGGACGCGCGGCGCGAGGCAGGAGGAAGTCCGTCATCGCGAGAAGGCCGAGGAGGTCATCAACTTCCTCTCGCTGGAGCACTACCGGTGGATGCCCGTGTCGGTGCTGCCCTACGGCATCCGCAAGCGCGTGGAGCTGGGCCGCGCGCTGTGCATGGAGCCGAAGCTGCTGCTCCTGGACGAGCCCACCGCCGGGCTCAACCAGGAGGAGACCGAGGACATGGCCAACCACCTGCTCGACATCCGTCACGAGCTGGGGGTGACACAGGTGCTCATCGGCCACGAGCTGCGCTTCGTGATGGACCTGGCCACGCAGGTGACGGTGCTGGACCGCGGTCGCGTCATCGCGAACGGGCCGCCCTCGGCGCTGCGTGAGGACTCGCGCGTGCTCAGCGCCTATGTCGGCGGGGCGGTGGCGGCATGAGCACGGCGTTGCCGCTGAGCCTGCCGGGCCAGCTCTACCTGCGCGCGGAGCAACACCCGAACGCGGTGGCCATCCGAGAGAAGCGCCTGGGCCTCTGGCGGGAGCTGTCCTTCCAGGGCTACCTGGAGCGCGTCGGGTGGACGGCGAGGATGTTGTGGGAGCTGGGCGTGCGCGCCGGGGACTCGGTGGCCATCCTCAGCGACAACCGGCCCGAGTGGCTGTTCACGGACCTGGGCGCGCAGGTGGTCGGCGCGCGCGGCGTGGGCATCTACCAGACGAACCCCGCCGCGGACGTGGCGTACATCCTCAACGACGCGCGCTGTCGCGTCGTGCTCTGCGAGGACCAGGAGCAGTACGACAAGGTGGCCGCCGTCGCCGGCGAGACGCCCTCCGTCGAGCACGTGCTCGTCGTCGAGCCGAGGGGCCTGCGCGGCGTGGAGGACTCGCGGCTGCGCCTCTGGGAGCGCTTCCTGGAGGAAGGCCGCGCGCTGCTGGAGCGGGAGCCCGAGTGGCTGAAGGCCCAGCTCGCGGCGCGCAGTCCGGATGAGCCGGCGATGGTCATCTACACCTCGGGCACCACGGGTTCACCGAAGGGCGCGCTCGTCTCCAGCCGCAACATGCTCGAGGGCTCGGCGACGTTCACCTCCCAGCTCGGGTTGGGACAGGAGGACAGCGTCGTCTCGTACCTGCCGCTGTGTCACGTCGCGGAGAAGCTGTTCAGCCTGCTGTTGCCCCTGGTCGTCGGGGGACAGGTCCACTTCGGTGAGGCGCTGGAGACGGTGCAGCAGGACGTGGCCGAGGTGTCCCCGACGGTGTTCCTGGGTGTGCCGCGCATCTGGGAGAAGATGCACGCGGTGGTGATGGTGAAGATGCGCGACGCCTCGTGGCTCAAGCGCACCTTGTTCGAGACCTTCACTCGCCTGGGCGCTGGGATTCGCGAGCGCGAGCGGACAGGACAGCGGCGCTGGTGGGACGCGCTCGTGTGGCGCGTGGGCGACTTGCTCGTCTACCGCCCGCTCCAGGAGCGACTGGGGCTGAGGCGTTGCCGCTTCCCCATCTCCGGCGCGGCGCCCATCTCCCCGGAGCTGCTCGCCTGGTACGACAGCGTGGGCGTCCGCATCTACGAGGGCTACGGGCAGACGGAGAGCGCGGGCACCAGCCACCTCAACATCCCGGGCGCGACGCGGCTGGGCACCGTGGGACGTCCGGTGCCCGGCGTGGAGTGCCGGCTGGACGAGGACGGCGAGGTGCTGGTGCGCGGCAGCAACGTGTTCCTCGGCTACCTCAACAAGCCGGAGGCCACCGCGG
This sequence comes from Myxococcus guangdongensis, assembly GCF_024198255.1. Lineage (NCBI taxonomy): Bacteria > Pseudomonadati > Myxococcota > Myxococcia > Myxococcales > Myxococcaceae > Myxococcus > Myxococcus guangdongensis. The sequence goes on from NZ_JAJVKW010000011.1 coordinate 64,222, forward strand.
AGGTGCGTGACGCGCAGGGCTGGCTGCGCACCGGAGACTTGGGCGAAATCGACGCGGACGGGTATCTGCGCATCACCGGCCGCAAGCGCGAAATCCTCATCACCTCCGGCGGGAAGAACCTGTCGCCCGAGCGCATCCAGAACGCGCTGAAGAACAGCCCGTACATCAAGGAAGCGGTGGCCATCGGGGACAGGCGGCCGTTCGTCACCGCGCTGGTGCAGGTGGACCCGGAGACGGTGGCGGACTGGGCGCTGCGCCGCAAGCTGGCCTTCACCTCATACACGGACCTCACGCAGCGGCCCGAGGTGCGCAAGCTCGTCGAGGAGGAGGTCACGCGCGCGAACGAGACGCTGGCGCGCGTGGAGCAGGTGCGGACGTTCCGACTGCTCGAGCGCGAGATGACGCAGGACGCGGGCGAGGTGACGGCGTCCCTCAAGGTGCGCCGCAAGGCGGTGCTCGAGCTGCACGCCAAGCTGGTGGACGAGATGTACGCGAGGACACGCGAATGACGCAGCTTCTGCAGCTCGGCATCTCCGGACTGGCGCTCGGGGCGAGCTACGCGCTCATCGCCCTGGGCTTCTCCGTGGTGTATCGGGCCTCCCGACTCTTCAACTTCGCGCACGGCGAGCTGCTCGCGCTGGGTGCGTTCCTGATGACGGCGCTCGTGGAGGTGCTGCCCTGGTGGCTGGCGCTCACCGCGTCCGCGTGCCTCACCGGCGGACTGGCCGCGCTCCTGGAGCGCACGGTGCTGCGCCGCATGGTGGGGCGCCCTGTGTTCACCACCATCATCCTGACGCTGTTCCTGGGGCTGCTGCTGCGCGCGGGCATCGTCATCGCGTTCGGCACGGACACGCGCGGCATGCCCACGCCGTGGGACGCGATGGCGGAGGTGCAGGTGGGCAACGCCACCGTGCTGCTGTCCTCACTCGTGTCACTGGGCGCGACGACGGTGGTGCTGGTGGGGATGCACGCGCTGGTGCAGCGAACCCCGCTGGGCGTGGCGATGCGCGCGGCGAGCGAGAACCAGGAGGTGGCGCTGGTGCTGGGGATTCCGGTGGGCCGGGTGCTCGGCTTCACGTGGTTCCTGGCGGGAGCGACGGCGGCGGTGGCGGGTGTGTTCCTGGGGATGTTCCCGCGCTCGGTGGATTCGAACCTGGGCTACGTGGCGTTGAGAGCGTTCCCCGCCATCATCGTCGGCGGGCTGGAGTCGGTGGTGGGCGCGGTGGTGGCCGCGTTCATGCTGGGGCTCTTGGAGGTGCTGTCCCAGGCGTATGTGAATCCGCACCTGGGCGCCTTCGGGCACAACCTCCACGCCGTCTTCCCCTACGCCGCGATGATTCTGTTCCTGGTCTTGCGTCCGCGCGGGCTGTGGGGCGAGCACGAGGTGCGCCGCGTCTGACGACGCGCGCGAGACGACATCATGCCAACGCGCCCCTTGGTGATTCGGTACGAGGACGACCTGAAGCTCTTTCCCGGCCTGTGGCAGCGGGCGGGGCTGCTGCTGACATGGGCCGTGGGGTTGAGCTACCCGTGGCTGGTGAGCACGCGGTGGCTCACGGTGGGCAACCTGGGATTGGTGGCCATCGTGGGCGCCGCGTCGCTGATGGTGCTCACGGGCTTCGCGGGACAGGTGAGCCTGGGGCACGCGGCGTTCCTGGCGCTGGGCGCGTACACGGCGGCGGTGCTCGGCACGAAGCTGGGGTGGCCGTTCTGGTTGGCGTTGCCGCTGGCGGGCTGCGTGTCCGCGCTCGTGGGCGTGGTGATTGGCGCGTTCGCGTTGCGGCTCAAGGGGCTGTACCTGGCCATCGTCACGCTGGGCCTGGTGTTCCTGACGCAGCACGTGTTGCTGGCGTATCCGGAGGTGACGAGCGGGCTGAGCGGGACGGCGGTGCCGATGTACTGGTGGTTCCGCGACGAGACAGGCGCGGCGGCGTCGATGAGCACCGCGTGGAGCGTGGGCGGCGTGCGCTTCGGCTTCGAGCGCAAGCTGTACTTCCTCTTCGCGGGGCTCGCCGCGTTCACGGTGTGGCTGACGAAGAACCTCCAGCGCTCGGACAGTGGCAGGGCGATGATGGCGGTGCGGGACCAGGACCTGGCGGCGGAGGTGCTGGGGGTGGGGACGACGCGGGCGAAGCTGCAGGCGTTCGGCGTGTCGTCGTTCCTGGCGGGCATCGCGGGGGCGATGTTCGCGTTCCAGCAGCAATACATCACGGTGGAGCCGCCGTTCGATTTGAACCTCTCCATTCAGTACATCGCGATGATTGTGCTGGGCGGGGTGGGCACGGTGTTCGGCGCCGTCAGCGGCGCGCTCGCGTTCACGTTCCTGAGCCCGTTGGCGGAGACGGTGGGCGGCGCGATTCCCTTCGTGAACCAGCTCACGTCCGCGCAGCAGTCGACGGTGCTGCTGTCGCTGGTGGTGGTGTTGGTGCTGGTGCTCGAGCCCCTGGGGCTCTTCGGCGTGTGGCTGCGGGTCCGCCGGTACTTCCAGGCGTGGCCGTTCCGTTACTGACGCAAATCGTATCGAAGACGTTCCTCGAGGGAGGGAATCACCATGAAGCGCATGCTGCTCAGTGTCCTGTTCGCAGTGCTGTTCTCGGCCACCGGGGCCCAGGCCCAGCAGGCGGACCTGCGTGACTACGAGGCGGGATTTTTCGTCCCGCACCGGGGCATCATCACCAACATGTATCTGCGTCACGTCTCCGCGTCCGGCGAGCGTGACTTCTCACAACTCCAAGCGGCCTTCCGCGCCACGTACGTGCTCAAGTTCGGTGACCTGGTGGTGGTGCCGTTGGATTTGAGCCTGCCGGTAGTGGACGTGACGGTGTTCCAGGGAAACCCGGCGGCGCCCTCGGGGCCGAAGACGGCGCTGCGCGCCTCGGGCGTGGGGGATGTGACGTACATCCCGACCATTGGATATGGGTTGGTGCAGAACGCGGAGGACAACACGCACACGTGGTTCGCGCTCACGCCGTACGTCACCGTGCCGGTGGGCAGCTATGACAGCAACCGGCTGGTGAACATCGGCGCGAACCGGTGGGTGGTGCGTCCGCAGCTGGTCGCGGGACAGCGCTTCAAGAAGATCTTCACGGCGGAGCTGATGGGCAGCGTGGCGTTCCAGGGTGACAACGACGAGTTCCTGATTCCGAGCGCGGAGGGTGGCTCGAAGGTGGTGATGAGCCAGGCGCCATCGTTCGGCGGCATCTTCCATCTGGGCATGGACCTGTCCTCCACGTTCTTCACGGGCGCGGGCTACATCGTCGAGGCGTCGGGGAAGCGCACCATCGACACGCCGGCGGGAGAGCTGGAGATCGCCAAGAGCACCACGGTGCAGTCGCTGCGGCTGACGATGGGCATCCGGCTGGAGAAGGCCTCCACGCTGATGCTCCAGTTCCAGCCGGACGTCGCCGCGTCCGAGGGCGTGACGAAGAGCCAGTTCATCGGCGCTCGGTTCACGCACGTGTTCTTCTAGGGCGGGTGGGAATCAGTGTGGCACCAGTGGGCTCGATGCCTTGCCCCTGGTGCCCATACCGCCGGGCGGCATAGCGTCGGTCGTGGGACCCCATGACGACCCAGTACCAGGAACTCCTCGACGAGCTCGGACGACGTCTCGAAGCCAGGGGCTTCCGCATCCTGAGACGAACCTATTTCGTTCCCTCAGGCATTCTCGTCACCACGCAGCCCAAACGTGCGGCATTCGAGACGGCATCAAGTGATAGCGAGTCCAATCCAGCCGACTTCTGGTACTTCGACAGGGCAGTCTATCTGCACCACCACAAGGGCCAGTGGGAGGCGCGGACTGGAAAACATGGCGGCCCCGATTGGGTGCGTCGCACGGAAACCCTTGATGCATTGGAGTCATGCGCGCTCGAGGCCCTGGGAGCCTCCAAGGTCCCCCCAGGGCCGGAATGGCACGTAGCCGACTGAGTGCCCCGTCAGAACAGGACCACGCCCCGGGCATTCACTCCGTTCTTCATGTCCGTGAAGGCCCGGTCGAGCTGGTCCAGCGTGTACGTCGTCGTCACCAACTCATCCAGCTTGAGCCTCTTCTGCTTGTAGAGGTCCAGCAGCCGAGGCATGTCGCGGTGCACGTCCGCCGTGCCGAACCAGGAGCCGAGCAGCCGCTTCTCGAACAGCGGTAGCACGAAGACGTTGAGGGAGATCTGCTCCTTCACGCTCCCCACGCCGACGACGACGCACGTGCCCGCCTTGCGCGTGCACTGGTAGGCCTGCTCGATGGTCTCCTTGCGGCCCACCGCTTCGTACGCATAGTCCGCGCCTCGCCCTCGCGTCAGCTCGCGGATGCCCACCACCGGGTCCACGCTCGTCGCGTCGATGACGTCCGTCGCGCCGAACACCTTGGCGAACTCCAGCTTCTTCGGGTGCACGTCCACCGCGATGATTCGCTCGGCGCCGGCAATCACCGCACCCTGGATGATGTTCAACCCCACGCCGCCCGTGCCGAACACCGCCACCGTGGCCCCTGGCGGCATCTGCGCCGTGTTGAACACCGCCCCCACGCCCGTCGTCACCGCGCAGCCCACCAGCGCCGCCTTGTCGAGCGGCGCATCCTCGGGGAGCTTCACCGCCGCCCTCGCCGGCACCACCGCGTACTCCGACAGCGCTCCCAGCGCGGAGAACACGTTCAGCTCCCGCGAGTCCTTGCGCAGCCGCGTGCTCCCGTCCGGCATCCGGTTGCCCGCGTTGATGCGCTCGCCGAGCTCGCACAGGTTCGGCCGTTGGATGCGACAGAAGTAGCACTCGCCACACTGCGCCACCCACGAGAGGACGACCTTGTCCCCCTTCCGCAGATGGGTGACCTCCTCCCCCACTTCCTCGACGATGCCCGCGCCCTCGTGCCCCAACACACAGGGCAGCTTCATCTTCACCGTGCCGTTCACCACCGACAGGTCCGTGTGACAGACGCCACAGGCGACCATGCGGACGAGCACCTCGCGCGCCTGCGGCGGCTCGAAGCTCACGTCGGTGACGGTCAGCACGTCCTTCTCGAAACACACCGCGGCCTTCATGGGGACTCCTGACTCGGAAGAGAGGGGACTGCGTCAGAGCTGCATCGCCTTGAGTTCCTGGAACTCCTCCAGCCCGTAGCGGCCGAGCTCTCGACCGTTCCCGGACTGTCGGTAACCACCGAACGGCGCCAGCGGGTTGAAGCGCCCGCCATTGATGTCCACCTGTCCGGTGCGCATCCGGCGCGCGATTCGCTTCGCGTGCTCCACGTCCTCCGACCAGACGCCGCCAGCCAGACCGTAGAGGGTGCTGTTCGCGATGCGGATCGCGTCGTCCTCGTCGTCGTACGGCAGGATGGCGAGCACGGGGCCGAAGATCTCCTCCTGCGCGATGGTCATCTGCGTGGTCACGCCCGCGAAGACCGTGGGCTTCACGTAGTAACCCTTCGGCAGGCCCTCGGGCTGCTCGGGGCCACCGGCGACGAGCTTCGCGCCCTCACGAATGCCCTGCTGGATGTACTCACGCACGCGCGCACGCTGCGCCTCGGAGATGACGGGACCGAGCTTCGCCTCCCCCTTGAACGGGTCGCCCACGGTGAAGCTCGCGGCCACTTCCGCGGCGAGACGCGCCGCCTCCTCATGCAACGCCCGAGGCACCAACATGCGCGTGTGCGCCGTGCACGTCTGCCCCGAGTTGAGGAAGCAGTTGCCCACCGTCCGCTTCACCGCGTTCTTGAGGTTCGCGTCCGCGAGGATGATTGACGCGGACTTGCCCCCCAGCTCCAGCGACACGCGCTTCACCGTGGCCGCCGCCAGCTCCGACACCCGGCGCCCCGCTCTCGTCGAGCCCGTGAAGGACACCATGTCCACCTCGGGGTGGCGCACGAGCGCCTCGCCCACCACCGACCCCGTTCCGGACACGAGGTTGAAGACCCCAGGCGGCAACCCCGCCTCGTGGAGGATCTCCGCGAGCATGAACGCGTTGAGCGGCGCCACCTCGCTGGGCTTGAGGACCACGGTGCAGCCCGCCGCCAGCGCCGGCGCCACCTTCGCGACAATCTGATGCAGCGGATAGTTCCACGGCGTGATGCAGGCGACGACGCCCACCGGCTCGCGCACCACCAGCGAGTTGCCCACCTGCTCCTCGAAGGCGTGTTCCTGGAGGAGCTGCACGTAGGTCCCTGTCACCGTGATGGGCGTGCCCACCTGGATGGCCTTCGACAACGCCAGGGGCATGCCCACCTCGCCCGTCATCGTCCTCGCGAGCGCATCCTGTCGCTCCGTCAGTCCCGCCTGGAGCCTCCGCAAGAACGCCGCCCGCTCCGGGACAGGCAGGGATGCCCATGCCTCGAAAGCCGCACGCGCCGCGCGCACCGCGCGGTCCACGTCTTCCGCCGTGCCCTCGGGAACACGCCCCATCACCTCTTCGGTGGAGGCGCTGAGCACGTCGATGTGCCCACCGCCTCGCGACGCCACCCACTCACCCTGGATGTAGAGCTTGTCGTAGACCTGCATTCGATTCTCCCAACGTCAGAAGAGGAAGCCACTCACACGCGCTCGAGGATCGCAGCGATGCCCTGCCCCACCCCGATGCACATGCTGACGAGCGCGTAGCGCCCACCGGAGACCTGGAGCTGCCGCGCCGCCGTCAGGGCCAGTCTCGCCCCCGACGCTCCCAGTGGATGCCCGACGGCGATGGCTCCACCGTTCGGGTTCACCCGACTGTCGTCATCGCCCAGCTCCAACAGCTTGAGGCAGCCGAGCACCTGCACGGCGAAGGCCTCGTTGATTTCGATGACATCCATGTCCGACAGCGCAAGCTGCGCGCGCTCCAGCGCCTTGCGCGCGGCCGGAACAGGCCCCAATCCCATGGTGCGCGGTGGAACCCCCGCGATGGCGGCCGAGACGATGCGCGCCAGCGGCTTGCACCCCACGGACTCGCCCACACAAATCGAGCCGACGAGCAGCGCCGCCGCGCCATCATTGATGCCCGAGGCGTTGCCCGCCGTGACGACACCGTCCGCGGCCAGCGGCTTGAGTGTGGATAACTTGTCGAGTGTCGTGTCCGGACGGGGATGCTCGTCGACCGTCACCGTGGTGATGACCCCCTTGCGCCCCGGCAGCTCCACGGGGACCAGCTCTCCCGTGAAGAAACCCCGAGCCCGAGCCGTCGCGAACTTCTGCTGCGAAGCCAGCGCGAACCGGTCGGAGGCCACGCGACCGATGCCCAGGTCGCGCGCGATGTGGTCCGCCGTCTCCGGCATCGTGTCACCGCCGAAGCGAGCAACCACCCGGGGATTCGGGAACCTCGCGCCCATCGTCGTGTCGAACACCTGGGCGTCGCGGCTGAACGCCGATTCGGCCTTGGGCAACACGAAGGGCGCGCGGCTCATGCTCTCCACGCCTCCGGCGACGAAGAGCTCACCCTGCCCCGTCATGACCGCGCGCGCCGCATCCAGCACCGCCGCGAGACCGCTGCCGCACAGCCGGTTCACCGTCACACCGCCCACCTCGATGGGCAGCCCCGCGAGCAGCGCGGCGTGGCGCGCCACGTTGCGGCTGTCCTCCCCCGCCTGGTTGGTGCAGCCGATGACGACGTCTTCGATGTCCCCCAGCTCGAAGGGCCCCCTCGTGAGCAGCGCGCGGATGACTCCCGAGAGCAGGTCATCGGGGCGAACAGGAGCCAGCGCCCCCGCGTGACGGCCGAACGGCGTGCGCAACCCATCGTAGATATAGGCGCTCATGCGAATCACCTCTCCGGCGTGAGGAGGGAGACACCGAGTCGGGCTCGGCGGGACAACCACGGGCTCGCGCGATAGCGCGGGTCTCCAGAGGCCGAGTGGATGGCCTCCAGCACCTTCAACACGCGTCGCGGACCGAGCGCATCACCCCAGGCCAACGGTCCGCGCGGATACCCCAGCCCGAGCGTCACCGCGGCATCGATGTCCTCCGGGCTCGCGATGCGCTGCTGCGCGATGTCGCACGCGATGTTCACCACCGTGGCGAGCACCCGCTGCGCGATGAAGCCCGTGCTGTCATGGATGCGCGCCACCGGCGTTCCGTCCGCCCCGAGCAGCGCGAGCGCCGAGTCCAGGAACGCGGGCCGCGTCACCGGCGTCGTCATCACCGTGCGCCGGCGCTCCGGACCGAACAACAGGTCCACCGCCACCGTGCGCTCGGGGTCCACTTCCAGAGCCAGTGCCGTGGTGGTGGCGTCCCGGCCCAACGGCGCGACGAGGCACAGCGACTCCGGCGCGGGATGCTCACCGTCGTCCGGGAACCAACCCGCCGCGCGCACCAGGGCCAGCAGCGCATCGCGCCATGCGGGCTCATCGGCGGCCACCCACACCGGCCGCTGTTCTCCCTTCGGAAGCGCGGGCTCCGGCACGGCTCGAGGCCGTCCCCCCTCGTGGGAGTAGAAGCCCTGCCCGCTCTTGCGCCCGAGCAGTCCCGCGACGAGCCGCTGACGCAGCAGGTATGACGGACGGAAGCGCGGCTCCTGGTAGAACTGCTCGTACACGGACTCCATCACCGGGTGCGAGACATCCAGCCCCGTGAGGTCCAGCAGCTCGAACGGCCCCATCCGGAAACCCGCGGCGTCACGCAGCACGCGGTCAATCACCTCGAACGAGGCCACGCCTTCCTGGAGGATGCGCAGCGCCTCCGTGCCGAAGCCACGCCCCGCGTGGTTCACGATGAAGCCTGGAGTGTCCGCCGCGCGCACCGGCCGGTGGCCCAGCCGCCGCGCGAGCAGCACGAGCGCCTCGCCCACCCAGGGCTCCGTGCGCGCGCCCTCGATGACCTCCACCACCTTCATCAACGGCACCGGGTTGAAGAAGTGGAAGCCACCGACGCGGCCCGGTCGCTCGCACGCCGAGGCGATGGCCGTCACCGAGAGCGACGAGGTGTTCGTGGCCAGCAGGCAGTCCGGCCCGACGATGCCCTCCAGGCGGATGAACAGTGCCTGCTTCGCACCGAGGTCCTCGACGATGGCCTCCACCACCACGTCACAGCCCGCGAGCGACGCTTCGTAGGCAACAGGTTCGAGCCGGGCTGTCGCCGCGCGCGCCTCCTCGGGCGACAGGCGGCCCTTCGTCACCAGCATCTCGAGCGTCGATGCAACCGATGCGCGGGCCTCCTCCGCGGCCTGGTGACGTGCATCGAACAGGCGGACGGTGATTCCCGCCTGCGCGGCGAGCTGAGCGATGCCTCGGCCCATGACGCCCGTTCCGACCAGTCCCAGCGTGAGCAAGGGTGATTGGACGTCGACCATGTCAGCGTCCCTCGAAGGCGGGCTTGCGCTTGTCCAGGAAGGCCCGCATGCCCTCCTTCTGGTCCCGCGTGGCGAAGAGAAGCTGGAAGGCCTTGCGCTCCAGGAGCAGCGCCTCCGCGAGGGACGCGTCCTGCCCCGCGAGGACCACCTCCTTTATCTGGCGCACGGCCAGGGGCGGCATGTACGCCACCTTCCGCGCGAGCGTGAGCGCCCGCTCCAACACCTCCGGGTCGGGGACCACCTCGGTGACCAGGCCCATGGCCTCCGCTTCCCGCGCCGTCATCGGCTCACCGGTGAGCAGCAGCCTCATCGCCTTGAACTTCCCCACCGCGCGCGTCAGCCGCTGCGTGCCTCCCGCCCCCGGCATGATGCCCACCCGAATCTCCGGCTGACCGAAGCTGGCGCTCTCACCCGCGACAATCATGTCCGCGTGCATCGCCAGCTCGCAGCCGCCTCCGAGCGCAAAGCCATTCACCGCGGCGACGACCGGCGCGGGGCACTCCGCCAGGGACTGCCAGAGCCGCTGGGTGTCTCGCAGCAACAGGTCCACCGGCGTCGCGTCCACCAGGGCCCGCAGGTCCGCGCCCGCCGCGAAGAACTCCGGCCCACCCGTCAGCACGATGCAGCGCACCGCCGCGTCCGCGCCCAGCTCCCGGAAGGCCGCCGCCAATTCCTGGCGCAGCTCCAATCCCAATGCATTGCGAACCTCGGGACGATGCAGTCGCACCAAGGCGACGCCTTCCTCGGGCCTCTCGACGAGCACGTGGGACATGGTTGGATATTCCTTGTTTCGCTATGCGAAACTGAATTTCGCAGACCTTGACCCATTTGTACTGTCTGTTTATCGTGATGGCAATCCCGCTCTTGTCAGGACTGTCATGAGACGCTTCGCAGCCCCCTCATCTCCGCCCAGTGACGCCGGTGCCCCTTTCGTGGAGTCGCTGGAGCAGGTGAGCGAAGAGGAAGTGAAGGACCGTCAATTCGTGACGGCGCTCGCGCGTGGGTTGGAGATTTTGCGGGCCTTCACCCCGCAGCGCCCCATGCTCGGCAACCAGGAGCTCGCGGCGAGCACGGGGCTGCCCAAGCCCACCATCTCGCGGTTGACGCATACGCTGACGCGGCTGGGGTACCTCACGTACTCGGAGCGGCTGGGCAAGTACCAGCTCGGCACGCGGGTGCTCGCGCTCGGCTTCGCGGCGCTCTCCAACATGGGCGTGCGCGACGTGGCCCGGCCACTGATGCAGGACCTGGCGGACTACGCGAACGTCCCGGTGTCGCTGGGCAGTCGGGACCGGCTCAACGTGGTGTACGTGGAGCACTGCCGCTCCACCGCGGCGGTGACGCTGCGGCTGGACATCGGCTCTCGGCTCCCCCTGGCCACCACGGCGATGGGCCGGGCGCTGCTCGCCGCGCTCCCCGAGGGCGAGCGTCGCTACCTCATGGGCCACATCGCCAAGCGCGAGCCGGAGAAGTGGCCGCGCCTCCAGGCGAGCATCGAGCAAGCGCTGGAGGAGTACCGCACGCACGGCTTCACGCTCTCCGTCGGGGACTGGGACCGGGACGTCAACGCGGTGGGCGTGCCGTTCGTCGCGCCGGATGGCAGCGGGCTTCTGGCCTTCAACTGCGGCGGGCCGTCGTTCCTGCTGCCGCGTCAACGACTGCTGTTGGACATCGGTCCCCGACTGGTGAACCTGGTGCGCAACGTCGAGGCGGCGCTGCAGCGCCGCTGACAAGGACCGCCATGCGCACCGCCCGCGAGGACGAGACCCTGGAGCAGCTGCTCTCCATGCTGGAGCGCTTCGTGAAGGAGCGCCTGATTCCCAACGAGCACCGCGTGGCGGACGAGGACGCCATCCCCCGGGACATCATCGAGGAGATGCGAGCCCTGGGCCTGTTCGGCCTGTCCACGCCGGTGGAGTTCGGCGGCGTCGGGTTGAACATGAGCCAGGAGGTGCAGGTGGCCTTCGTGCTCGGACAGACGTCGCCCGCCTTCCGCTCGCTCATCGGCACCAACAACGGCATCGGCTCGCAGGGCATCATCCTGGACGGCACCGAGGAACAGCGGAGCAAGTACCTCCCCCGGCTCGCTTCCGGCGAGATTGTCGGCGCGTTCGCCCTGACGGAGCCCAACGCGGGCTCGGATGCATCCTCATTGAGGACCACGGCCCGGCGTGAGGGCGACGTGTACGTGCTCAACGGCACCAAGCGCTTCATCACCAACGCGCCCGAGGCGGGGCTGTTCACGGTGATGGCGCGCACCAACCCGGACGAGAAGGGGGCCGCGGGCATCTCCGCGTTCCTGGTCGAGGCGGGCACCCCAGGGCTCGTCATCGGTCCGTCGGACCGGAAGATGGGCCAGAAGGGGACGCACACCGCGGACGTGCTCTTCGAGGACTGTCGTGTCCCCGTGACGCAGTTGTTGGGCGGCGTGGAGGGGCAGGGCTTCAAGACGGCGATGAAGGTGCTGGACCGGGGCCGGCTCCACATCGCGGCGGTGTGCGTGGGAGTGGCCGAGAGGCTCATCCGCGAGAGCCTGCGCTACGCCATGGAGCGCGAGCAGTTCGGCAAGCCCATCGCGGAGTTCCAGCTCATCCAGGCCATGCTGGCGGACAGTCGCATGGAGGCCTACGCGGCGCGCTGCATGGTGCTGGACGCGGCCCGGCGTCGGGACGAGGGCCAGAACATCAGCACCGAGGCGTCCTGCTGCAAACTGTTCGCGAGCGAGATGGTGGGGCGCGTCGCGGACCGCGCGGTGCAGATTTTCGGAGGGGCGGGGTACATCGCGGACTACGGCATCGAGCGCTTCTACCGCGACGTGCGCCTGTTCCGCCTGTATGAGGGCACCAGCCAGATTCAGCAGCTGGTCATCGCGCGAAATATGATGCGCGAGGCGAGCTGAGCCGTCCGTCGAGTGGCCTGGCCCCTGGGAGTTTGCATGTCCGTGGCCATCGCAGTCCTCGTCGGCATCGTCGTCCTCGTGCTCGCCCTGCGGCAGTGGCTGCTCGTCCGCGAGTGCACGCCCTGCCCGAGCGAGGCCTTCGACGGGCACATCCACCGGGTGGGCAAGGCGGTCATCGCGGAGCGGCGCTGTGAGAACCCGCGCGCCACCGTGCTGTGCATGCACGGCTTCGTGGCGGACATGCGCTACTTCACGCGCCACTACGAGGACCCGGGGCTGCAGCTCATCCTGGTGACGAGCTGCGACTACCACCTGCCCATCACGGGCCCTCGCGAAGTGTCCGCGTCCTGGGCCAAGGTGCCGAGCGCGCCGGAGGGTACGATTGCCCACGATGCCGCCGTGCTGGTGCAGGCACTGGAGCATCTGCCGAGGACGGACCACGTGCGCGTCCATGGGCACTCGCGTGGAGGCGCGGTGGTGCTGGAGGCGGCGAAGCTGCGGCCGGACCTGTTCGAGAAGGTGGAGGTGGTGCTGGAGGCGCCCGTGCTTCCGCGCGCCCGCGCGTACACGAGCTTGACGCGGGCGCAGCTCTGGCTGCTGCCGTTCTTCATCCCGCTGTGGCGCATGGCACCCATCGCGCGCCACAACCGGGGGGCGTGGGGGCCGCTGGAGGATGCGCGTAAGCGCGAGCTCATCATGGCGTTCCCGTTCAATCCGAAGCGGGTGTCGACCATGCTGACCAACCTGGTGGACCTGGCCCACTGGTTCCAGGAGCGCGATGAGTCGCTGTTCCGCAACGTGCGGCGCGGCACCGTGCTCGTCCCAGGGAAGGACCGGGTGCTGGACTCCAGGTCGATGTTGGAGAGCGCGCAGAAGGGCCGCCCGGAGCTCGACGTGGTGACGCTCGACGGGTGCAGCCACTTCGTGTTGTGGGATCGGCCTGATGCGCTGCCCGCGCTGGAGCGGCTGCCGGAGCGCCCATCCGCGACGGCGTAAGACTTCGGGAGTGCACGCCCCGGGAGTCGAACCCGGCCAAGTCGGTATGTCGAACCGATGCCGTCGCCCGCTGGCTCGGCGTGCATGAAACAGATGAAACAGTGGCCCTGGCAGGAATCGAACCTGCGGCCTCTCGGTTCGCACCCGAGCGCTCTGAATCCGCTGAGCTACAGGACCTGAAGGTGTCGCGAAGAGTGCCCCGTACGGGAGTCGAACCCGTCTTCCCGCATAGAGAGTGCGGTGTCCTGCGCCAATAGACGAACGGGGCGGGAGCCCGGCCTCTGAAACCACCCGGCCACGTCATCGAGACGTAGCCAGGAAGCTCAACGGCCGGGTGGAGTGCTGCGGAAGGAAGCGATTCCCTCCAGCAGCTCGTCCTCGGAGTCGGTGTCCTGCTCGGTGTTCGCGAACAGCACGGCGATGCCGCGGACAGTGTCGTTCTTGCGCTTGAGATTCATCGGGCTCATCGGATTCACCATCGGCAGACTCACCGCTCCTTTCGCCAATGACAGACGCCGTCACCATTTCCGCCTGACAAAGGCTCGTGTCACAGGTGCGAGCACGCGATGCGCGGCGGCCTGCGAGCTCTCTGGCGCCATCCCCTTCGCCCGGCTCCAAAGCCCGCGCGGAATGTGCCGCCCGGCACTATCCTCCCTCCAGGAGGAGACCGAGAGATGCTCGAGGGTGGATACACGGAGCTGGCACCGCCGGACTTCATGGCCGACCGGGTGGACGCCCTCTGGCGCTACGTCACTCCGTCCATCGCCACTCCGGGCCTCCACCGCATCCTCCCTGATGGCTGCACGGACCTCATCGTGCGCTTCCCGGACGCGCACGCCCTGGGCCGTGGCGACGAGCCCCGCGTGACGGTGGTCGGCCCCATGGAGTCCTTCGCGCTGGTGAAGGAGACACCCGGCTCGGTGAGCCTCGGAATCCGGCTCAAGCCCGGCTGGGCGCTCGCGCTGCTCGGCGTGAGCCCTCGCGAGTTGTGCAACCTCAACGTCTCCGTGAAGGACTGCGCGCCGGCCCTCGTCGCCCTCCAGCAACGCCTGTCCGCCTGCCGCTCCCTCGAGCACGCCCAGGCCCTGCTCCAACAGGAACTCCTGCGCCGCAATGCCTCGCCGCGGCACCTGCCGAAGGCCCGGACCGCCCATGCGCTCCAGTGTCTCCAGGCCTCGGCGGGACAGGTGCGCATGTCCGCGCTGGCGCGCGAGCTGGGCATCAGCGAAAGAACCCTGCACCGCGACATCCTGGAGGAAGCAGGCACGGCGCCCAAGCTGCTCGCCCGCGTGCTGCGCTTCCAACGTGCGCTGGGGCAGCTTCGCGCGGGACATGCATCACTGAGCACCGTGGCGCTCGACTGCGGCTACTCGGACCAGGCCCACTTCACCCGGGAGGTGCGAGAGCTGGCGGGAGTGTCTCCCACCGGCCTGCTGGAATGAGCCGCGTCCGATTTCTTCAAGACACCCCCGCGGGGCCATGAGAGACCGCCTCCATCGGCGTCCTCACTCCCACCTCGGAGCCCCCCCATGAAGCTCGGTTATGTCATCCTCTACGTCCCGGACGTCCCCGCCACCCTCGATTTCTACGAGAAGGCCTTCGGCCTGAAGCGGCGCTTCCTCCACGAGAGCAACTCGTATGGCGAGATGGAGACGGGCACCACCGCCCTGGCCTTCGCGTCGGAGGAGATGGCCAGCCTCAACGGGCTCACCGTGCGCTTCCACCGGCCGAAGGAGACTCCCGCCGCAGTGGAGGTGGCGCTCGTCACGCCCGATGTCGCGGGCGCCTACGAGCAGTCGGTGAAGGCAGGCGCAAGCCCCGTCCAGCCGCCCAAGCAGAAGCCCTGGGGACAATCGGTGGCCTACGTGCAGGACCTCAACGGCGTGCTGGTGGAGATCTGCTCCCCCATCTCCGCCTGAGGTGAATGGAACCGCCGGGAATCGAACCCGGACCGCTCGGATGCCGTCCGAGCATTCTCCCGTTGAACCACGGTCCCTGAAGGGGTGCTGCCAGCGCTCCGACAGGGAATCGAACCCTGTTCACACGGTAGACGGCCGTGCTGCGATCCAATCGCATCCCGGAGCATGAAACACTGCACATCTGGATGACAGGATTTGAACCTGCGGCCTCACGGATCCGAACCGTGCGCTCTGGCCAGACTGAGCTACATCCAGAAAACCACCACTGCCTGCTGCGAGTCGGGACGACTGGATTCGAACCAGCGACCTCGCGCACCCCAAGCGCGCGCTCTATTCCAAGCTGAGCTACGTCCCGTGAAACACCATGCCGCGAGCGGGAGTCGAACCCGCAACCTCTGCGTTCTGAGCGCAGCACCTCTACCAATTGGGCTACCGCGGCGTTTAAAACAGACAACAACAACAGTGATTGAATGGAGCCGCCGGGGATTGAACCCGGGACCTCTCGGATGCGAACCGAGCGCTCTCCCGCTGAGCTACGACCCCAATGTGTTTCAAGAAGCAGCCTGCGGGAATCGAACCCGCGGGGTCCTGAGTGGCTCTCAGGTGCCTTTCCCCTCGGCCAAGGCTGCGATGCGTCCCTGCGGTGTGTCGTGAAGCAGCCTGCGGGAGTCGAACCCGCGTGGTCCTGAGTGGCGCTCAGGTGCCTCGCCTCTCGGCCAAGGCTGCGTGTGCTGGGGGCGGGAAGCCCGAAACGTGAGAAGGGCCGGGTTCCCTCTGGAGGGAGCCCGGCCCTGGTACCTTCAGCCACGTCCTCGAGGGAACGGGCCTGGGGTCTCAGGTTCCGGGCGGTCGACCGCCGGCGGCATCGCCCAGCAGGGCGGGAAGAGGAGCGGGACGTAGCGCGGCGGGCGCGAGCGCATCGATGCCGCTGACAGTGTCGTTCAGAATCTCGGGGTTCATCGGGCTCGTCAGGTTCGCCGTCGTCATGGTCACCGCTCCTTTCAGCGAAAAGAGACGCGGGGATATTTCATCCCTGACATGCGAGTGATTTCAGTCCCGTCACGAGGGCGCCCCCATGCATCCACGAGGTGACACCCACCCCGGCACCAGGGCTGACCGCGCCCCCCGTTCGCGCTATGAGGCGGGTGGAAGCCCGCGTCGCAGCGCTCCCTGGCCGGGGGAGGCTCGGACGTCAGGCGAGATGGCCGCCGGATGAAGACCACCCTCCCCCTCACCCTGGCCGCGGTGCTCGCCAGCGTCGGTTGCTCGGCGGACGACCAGGCGCCTCTGTGCACCGTGTCCCCCGCGACGGGGCTGTTCACCCGCGACCCGGTGGTGGTCTCCCTGGGCACCGCCGTCTCACTGCGGATGGACGTCGCCACCCTGATGCTGGTCTGCGACGACGGCAGGCCCGCCCAGGCTCCCGACACCGCCACCGTCGAGGTCCTCGACCCGGAGAACCATCGTGTCCCCGCCGAGGTCTCCCTGGGGGACCTGGGCGGCGAGGCCACGGTGAGCTTCGCTCCCACCACCGTGGGACGACACCATGTCCTGCTCTCATTCGCGCCCGTGGGTGGCGTGCGCCAGCTCGGCGTCCATGTGGCGAGCGCGTGGAGCGGAAGCCCCACGCCCATCACCCTGCCACTGCCCAGGTGCGGTCAGCTGGACCGCACCACGCGGGGCCTGTGGCTGTGCGATGGCGTGGCGATGCGCGGCACCGAGGACCGCCCGCTGCGCCTGGGCACCGCCACCACCCCCGCCGACGTCTCCATCTCCGGCAACGTCGTCTGGGTGGTGGGAGACGGGCGCGTGCGTCGCTACGTGGACACCGGCACCGAGTTGGAGCTCACGGACTCGCTGCTCACGGACGTGCCTGGCACCCAGCCCCTCCAGGGACGACTGGCGTCGGAGGACGAACTGGTGGTGCTCGACAGCGAACGACTCCATCGCTTCGTGCTCACCGACGCCGGGGTGCTCACCATGCCACCGTCCACACCTTGGAGGAAGCCAGGGGTGCAGGGGCGCTTCGGCAGGGCGCAGTCGACGGGGCTGCTCGTGCGTGCGTCGGCGCAGCGCGTCCTCGTCGTGTCGCTGACGGGCCCTGGTTCGCCCGACAGTCAGGCCTGCCCCTTCGAGCCCTCCGAGGAAGGAGTCCTCCTCCCGGTGACGGGCGAGCCCTGCGCGCCGCTGCGAGGCATCCCCGTGGGCCTGGAGGACGGCGCGCTGTGGACCCTGGTGGGCTCCGCCCAGCCCCTGTTCCCCGAACGGACGCTCTACCGATGGACGCTCGTGGGAGACCGGCTGACCCAGGACGGCGCGCTCGGCCTGGAGATGTCGCTGGGGGTCGTCGAAGGGTCCCTCCATCTGGGCCCCACCGTGCCCACCCTCTACTCCACCACCGGGGAAGCCCGCCTGTCCCAGCCCCGGCGCCTGAGCGGACAGCCCGTGCTCGGACTGGAGCTGTTGCCCACCCACTTCCCCCTCTCCGAGGGCTCTCGCGACACCTCCCCCCGCTTCCACTGGAGTGGCGATTCGCGTCCCCTCGGGGGTTTCACCACGCTCTACGAGCAGGCTCGACCCTGAGAGGCCCTGACGAGCCCCCTTGGAGCCCACACGGGCGAGCTCCCCGCTCGGGGCCGGTGACGTCCGTGGAAAAAGCGCGCGGGGATGGTTGCCTGCCTCTCGCCGCGCTCGCCGTGCGGGTGTAGAGAGGCCGGCGCGTCGCGACTGGCCGCGCGCGAACACCAGCCGAGGCGAGCCCCATGATGGACAGCCCTCAGAGCGCTTCCCTCTCCGTGGAGGAGCTCCATGAGGTGTGGCCGGTGCTCTCCATCGACGAGCGCCTGGAGGGCTTCCGGCTCCTGCCGACATCGGTGGCGGACGACTTCTTCCTCGACCTGTCCGCGCGCGAACAAGGGGAGCTCATCACCCACCTGCCCGCCAGCGAGCGGCGCACCTGGGTGCGGCTGCTGCCGCCGGACGACCTGGCGGACCTGGTGCAGGCGGTGGCGGTGGAGCCGGGGCAGGCGGACACCATCCTCGCGCAGTTGGACGACGCCAGCCGTCGCGAGGTCAACGTCCTGCTCGCCTACGCGGAGGACGACGCCGGTGGTCTGATGAACCCGCGCTTCGCGCGCGTGCGGCCGGAGATGACCATCGACGAGGCCATCGGATACCTGCGCAAGCAGGCGCGCGAGAAGGTGGAGACCGTCTACTACGCGTACGCGCTGGACGCCGAGCAGCGCCTGCAGGGCGTGCTGTCGCTGCGCCAGCTCTTCCAGGCCGCCAGCGACAAGAAGGTGGCGGACGTCATGCAGCACGACGTCGTCACGGTGTCGGAGAACACGGACCAGGAAGTGGTGAGCCAGCTGTTCACCGAGCACGGCTTCATGGCGCTGCCCGTGCTCGACGAGCAGAACCGGATGAAGGGCATCGTCACGGTGGACGACATCGTCGACGTCGTCCAGGAAGAGGCCACCGAGGACATCCAGAAGGTCGGCGGCATGGAGGCCCTGGAGGCCCCCTACTTCGAGGTGGGCTTCTTCGGGATGCTCAAGAAGCGCATCGGCTGGCTGCTGGTGCTCTTCCTCGGACAGATGCTCACCGCCACCGCCATGAGCAGCTTCGAGGGTGCCATCGAGCGCGCGGTGGTGCTCAGCCTCTTCGTGCCGCTCATCATCTCCTCCGGCGGCAACTCCGGCAGCCAGGCCTCCACGCTCATCATCCGCGCGCTCGCCCTGGGCGAGATGCGATTGAAGGACTGGTGGCGCGTGGCGCGGCGCGAGGTGCTGTCCGGGCTGGTGCTGGGGCTGGTGCTGGGCGCGGTGGGCCTGGGGCGCATCATCGTGTGGCAGGAGGTGTCCGGGGCGTATGGCGAGCACGCGTTCCTGCTGGGCTGCGCGGTGGCGCTGTCCGTGCTGGGCGTGGTGACCTTCGGCACGCTCGCGGGCTCCATGCTGCCGCTGGTGCTGCGCCGCTTCGGCTTCGACCCCGCGAGCGCCTCGGCGCCCTTCGTCGCCACGCTGGTGGACGTCAGCGGCGTCATCATCTACTTCACCGTCGCCAGCACCCTCCTGCGCGGTACGCTGCTCTGAACGAGCCTGTTGCGACGGGAGCCTGGCCATGATTCGCACCACCCCTCGGCGCACCCTCACCCTGGAGGCCCCCGAGTCCCCGGGCCTCCCCGCGCACGTCAGCGCCGCCAGCGGGCTGGTGCGCGTCGGAGACTGGCTGCACGTCGTCGCGGATGACTCGCTGCACCTGGCCACCTTCCCCGTGCACGGGGATGCACCGGGGCGGCTGTCGCGGCTGTTCGAGGGCGAGCTCCCGCTGGAGCCCGCGGCGCGCAAGGCGGCGAAGCCGGACCTGGAGGCGCTCTGTCTGCTGGGTCCACTCGCGGGCGCGCCTCAGGGGGCCCTGCTGGCGTTGCCCTCGGGCTCCACCTCGGCGCGCATGCGCGGGGTGCTGGTGATGCTGGGCGCGGATGGCTCGCTGACGGGCGAGGTCCGGACGGTGGACTGCTCGACGATGTATCAGCAGCTCTCGCGCGAGCTCGGCTCGCTCAACATCGAGGGCGCGGCGGTGGTGGGTGGACGGGTGCGGTTGCTCCAGCGGGGCAACGGCGACGCGGGCGTGGATGCGCTGGTGGACCTGGACCGGGAGCGCGCGATGCGCGCCATCGAGGTGGGCGCGCTGGGTCCGGAAGTGGTGCGCACCACGCTGCGCTGGGAGCTGGGACGCGCGGGCGGCGTGCGACTGTCCTTCACGGACGCCTCGCCCCTGCCGGATGGGCGGATGGTCTTCACCGCGACGGCGGAGGCCTCGCGGGATACCTATTCGGACGGCGCGGTGGCGGGCTCGGCGGTGGGACTGCTGGCGCCGGATGGGACGCCGCTGTTCCTGGACGTCGTCGACGCGAAGGTGAAGCTGGAGGGTGTGGACGCGCGCGTGGAGGGTGGACGCGTGCACCTGCTGCTGGTGGCGGACGCGGATGACCCGTCCGTGGCGGCGCCCCTGTTGGAAGCGGTGCTGGACGTCCCGGCGTAGCAGCGCCGGTCAGTCGTGCTCGTGCGCGGCCTCTTCGGGCCTGCCACCCACGGCCTCGAGCGAGGAGCGCGGCGCGGGACGGGCGCGGTCGAACGCCACCTCACGCTGGCCCACGCCCTCGGCGGTGGTGTTGGCGATGCGCTTGCGGGCCCGCGCGATGTAGTCCTGCACCAGCGTGGGGTCCGGATGCGTCTTCAGCGTCTCCACCCACGTCTCGATGGCCTTCTCGTGCTCGCCGGCGTCCGAGCGCAGCTTGCCCATCTCGAACAGCGCGTGCGGGGACAGCTCCGAGTCCGGGAAGCGCGTGCGCAGGTCCGCGAAGGCGCGCGAGGCCTCCTGTCGACGGCCCTCCATCATCGCGATGGCCTGGGCCTGGAGGAACAGCGTGTCGTCCACGAAGGCGCTGGTGGCGAAGCGCTCGACGAGGCGGCGCGTCTCCAGTTCGCACTGCTGATAGTCACCCAGCTCGAAGTAGAGCTTGGCCACCTGGTAGTGCAGCTCGGCACCCTGCGGCGGGTTGCGCTGCAGCGCCGCGGTGAGCTGGTCGATGGCGCCGCGCAGGTCGCGGTAGTGCACGCGCAACAGCTCCGCCAGGATGATGCGGGACTCGAGCGCCTCGGGGGATTCGGGGCACTGCTGGATGAGCTCGCGGTAGACGCCCACGGCCTCCTTCACCTTGCGCTGCTCCAGCCAGTAGACGTCCGCGGCGCCCTTCAGGGCGCGAGCGCGCAGGACGAGCGCCTCGGGGGTGCTGTCGTGGCGCAACATGTCGAAGGCCTTGCGGTACTCGACGAGGGCCTCGTCCGGTCGCTTCTCGAAGGTGGCGTCACGAGCGCGCTGCAGGTGGTCCACTGGCTTGTCGCGACACCCCACCCCCGCCAGGGCCAACACCACGAGCGACAGTCGCAGCCTCCGCACTAGCACTTCTCCGGGATGACGGTGACGCAGCGCGACTCATCGCAGCTCACGCACTCGGCGATGGGCGAGACGTCGGTGATGCACACATCGACACGGGAGGTCCGCGGACAGTCCTCGGAGGTGACACAGCGATAGACGCTCCCGTCATCACGGGTGACGTCCTGGGACGTCGAGCCACAGACCTCCAGGTCGTTGCATCCCAACAACCCCGCCCCAAGGGCGGCGAGGACCGTTTGCGCGGTGCGTGTCACGGCGGCGGTTCTACCTGGATTCGACCACGTCGTCACGGACCGGTGTGCCCGCCCGCCTGCCCAGCGGAAACCCTTGCGTCCGGAGGCACAGGGGGTGAAGTCTGGAAAGCGAGCGTGTCATGAAGTACCCGCCATGACGCCAGTCCTGACGCCTGTTGGCACTCCCGAAAGCGCGACACTTGGGCGAATTCGAGACGGCTTTGCATGTGGAACCGGCGAGCAAAGGCAAACCGGGTGCGGACCGGGCGTGGGTGCTGACGCACGGTGCCGCGACGGTGCTGGTGGTCGCGGATGGCGCGGGTAACTCACATCGTGGCGCGGAGGCCGCGGAGGCGGTGCTCCGTGGCGTTCAGGAGGCCGTGGCGTCCGGGTCCGGACTCGAGGGCGCGGAGACATGGCGCGCTGTGCTGGAGCGGTGCGACGCGCGGCTCGTGTCCTCGGGGCAGGGAGGAGAGACCACCGCCGTGGTCGCCTGTGTCACCTCACGACGCGTGGTGGGCGCCAGCGTGGGGGACTCGGAGTTGTGGCTGTTCCAGGGCGAGCGCTGTCACGCGCTCACGGCGCATCAACACCGCAAGCCCCTGCTCGGGAGCGGCGGCGCACGGCCCATCATCTTCGAACACCTGTGGCGAGGCGGCACGCTCCTCGGCGCGTCAGATGGGTTGTTCAAGTACGTCGACCTGCGTCGCATCCAGGAGCACGTGGGCCTCGCCGACGTGCAGGCCGCGGCGCGCACGCTGGCCACGCTGCCTCGACTCGCGAGCGGCGTGCTCCCGGATGACGTGGGCCTCGTCCTGTGCCGACCGAGCGCCTCGCGTCCTTGAGGCGCTGGCACCCGAGGGACTCACATGAGCGACGTCATCCGTTTCTACAGCGTCACCGACGCGCATGGCTGGTGCTCGAACTTCGCGCCCTATCCCATCAAGTTGGGCGGAAGGACGTGGCCCACCAGCGAGCACTACTTCCAGGCACGGAAGTTCGAGTTCCCCGAGGACCAGGAGGCCCTCCGTCAGGCGCGCACGCCCATGCTCGCCGCGCGCATGGGTCGAGACCGCAAGCGAAAGCTCCGTCGGGACTGGGAGTCCATCAAGGTCTCCGTCATGCGCGAGGCCGTGCGCGCCAAGTTCACCCAGCACGAGGACCTGACCCGACTGCTCTTGGAGACAGGCGACGCACGGCTCGTCGAGCACACGGACCAGGATGACTTCTGGGGTGACGGCGGAGACGGTCGCGGGAAGAACATGCTCGGCCGCATCCTCATGGAGATTCGACAGGAGCTCCGCGCGCGGTAGCCCATCCCCGTCCCGCGCCGCTCATCCCCGGGACGAACCGCTCATGGAGTCTCCGGAGCGAGCACGATTCCTGGGCGTACCTTCCTCCTCGTCCGACACCGCGCGTCCCGCGGCGTCCTTCACCCGAGGAAGGTCCATGCGTCCCACGCCACTCTTGACCGCGCTCTGCACCCTCTGCCTGCTCGTCGGCTGCGCCACCACCTCCAGCCCCACCACCACCGCCGCGGCCACCAGCGCGCCCGCCGCCCCGGCCGCCTTCCAGGTGAAGCGCTCCGGCAAGGGACGCCCCGTCCTGTTCATCCCCGGCCTCGCCTCGTCCGGCGCGGTGTGGGACGAGACGGTGGCCCACCTGAAGGGCGGCTACGACAGCCACGTCTTCACGCTCGCCGGGTTCGCCGGTCAGCCCGCTGTCCCCGCGCCCTTCTTCGCCACCATGCGCACGGCGCTCATCGAGTACATCCGCGAGCATAAGCTCGAGAAGCCCATCATCGTCGGACACAGCCTGGGCGGCGTGCTGGCGCTCTCGCTGGCCGCGGAGGCACCCGAGCTGGTGGGCGGCCTCTTCATCGTGGACAGCGTGCCCTTCCTGCCCGCGCTCATGTACCCGGGCGCCACCGTCGAGACCGCCCGTCCGTTCGCCGAGCAGGGCCGCGCCCACGTGCGTCAGCAGAATCTGGAGCAGCGCACCCAGGCGTCGCGACAGGCGATGCGCATCTACGCCACCGACGAGGCCCGGCGTGAGGTCGGCGTCCGCTGGGGCATCGACTCCGACCCGGAGACCATCGCGCAGGCCATGTACGAGATGTCCACCACCGACCTGCGCCCGGAGCTGCCTCGCATCACCGCGCCCACCTTCGTGTTCGGCTCGTGGGCCGCGCTCAAGGGCAGCGTCCCTCGCGAGAACATCGAGGCGCTCTATCGCGGCCAGTATCAGGGCCTGTCCACCGCGCGTCTCGTCATGCACGACACGGCCCGGCACTTCATCATGTGGGATGACCCCGAGGGCTTCTTCACCACACTCGACGGCTTCCTGAACGAGCACGCCCGCTGACGGGCATGGAATCCCAGCGCTGAAGCGTGATGGACTCGAGGTCTTCATGACGGCAGGAGCACGCATGTCATCCCGACGCGCCCGGGTGTACGCCGCCTGCCAGGTGGGCGGCTGGGGACTGTATGGCCTCATCAATGCCGTGCTGTCCGTGCTGTCCGTCGTGATGATGCAGCAGCCCGACGAGCAGTTCGCGCGAAGGATGTTCTGGCTCGTCGCGATGAGCCTCTCGGGCATGGTCATCACGCACGTCGCCCGCGGTCGGCTCGGCTTCCGGGAGTGGGCCCGGCTGTCCCTGTCACGCCTCGCGCCCCGCGTGCTGCTCGTCTGTCTGGCGATGGGGGCCACCCAGTCCGTGGTGGCCCACGTCCTGTCCCGCTTCGTGTTCCGCATCCAGGGGTTCGAGGACTTCTCGCTCACCCGCATCATCTTCGGCGGCGCCTTCTGGTCCGTGGTCATGATGATGTGGCTGCTGACGTACTTCGCGGTCCACTTCGTGGAACGGGCGCGCACCGCGGAGCACGAGCGACTGCAGCAACAAATCGCCTCGCAGACCTCCGAGCTGCGCTTCCTCAAGGCCCAGCTCCAGCCGCACTTCCTCTTCAACTGTCTCAACAGCGTCCGGGCCCTCATCGTCGAGGACCCCACCCGCGCCCAGCAGGCGGTGACCCACCTGTCCTCGCTGCTGCGCTACGCGCTCGCCTCGAAGGACGCGGAGACGGTGCCGCTCGGGCGGGAGCTCCAGGTGGTGCGTGACTACCTGAGCCTGGAGGCCATCCGCCTGGAAGAGCGGCTCCGCGTGCGCGAGGACGTGTCACCCGAGGCGCTCGCCGTGCCCGTCCCCGCGATGCTGGTGCAGACGCTGGTGGAGAACGCCATCAAGCATGGCATCGCTCCCTCTCCCGAGGGCGGCGCGGTGACGGTGCAGGCCCACGTGCGCGAGGGCTCGCTCCTCCTGGAAGTCGCCAACACCCCCGCGCCCGTCGGCACGCCTCCCGCGCCCCACTCCGGCGGCGTGGGACTCCACAACGCGAGCGAGCGGCTGCGGCTGCTGTGTGGCACCACCGCGTCGCTCCAGCTGGACCAGACCGGGTCCACCCTCACCACCGCGCGCGTCCGCATCCCCCTGCCCTCATGAGAGTCCTCATCGTCGATGACGAACGCCTGGCCCGCGCGGAGCTGCGCCGACTGCTCGCCGCGTTCCCCGATGTCGAAGTGGTGGGCGAGGCCACCCATGTCGACGACGCCTGCCGTCAGGTGGAGGCACAGGAGCCGGACCTGCTCCTGCTCGACATCCAGATGCCGGGAGGCAGCGGCTTCGATGTGCTCGCCCGGCTCGACGAGCCTCCGGACGTCATCTTCACCACCGCGTTCGACGCGCACGCCGTGCGCGCCTTCTCCGTCAACGCGCTCGACTATCTGCTCAAGCCCATCGAAGCAGAGCGGCTCGCCGAGGCGCTGGAGCGGGTCCGTCAGCGCCGTGGACCGACGGAGCGCGCGTCAGAGCCGACGCGGGCCTCGGGTGCGCCGCTGGAGCGCGTCTTCGTGAAGGAGGGCGAGCGCTGCTGGCTGGTGCAGCTCGCGCAGGTGCCGCTCATCACGTCCGAGGGCAACTATTCACGACTGCACCTGGCGGGACATCAGCCGCTGCTGCTGCGCTCGCTGAGCTACCTGGAGGAGAAGCTGGACCCCTCGCGTTTCTTCCGCGCGAGTCGACAGCACCTCATCAACCTGGACTTCGTCGAGACCTTGGAGCCGGGCCCCGGCGGCACGCTGGTGGCGCGCCTGCGCCAAGGCCCGGAGGTGGAGATGTCACGCCGTCAGTCCCAGCGCTTCCGCGAGCGCATGAGCCTGTGAGCGGGCGTCAGTTGGCGCCATGCTGGGACTTGGATGACTTGCCGGAGGTGAGCACCGGGTCCACCGCCGCCACGCTGCTGCGTCGGTGCGTCTGGCGCACGCGCTCCTCCATCTTCTCGTAGTGCTTCATGCGCGCCAGGATGTGCGGTTCCGACGTCTGGCAGTGCAGCTGCGTCACCTCCTGGTGACGGCGTCCCAGCTCCTGCCACGTCTGGAGCATGGCCTGGTTGCCGAGCAGTCGCTCCTCGACACTGTCCAGCACCGCGTCCAGCTCCTCGGCCTCCGCCTCCAGCACCGCGAGCCGCTCCCGAGATTCTTCAGACGGCGTCGAGCACCCCGTCGTCATCACGAGGCCCACCACCACCGACAGCCCGAGCCACCTCTGCATCCCCACATCGCCTCCCACGTGTCTCGCGCCGGCCAGCGGCCTCATGTGCGAAGCCCAAGGTAGGGAGGGCCCCATGACGCGACAACCCGTGCGGGCAAGCGGCCCCCGCGACTTTTCAGGAGCCGACGATTCGCCGCACCCAGGCGCGGATTGGTGGAATTCGCGGGACGGACAGGTGCTACGAGCGGTGGCGGAGGATGAACTCGCACACCTCGCGCGCGGCCCCGAAGCCCGCGGGCTTCTGCGCGACGTAGTGCACCTGCGCGCGGACCTCGTCGGGGGCCTCGGGCGGCGCGGAGGAGAAGCCCACCGCCTTGAGCAGCGGCAGGTCCACCACCTCGTCCCCCATGTAGCCACACCGGTCCGCGGAGACGTTCAGCAGGGCGAGCAGCTTCTCGAAGTGCGCCACCTTGTCCTGACTGCCGAAGTGCACGTGCTTGAGGCCCAGCGACTGCATCCGCATCTGCGCGGACAGGCTGTCGCCGCCGGAGATGGCGGCCACCTCGATGCCCACCTCCTGCAGGCGCTTGATGCCCATGCCGTCACGCACGCTGTACATCTGCGTCCAGCCGGAGTTCGGCACCCAGAAGATGCGCCCGTCCGTGAGCGTCCCGTCGATGTCGAAAATCATCACCGACAGACGCGACACGCGCGCCTTGAGCGATTCCAGGTCCTGATTCATCCGCGGCGCCCTACTTCGGCACGGCCTTGAGCGAGGCCTTGCCGTCCTTGATGACGACCTTGAACTCCACCGCCTTGGCGTTGTGCTGCTTGAGCAGCTCCGGCACCTGCTTGCGCAGTGTGGCGGCCACCGACTCGTAGGACATCTTCGAGGTGTCCTCCTGGCAGCGCCGCTTCGCGGTGACGTACGCGTCGTACACGGCGCGCAGCTTGTCGTCCGACATGCCGCCGCCTCCCGCCGCCGCCGGAGGCTTGGGCGCCGCCGAGGCCACGGGAGCCGCGGGCCTGGGCGCCGCGACGGGCGCCGCCGTGGGACGAGCCACGGGCGCGGGTGTCGCCGCGGGCTTCGCGGCCATGCCTGGAGGAACCGCGGCCGTGCCTCGCGCCGGCGTGCCTCCGAGCGGTGAGGTCACCGTGGCCGTGCCTCGCGCCGGCGTGCCCCCGAGCGGTGACGTCACCGTGGGCAGGCCTCTCGCGGGCGTCCCCGTCAGCGGCGCCACGGCGGGCGTCAGCGGCGCCACGGCGGGCGTCAGCGGCGCGATGCCGGGGATTCCTCCGCGCGACACGGCGGGAGCCGCCACCGGCGCCACGCTCGGCGCCGTCGAGGCGCTGGCCACCGCGGGCGTGCCTCGGAAGGGCGTGCCTCCGGAGGCGGGCGTGGAGGCGGCCGCGGCCGCGGCGGCGATGGCCGCGGCCAGGGGCGGCTCGTTGACGGGACGGGGGCGGAGCACCTCCTCCACCTCCTCGAAGTCCATGTCGGAGATGTCCTCCGTCAACTCGACGACGCCCTTCTTCGGGTCCTTGTTCGTCGAGTTTCCACGAACCTCCGCGCGACGCCGCGCCTTGAACAAGTCTCGCTTGTACGTGCCCGCTTCGATTTCCTGCAGCGTGCGCATCCACAGCCGCTCGTACGTGAGGAACTTGCTGTGGATGCTGGCCACGCGGAACTTGGCCGCGGTGCTGCGGATGAACGACGTCTTCAGCTTGTTCACCCGCTTCTTGTAGTCCTCGTGGGCGCGCGTGGGCGGGTTGCGCTCGGCGCCCAGGAAGTACTGCTCGAAGAGGTTGCGCAGCGCGGCCAGCTCCGCCTCCAGCGCCTCGCACTCATGAAGGACGGCCTCGCTGGAGCTGGTGTCCGCCGGGGCCTTCGCGGCGGGGGACTTTGCGGCGGACTGTCGGGCGTCGGGGGGCGGCATGACGCCTCAGAGTGTCCCCAACCCGCGTCCGGGGATCAACCTCACGCCGCCGACGGTGTCGGCCCGGCCTCGCCCGCCACCTCGCCCGCCCCTCGCCGACCCCTCTGGTAGAGCAGCGTCGCCCCGAGGGCGAACATGCACAGGGAGATGGACTGGCTGGTCGAAATGTTGAACCAGGCCTCCAGCGGCACCGCGTCCGCCAGCCCATACGCCCCCAAGGACTGGAGCAGGCCGTGCAGCGTCCCGCGCTCCACGTCCCCTCGGAACAGCTCCACCGTGGTGCGCAGCACCGCGTAGGCCATCAGCCACAGCGCGAAGATGTGCCCATGGAAGCGGCGGAAGCGGCGGGCGTACAGCAGCACCACGAAGAGCCCGAGCTGCCCCAGGGACTCGAAGAGCTGGGTGGGGTAGACGCCCAGGGTGTGTCCGTGCTGGGCCACCCAGTCGGAGATGCGCACGGCGTCCGGCGCGGCCTGGTGCAGAACCTGACCTGTCGCCTCCACGACGAAGCGCGTGTCGTCGAGCTGGGAGGTGTATGCGAGGCTGGAGGCATTGCCCACCTGGCCGAACAGGTCCTGCGCCAGGCCCGAGCCAGGGAAGTGCACCGCCGTCGCGGACTGGGCCGGCGCCACGTCGCCCCAGCAGCAGCCCGCGCTGAAGCAGCCCAGCCGCCCCAGGCACTGCCCCAGTGACACCGTGGGGATGCACACGTCCGCCAGCCGCAGGAAGTCCATGCCGTGGGCACGCGCGAAGAACCACGCCGCCACCGCCGCGCCGATGAGCCCCCCGTAGAAGACGAGCCCGCCGCCCAGCGACAACGCCTGCGTCCAGTCGCGCGAGTAGTCCTTCCAGTTGACGAGCACGAAGAGCAGCCGGCTGCCGCCAATGCCGCCGATGAGCACCCAGAAGGCCAGGTCCATCACCTGCTCGCGCTTCTTCGGCCCCTCCACGTCCACCCACTGGCCATCGACGAGCTCGACCTTGCGCCACTCGTCCCGCGCCAGCCGGCCGGCCACCATCACCGCCGTCATGAAGCCCGTGGCGAGCAGCACGCCGTAGGTGTGCAGGGGGATGCCCTCGCCCTTGCCGCCGGGGAAGGCGCCCTCGGGCAGCGCGTACTTGAGGCCGAACCACGCCAGCCCCGCACCCGCGAGGCCGAAGCCCGCCGCGCGCAGGAGCCGGTCCCCGAGCACCACCGCCTTGCGCGTGCGCGTCTTCGGGTCCAGTTCCCCCACCGCGCCGCGCCACCCGTTGAAGGCGATGTAGCCCACCGTGCCCACGGCGAGGGCGTACAGCAGCAACTGCGCCCACAGGCTGGAGAAGGTGAAGCGCAAGAGGACGGGGAGCATGGAGACCTGCCGACGGACGAGAGGGGCGGCGCGCGCGGGAGGCTCTCCGCGCCACGCGTCGGAGCAAGGCGGGGAGCACGCCAGCCCGCTCGGGCGGCCCTCCGGCGAGGTGTCGCTCAGGCGGCCTTGGTGGGCGCCGGTGCGGGCTTCTCCTTGCGCACGAACGCGTCCACCAGCAGCAGGCCCACGCCCACGCAGATGGCCGCGTCCGCGATGTTGAAGGACGGCCACGCCGCCTTGTCGAACCAGTGGGCCTCCAGGAAGTCGATGACGAAGCCCCGGGCCAACCGGTCGATGTAGTTGCCCAGCGCGCCGCCCAGCACGAGCGGCAGGCCCCACAGCGCCCACTTCTCCTCCGGGTCCGTGCCGGACAGCTTGCGGAAGTAGAAGACGATGAGGACCACCGCGCCCAGGCTCACCACGTGGAAGAGCGGGCCGCGCTGCTCGGGCGGGAGGTTGCGGAACAAGCCCCACGCCGCGCCCGGATTCTCCGCGTAGCGCAGGCGGAAGAAGGACTCCGCCACCTCGATGCTGCGGCGGGAGCGGTAGTGCAGCCCGTCGAAGCCCCGCTCGGGCGGCTCGCTGAACATGGCGCCCAGGCGTCCGCCCAGCGTCTCCTGCCCCTGCATCTGGGAGGTCAGCTCACGGACGACGAGATACTTCGTCCACTGGTCCAGGGCGATGACGCCCAGGGTGACGGCGAGGAGGATGACGTATTTGCGAGGCACGGGCCTGGGCTTACACCACCCAGCCCCCACCCGTCACGGATTGGGGCTCTGGGCGAGCGGCGCCGGAACGGCCTCCGGGCGGCGCACCTTCAGCGAGTCCAGCAGCATGAAGGCCACGCCCACACAGATGGCCGCGTCCGCGACGTTGAAGGTGGGCCAGCGCATGCCTGGCTGGTTGCGCCAATGCCAGTCGATGAAGTCGATGACGTAGCCGCGAATCAGCCGGTCCAGGAAGTTGCCCAGCGCGCCGCCGGTGATGAGCGCCAGCGCCAGACGCGCCAGCTGCTGCTCCACGGGGGTGCGGCGGTACATCAGGAAGATGAAGGCCAGCGCCGCCACGCTCACCACGTGGAAGAACGTGCGCCGCACGCTGTCGGGCAGGTTCGCGAACATGCCCCACGCCGCGCCCGGGTTCTCCACGTAGCGGAAGTGCCAGTAGTCCTCGATGAAGCGATGCGGCCGCAGCACGCTGCGCTCGCCGTCCTCACGGGGCGGGTCGTTGTCGAGGTTGTGGATGGTGAAGTAGCCCGTCACCCGGGCCATCCCCTCGCGCCCGTCCAGGGCATCCGTCAACCGGGACACAGCCAGATACTTGGTCACATGGTCCGCGACGAGGACCGTGGTGGCCACGAGAATGAGGAGGCGGAGGGAGGCTTTCATGACGCGTCCCAATCCCTTAACCCGCCCCCCGGAGCCCTGACAACCCAGAGGGCCGACCGCCCCCCGGCGGGCCGCATGCTCTGTTTCCCGGACATCGCTCGTTTGGGGCATGGTGTGGACATGCCGCCTGTTGAGCCCGACGTGAATCCTTCAGTCTCCGACACGCCCCCACCCACAACGACTTCCACGGCGAAGGCCGGGAAGCCCTCGTTGATGGCGCGCTTCAAGACGCTGATGCTGGAGTACGGCCCGCTGGCGCTGGTGACGAACTACGTCATCTTCGGCCTGGTGCTGGTGGGCTTCTATGCAGCCATCCGGCTGGGCTTCCAGCCATCCGGCGCGGGCGAGCAGGCGGGCACGTGGGCGGCGGCCTACGCGGCGTCGCAGGTGGTGAAGCCCCTGCGGCTGGCGGCGGTGTTCGTGCTCACGCCGCTCATCGCGCGAATCCCGCCGGTGGCGCGCTTCATCGAGCGCAACAAGCACAAGTGGAACTTCTGAGCGGAGCACGCGGCGCCCCCTCTCGGAGCCGCCGCGCGCCCGCCGCATCCGCCTAGAAGGCGGGGACGCGGAAGTCCTTGATGACGCCCATGTGCTGCATGCTGGGAGCGCCGCTGTCGTTGGCCTGCGCCGGGGCGATGTCCGACAGCGGGGTGTAGACGCGGCTGTCGAGCACGAGGCCGTTGGGGAACGAGTTGGAGCCGATGACCGTGGGCGTGCGGTACTGGTTCAGGTCCTGGTCGACCAGGACGTGGTCATAGGGCTTCGCGCGGCTGGCGTTGGTGCCGGTCTTGCCGTTCTTGTCGGCCGGGTACGGAGCCGCGGTGACGACCACGTTCCTGAAGGTGGTGAAGCAGCTCTCGGAGACGCTGTCCGTGTTGAGGTCACCACCGATGACCAGGTAGTCGCGCTCCGGGACCTTGTTGCGGATCTCCGCGACGAGCGCGTTCGCCTCGGCGTTGCGCGCGCCGGCGCTGCGGGTCAGCAGGTGCACGCTGACGACCCACAAGTCGGTGGGGCCGGGGATGTCGATGCGCGCCCACGCGAAGTCGCGGTTGCCGACCTCCGGGTCCTTCCACTCGCCCGACTCGATGATGGGCCAGCGGCTGATGACGCCGTTCGGAATCTGCGCGCCCGTCTCACGGTAGTAGTGGAAGCCCGGGCCCACCTGGTTCACCAGCGAGGTGATGTCCGCCACGGAGTCCGTGCGGTAGTTGAACTCCTGGATGAGCACGACGTCGGGGTCCACGCCCTGCATCAGGCGGATGCCGTGGCCCGGGTCGTAGTCCTGGCCGTTCCCGCTCGACAGGTTCGCCGCCATGATGCGGATGTTCGTGTAGGCGCCCGGCCCGGGACCACCGTCCGTCGGCGTTCCGGCGTCCGTCGACGAGCCCGCGTCCGGCGTGCCCGCGTCCACCGGGGAACCCGCGTCCGGCGTGCCCGCGTCGATGGGCGTGCCAGCATCGGTGCCTGCATCGATGGGTGAACCCGCGTCGATCGCCGTGCCCGCGTCAATCGCCGTGCCCGCGTCGTCCACGGTGCCAGGACCGGCGTCCACGGGCGTGCCCGCGTCAATCGTCGTGCCCGCGTCATCCACGATGACAGGCCCACCCGCGTCGACCGTCGTGCCCGCGTCAATCGTCGTGCCCGCGTCGACCGTCGTGCCCGCGTCCTCCACGGTGACAGGCCCGCCCGCGTCGACCGTCGTGCCCGCGTCGGTCTCGGTGTTCGACCCGGCGTCCTCGAGCGACCCGCCATCGTCGGCCTGCGAGCCACCATCCGCGTCCTCGCCCGCATCACCCGCATCGCCCGCGTCCGGAGTGGTGGCCTCGCACACCTCGGTCGGCAGACAGAAGGTGGCGTCACCGCCCTCACCCGCCTCGCCCGTGGGGCAGCACGCCGCCTCGGCCTGGCCACAGGCGCCCTGCGCGTCACACGGCCGGACACAGATGGAGCGGTCGTAGAACGGGACGTAGCGGCACGCCTCGCCGGTGCCACAGCCGCCGCCGTCCTGCTGGGGGTTGCACTCGGCCCACATCACGCCGCCGTCCGGCAACGGGAGCGGTGTCTTCGGATCCGAATCACCACACGCCAGAGCGAAAACCGTGAGCGAGACCACCGCGCACGCCAGATAGGAAAGGGTCTTCTTCATTCGCTCTGCCTGCTTCCGTGGAGACGATTCGAGAGGTGACTTCGTCGGCGACGACGGCCCGACGGGGCGGGGAGTATAGAAGCGCCTCAGGCCCGCAGTCCCGCTACGTACCGCCAAATCGTACATTTACAGCGGTGAAAATCGCGTGACGGAGGTCGTCTCACGGGCCTGGGTCCGTGTCCTCCTCGTCACGCAACCGGGAGCAACGACCATGGTGACGGTCCAACTGCATGGAAGGCTGAACGACTTCGTCGCGCCGGAGAAGCGGGGCACGCAGCTGCAGGTGACACCCCAGGGCTCGCCCTCGCTCAAGGACCTCATCGAGTCACTCGGTCCACCCCATCCCGAGCTGGACCGGGTGCTCGTCAACGGCGCGCCAGTGGCGCTCACGCGCCGGGTGACGGCCGGGGACCATATCGAGGCCTTCCCGGCGCTCGGGCACGTCGAGGGGATGCCGCGCTTCGTGCTCGATGTGGGGCTGGGGCGGCTGTCGGGCTTCCTGCGGATGCTCGGCTTCGACACCCTGTGGCGCAACGACTTCGACGACCCCGAGCTGGCGCGAATCTCGAGCACCGAGGAGCGCGTCCTGCTGACGCGGGACATCGGCGTGCTCAAGCGGGGTGAGGTGGTCCTCGGCTACTTCCCCCGCGCCACGGACCCCGCCGAGCAGCTGGTCGAGGTGGTGCGACGCTATGGGCTCGGCTCCCGGATGAAGCCGTTTTCCCGGTGCATCGCCTGCAACGCGCTCCTGAGTCCCGCCGAACCCCACGAGGTGACCAATCGCGTCCCCCCGGACGTAGCGCGGCGGCACACCCACTTCCAGCAGTGTGGGGACTGTCGCCGCGTGTTCTGGCCCGGCACACACCAGGAGCGCATGCGGTTGTTGATCGACCGGCTCCGCGCTCTGGAGTTCGAGGGCTGAAGCCCGCACCCCGCAAAGAGTCGCACCTCGCACTTTTTGCGAGGTCATCAATGACCCGCGACTCGAGGGTGAAAGCCCGCACCGGAACGATTTCAGTGGGTTGCGGGTATGCCCCTGCGGGCACGTGAGTTGCTGAGTTCGCGACACTTCCAGCCTTCCCCGCACCGGGGGAGCGCAGAGGAGCCGCGACGATGACGCACCGAGACCTGGCCCGAACCCGAGCGAATGGAGGCTTCACGCTGCTCGTCGCGCTGGGCGTCGTGCTCGTGGTGACGATGGCGGTGATGCTGAGCTACCGGGTGGTGGGCCGCGAGGCGGACACCCAGGCGGACGCGCGCCGGCAGAAGGAGGCGTTCTTCGCCGCGGAGGCGGGGCTGGCCGAGGGTCGCGAGGCCATCCGGCTGCGCACGGGAATCACCGAAGAGACCTATGCGAACACCCTGACGACGATCATCAACTCGGGCGCCGAGGTGACGGAGCTGGGTCTCGCGGGCGCCAATCCTCCCTGGTACGAGTTGCTGCCCGCGGGCCCCGGTGATCCGTGGAACTACCTGCGGCTGACGCCGGGCGACATGCCCGCCCACGAGAAGCAGGGCGCGGATGGCGTCGCCTACGAGGACTACCCGGAGCAGAACAACGTCCGCTACCGCGTGTTCGTTCGCGACGACGTGGACTCCGACCCCGGAGCCGTCCCCAACACCGACACCAACGGGCTCATCTGGGTGGCCGCGGTGGGCGAGGTGCTGAACCGCGACGGCCGGCCCACGCGCGCCGTCGTCCAGGCGCTCATCGCCAACCAGACGGGCGCGGTGGCCTACGGCCCCGGCTGCAACATGGCCGGCTGCGGGGCTGACAACAACTACAACAATTCACGGGAGCAGAACGCGCCCGACGTCTCGCAGATGGAATCGCTCCCCAACAACACGCCTCCCTGACGAACTCCTCGCCGTCCCGCGAGTCATCCATGAAACGCCATTTCCTCCTCGGGTTGTTGCTCCTGCCAGGATTCGCCACGGCGACTCCCGAAGGAGAGCGCACCTTCCAGAAGGCCTGTGTCAGCTGCCACACCCTCACGCCGCAGCCCTCGGCCGCGACCCTCAAGAAAGCGGGCGGCGAGCGCATGAAGCAGCAGCCGCGTCCCGCGGGTGAGAAGCGGGTGGAGCTCACCAGCAAGGTGCGCCAGACGCCCAGCGCGGAGCTGCGCACCTGGATTACCAACCCCCATCGCGTCAAGGACAACACCCGCTGCGACACGCGGGGGATGTCTCCGACGGAGCTGGACGCCCTGCTGGCCTACCTCAAGACCAGCTCCCGTCCACCCTCGCCGCCTCCCGAAGTGCGGCTGCGCGAGCAGCTCCAGAAGGACCTCGAGACGCGCCGCGCGCAGCAGCGGACCGACGGCATCCAGACCTACAAGCCGGCCCAAGGGAAGTCCCGATGAAAGCCCTCCACCGAGCACTCTCGACGCTCCTCCTGCTGGCCACGCCCGCCGCGCTCGCCGATGACGGCCTGGCCCAGCTCTGCAAGGACAGCCTGTCGCAGGACAAGCAGCCCGGCTTCGGCAACGCCGAAAACGACCTGGGCCAGATGACCTTCCCCAAGGAGCTGAAGCTCATCCCCTCCGGCCGCAGCGGCGACGCCGACATCCAGTTGCTGCCACCCGAGAAGCTCAATCCCGAGCGTATCATCTTCCCGTACGACCAGCGCGTCACCATCAGCTACGTGTTCGAGTCCGCAGGCGCCTCGCACGCGCTGGGCTACATGTATCTGGACCAGGCCGCCAAGTACGTGAACGCGGCGGGTGACCTGGTCGACACGAACGGCAACGGCGTCCTCGACCTGCACGAGGACCTCTTCAACATCGCGCCGCAGTCGGGCGCCAAGGCGCGTCCCTTCATCGGAGACCCGGCCGACCGCCGCTGCGCCAGCATGGTCTTCACCTCGGACGGAGAGACGTATACCGAGCCAGCCATCTCGATGAAGGCGAGCTGCGCGAAGACCTATCGGCGCGTCACCGGAAACAACGGCCTCGCGGATGCCCGTCCGGGTCTCGGCTCTACGCACATCGACACGGACATCGTCGGTACGTCCCAGAGCAGCGGCACCGCCGCCGCCAACGACTACTCCGACAACGGCTTGTTCCCGCGCATCCCCAACCTGCTGGAGCCCGCCGACGACAAGAACGGCCAGAAGGGCATCGGGCAGATGGTGTTCCTGCTCGCCGATGACGACAGCGACGGCACCACCTTCCTCAGCATGACCCCGGTGAAGGACGCCACCACCGATAACGATGCCGTCCCAGACTACAACGTCAGCCGGTATGACAACCGGGGCGTGCCGCTGCCCGCGCCGGACCCCGCGGACAAGATCGACCTCGGCGACCGCACGGTGGACCTGGGCACCATCCAGGGCAACCGGGAGATCGTCTTCTTCCTCATCGTCTACTACAACTCCAGCCACGGCCCGAACGAGGGCACCGTCTATCCGTGCTTGAAGCAGGACAGCGCCGGCAAGTGCCAGCTGCACCTGCAGACGCCCATCAACGTGTTCTTCTCCAAGTCCGCGTGGAACCTGGACCAGAACATGTCGGGCGGCCCCGTCGTGGCCGAGCGCAACATCGGCTGCCCCTACGAGGAAAGCTGCAGCGCCGACGACCCCCAGGGTTCGGCTTCCAACCAGTGCGTCGTGGCCGGCACCAACAACACCAGGCTGTGCGGCTGGCTCGACACCGACACGCTCTACCGGCTGAGGACCGAGGCGACGTACGGCAACCTGGTCATGCCCAAGGAGCGCGCGAAGATCGACCGGCCCGGCGGCATGCGCAACGCCATGCCACACGTCATCGTGGGCGCGCCGTCCACGGACCCCTTCCGCTGGATTCTCGGCTTCGAGGACATCCCGGGAGGTGGTGACCGCGACTTCAACGACGTGGTGTTCGTCATCAACAAGACCAACGGCGGCAGCTTCCGCTCCGCGAGCCTGTCGAACGACATCGACATGAGCGACGCGGAGGACTTCGTCATCACCAAGGTGCGCTTCACGCGCTTCGACGACGTCGCGCCCGCCCCCGCGCACATGTGCTCGACCCCGCCCTGCTGGACCGAGGAGACCCCCGGTGCCTGCTCGGTGCCGGGTCGCGCGCCGCCGACCATCACCTACTCGGTGGCGGTGGACTGCCACACCTACGAGTTCGAGGGCGGCGTGTACGTGAAGAAGCCCAACCCCAACCGCACCTGGATTCCAGTGCGCTTCGACACGGGCAACCCGAACGTGCGGGAGCTGGACCTCCTGGAGATGGGCTTCACCGGCTCGCAGCTGTGCTGGAAGGTGGAGATGACCAGCCCGGACGACCGCTGCGTCCCCGTGGTCGACAACGTCAACGTGGGCTACCAGGCCGTGCGCTCGGGCAGCTACTCCCGCTCGTCGCCCTCCACGGTGGGCAACGCCCTCCTCTGGGGTGTGAACGAGACCCCCGGCAGCGCCTGGGGCAAGAACTGGCCCGGCGTGGGCATGCCCGAGGCCTCCACCCGGCTGTACGACGGGCGCAAGGACTACGCGCTGCGAGGCCGGCTGTACTTCCGCTCGCTCTATGACCCCGAGAACACGAACCTGACCAATGTCGTCGAGCGCTGGGATGGTGGCCGGGTGATGGCCATGACCCTGCGCACCGAGGATCCGCTCAACCGCACCATCTACACGATGAAGCCGGACCAGAGCCGCATCACGCTCAACGACGACATGAACAACGCTGACAGCGTCGCGTTCCCGGACTCGCTCTGCAACCTGCTCGATTCCGGCAAGAAGATCTTCGACATGAACAGCGACGGCAAGTGCGGCACGCCCACCATGGGTCCCGGCGCGAGAATCACCGAGGGCTTCAACGACCGGAACGTCTTCCGGGAGTGGCTCTACGGCTGGGAGGACCACCAGCTGCCCGGGGCGACGAACGTGAAGCGCCCGTGGGCCATGGGCGGCATCAACATGTCCACCGTGGCCGTGGCGGTCCCGCCCTACCTCGACAACTGGGCGATGAACGCCCTGCCGGCCGAGCGCGACACCTACCGCCGCAACTTCATGTCCAAGCTCTCCAAGCGTCCGACGGTCGCCTACGTGGGCACGATGACGGGCGTGCTGCACGCCTTCGACTCGGGCGCCTTCCGGCTGGATGGCAAGGACGACTGCTCCGGCGACATCATGCTGCGCGGCTACTTCCTCCACTCGGGCTCCAGCTGCGTCACGCCCATCGCGCCGCGGCAGTACGGCACGGGCAACGAGCTGTTCGCGTACATGCCCGGCGGGCTGCTGAAGGACTACGTCTACCACTACGTGAAGTACGCGGGCTCGGGGACCAAGCCCAAGCCGACGATGGATGCCTCGCCCACGCTGGCCAACGTGGACTTCGGTGGGCTCGGCGAGGCGTGGACGCCCGCCACGGCCGTGACGGCGCTGCAGCGGCCGCTGAAGGGGGCCCGGACGACGCTCGTTTCGGCGACGGGCAAGGGCAGCCCCATCATCTTCGCGCTCGACGTCACCCACCCCAGCACGGACCTGGCTTCGACGCGGGCCGACTACCCGATGCCGCTGTGGGAGTACAACCTGAAGAACGACGCCCTGCTGGACGCGTTCACGGACGAGGCCGATGACGACGATGACGTGCTGCTGCCGGACCAGACCGGCTCGCGTCACCCGGCGTCCGTCACGCGCATCCAGTGGGGCGCCAGCGACACGACCGGCACCTGGGCGGCCGTCGTCGGCACGGACTTCAAGCCCACGACCGGGCGTGCCGGCACGCTCTACCTGCTGGACATGAAGACGGGCAAGCCGCTGCAGCGGGGCACCGGCAAGGGCGCCCACGCGGGCGTCATCACGCTCGACGAGGACGCCGGCATCGCCGGTGCGAGCGCCATGCTGGACCTCAACCGCGATGGTCACTACGACGTCATGTACGTGCCCACCACGGCCGGCAGCGTCTACCGCATCAACCTGGACTCGGTGGACTCGACCCGGACGTTCGGCCGGCAGGTGCGGACCTGCCGCGTGGCGAGCGCTCCGGTGGCCGCCTCGACGCATGTGGACGCGGCCTCGAACCCGGCGGGGACCGCCCACTACCAGCAGATCCACTCCAACATCGCGGTGAAGGTGCTGCGCGACACGTCCAAGCCCGTGGTGCGCATCTACTTCGGCACGGGTGACAACCCGGACGAGATTGGCGATGGCCCTCCGAACAAGGAGAACTACCGCTACCACCTGATGGCCTTCGAGGACCCGAACCCGGACGGCTCCAAGCCCTGCGCGCTGCTCGACCCCTTGTGGGTGCAGCCGCTCGACCCGGGCCAGGCGGTGTGGGGTGGCGTGTCGCTCAGCGGAGACAAGGTGTTCACGACCACCGCCGTGGGCGCGGCCGCGGACGTCTGCAACCTGAGCGAGACCACGAGCGGCCGGTTCTACACGGCGACCCAGTCGCCGGATGGGGGTGGCAAGACCACGATGACGAGTTCCGTCCTGGTGGGCCACGGCACCAGCGCGCCGGTGGTGCACGACGAGCACGTCTTCATCCTTCCCGCCACGGGGCAGCCCTTGCTGGTGGGTGAGAAGAACAAGTGGAACAATGGGGCGGCGAACTCGGGAGAGACCCGCTCGCGAGTGCTCATCTACGACCCGATTCCGGACGGGAGACTGCCTCGATGAAGTCGTCGCGGTTGCAGACCTCCAGGGGCGTCACGCTCCTGGAGGTGTTGGCCACCATGGCCGTGATGCTCGTGGGCATCGCGGCGGTGATGATGCTGGTGACGCAGATCAGCGCGTCCAACCGCCGCACCCTCACCGCCACGCAGGCCCAGCTCATCGCCGAGCGCACGCTCGAGAGCATCACGTCCGAGGGCTGCACGGCCTCGCCGCCCTGCTCCAACCTTGCCCCCTGGGACAATCGGCGCACCCAGGTGTGGCAGACCGCGGCCGGAGAGCTGCGGACTGTCGCGCCCCCCGCGGGCATGGTCGCGCGTGAGTATGAAGTGGCGGTGGACATCGACAGTCCCAGCGTGGGCCTCACGGGCTCCATCGAGAATGGCGCGGTGGGGCTGCCGGCCATCGACCGGCAGTTGGGCGGAGGACTGCCCGGGAACGTGGCCAACGTCCGCGTTTCGGTGAGTTGGACGGAGCGGGGCCGGCAGGGCCGCCAGGTGGTGGTGATGCAGACACGGATGGCGCCATGAGGAAGACCCTTCGTCACAGGGGCGGCTTCACGCTGCTGGAGGTGATGATCGCCAGCGCGCTGGGGATCGTCGTGCTCGGCATCGGGTTGGTGGCGGGCATGCAAGTGCAGCGTCGCGCCCTCACCGAGGAACAGACGATGGTGGCGCAGGTGACGGGGCGGGCGGTGAAGGACCTGCTCACCCTGGACGTGCAGCGCGCGGGAATCGGCATGGGCAACTCGCCCATCCAGTTCTCCGAGGGCGACCAGCGCTACGCCATCCAGAGCTGGACCGGACTGGACATGACGACGGCCACTGCGCCGTTCGTGGCGGACGCGACCTTCGCGCTGCCTCCCGCGGGCACGCCCTACGCGGATATGACGTCGGACGTGTTGCAGCTGTACTGGGGTGATCCTCGGACGATGGTGTCGCTGGAGCGATGCAACGCATTCGCAGCCCCCGGCAGACCCGTCATCGAGTCCGTCAAGTTGGGAAACATCCTGTGCGCCGCTCCCGCCCCCCACACACTCCTGCAGCCCGCCTCGGGGCAGCCGACCCCTGCGCTCGTCGCGAACCCGACCGCAGGCGCGCTCGCCTGCCACTTCCGGGTGACCAACGTCCGCGCCAGTGATGCCGTCATCGAGGGCACCCCAGGGCGTGGCTCTGTCGCAACCACCAGCGGGCCCTGCGCGAGTGATGTGGGAATGTTCACCAATCGTGGGTGGAACATCATGCGCACCGTCAGCGCGGCGTATCGCGTGAACTGGCGGGGCGGAAACCCGGCGCTGGAGTATCTGGCCCCCGGCGCGGCCAACTGGGCCGTGGTGAGCCGGGACGTGGAGCGGATGACGGTTCGCTTCGCCGTCATCGACCTGACCCAGCCAGCCCTCGCCTATCGTTGGTTCCCGGAGGGAGTGACTCGTCCAGCCATCGACCAGTGCACGACTGGCAATGCGGAATGCGCGGTGAACTTGGTGACGCCCACCGAGGCACCGCCCTCAAACGAAACCGACCTGCGCAACCTGCTGCGCCGACGGATTCGTGAGGTGGAGATCGAACTGGTCATCCGGACGCCGCGCTCGGACCGGCTGGTGGTGGACCCGGCGAAGATCAACATCCCAGACGAGGACGGCTTCCCCCAGGACGGCTTCAGGCGCCGGACCTATACCCTCCGGGTGTCTCCCCGGAACTTCGTGTCGGCGGGCCTGCAGCCCGCTCCGGGGCCTTGAGGATGATGCGCACGCGAGGAATGACGCTGTTGGAGTTGATGATCGCCATCGCCATCGTCGGGATGATGGTGACCCTGGCGGTGGTGGGCATCACCAAGCCGTTGGATGGTCAGCGCGAGGCGACCGCGACACGCGAGCTGTGGTCGTCGGCGCTGCGCGCGCGTCAGCGGGCCATCGCCACCAACCAGCCCGTCCGCATCGTTGTGGAGAACAACGTGGAGATGCTGGATGGGACGCGCAAGCGGGTGGCGCGGTGGGAGCGGCTGACGTGTGACAACGACTTCGACAACAACACCTGCCCCAGGGACACCTGCACCGGCACCACGTGCCGCGCCAGCCCGGAGTGCTGTTCCGAGACGGGCCCGGACGTCGTCATCCCGGACTCCATGAACGCCATGCCGGTCCATGGGCTCTGCTTCCTGCCGGGCTCGGGCCGTGCCGTCAGCAACCTGACCTGCATGCGCGGTCAGCTCGACAACATCGCGGCGCTCACCGCCGCGGCCCCGGGCAACCTCCAGCTCAACTTCTCGGAGAAGTCGGGCCGTCCGCGCAGCCTGCTGATGGTGGAGCCGCTCACGGGCCTGGCGTCCCTGCTGGACTGTGACTCGGTCCGGGCGACCCAGGCCCCTGTCGCCGAGTGCACGCCCACGCCTCCGCCTCCGTAGGCGCTCGGCACACCGAATCGAAACATCCGGGTCCGCGTCTCCTCATGGAACGCGGGCCCGTTTCATTCCAGCGCGCCCCGAGCCCGCGCCGTCGTCTCGAGGACGGACGCGGGCCCACGGGCACTCAAGCCGCCAGCGCCTCGCGGCACTTGAGGCACACGTCGCCGCCCTGCCCCACCGCCTCCGAGTACGTCCAGCAGCGCGGGCACTTGTGGCCCACGGCGGGCTTCACCTCGGCCAGCAGCTTCGCGCCGTCGCCGAACGCCCGCGTCACGTCCAGCACCGCCGCGTCGATGCCCTCCGCGTCCACCAGCTCCACCTGGCTGGTGATGAAGAGGCCGGGCAGCTCTTCCAGATGCTGCTTCAGGAAGTCACGCACGGACGCGGACGCCATGAGCAACACCCGCGCCTCCAGCGACGCGCCGATGCGCTTCTCGCGCCGCGCCGCCTCTAGCACGCCCTGCACCGCCTCGCGCACCGCGAACAGCTTCGCGTAGCGGTCCGCCAGCTCCGGCGAGAGCTTCGTCCCCGGCTCCGGGAAGCCCGCCAGGAACACGCTCTCCGTCGACTTGCCTGGCAGGAAGCCCCAGGCCTCCTCGGCCGTGAAGCTCATCACCGGCGCGAGCAGCCGCAGCAGCACGGACGCCACCTCGTGCAACACCGTCTGCGCGCCGCGACGGGGCGCCCCATCCTTGCGCCACGTGTACAGACGGTCCTTCAGGATGTCGAAGTACACCGCCGACAAGTCGCCCGCGCAGAAGTCCACCACCGTCGCGTAGACGAGGTGGAACTCGTAGTCCTCGTACGCCTGCTTCACCCGGGCCACGACCTCGGCCAGCCGCCCCAGTGCCCACTGGTCCAGCGACGACAGCTGCTCGTACGGCACCGCGTCCTT
This sequence comes from Myxococcus guangdongensis, assembly GCF_024198255.1. Taxonomy (NCBI): domain Bacteria; kingdom Pseudomonadati; phylum Myxococcota; class Myxococcia; order Myxococcales; family Myxococcaceae; genus Myxococcus; species Myxococcus guangdongensis. Next base: position 106,738 of record NZ_JAJVKW010000011.1, read on the forward strand.
CGCCGGGTCGAAGTCGTACAGGTTGCTCAGCGTGTAGCGGACCGTGTTGCGAATCTTCCGGTAGCCCTCCGACAGGCCCTTGAGAATCTGGTCCGACAGGCGCACGTCGTTGCGGTAGTCGCTCGCCGCCACCCACAGGCGCAGCACCTCCGCGCCGTACTGGTTGATGATCTTCTCCGGGGCCACCACGTTGCCCAGGCTCTTCGACATCTTCTCGCCCTTGCCGTCCACCACGAAGCCGTGCGTGAGGCACGCCTTGTACGGTGAGCGATCTCTCGTCCCCACCGACACCAGCATGGACGAATGGAACCAGCCGCGATGCTGGTCGCTCCCCTCCAGGAACAGGTCCGCCGGCAGCCGCTGCCTGCGCTCCAGCACCGCGGAGAACATGCAGGCCGAGTCGAACCACACGTCGAGGATGTCCGTCTCGCGGCGGAACTCGCCCTTGCCGCAGCGCGGACACGCGAAGCCCTCCGGCAGGAAGTCCTTCACCGGCGTGCGGTACCACACGCCCGCGCCCTCCTTCTCCACCGCCTGGGCCACCTTCTCCATCAACTCCGGCGACACGAGCGCCTCGTCACAGCCCTCGCAGTACGCGATGCAGATGGGCACGCCCCACGTGCGCTGACGGCTGATGGTCCAGTCCGGCCGCGTCTCCAGCATGCCCCGGATGCGGCTGTGTCCCCACGAGGGCACCCACTGCACCTTGTCCACCTCCGCCAACACCTCCTGGCGGAACGTCTTCTCCCCGTGGAAGGGCACGTCCATGGGGATGAACCACTGGTACGTCGCGCTCAGGATGATGGGGTTGTGGCAGCGCCAGCAGTGCGGATAGCTGTGCGCCACCGTGTCCTTGGCGTCGTTGAGCAGCGCGCCCTTCTCCACCAGCACCGCGATGACCAGCGGGTTCGCCTCGAACACGCGCTTGCCCGCGAGCGCCGGGCCCACCGTGTCGTCGTAACGGCCGTCCGGACGCACCGGGTTGTAGATGTCCAGGCCGTAGCGCAGGCCGACCTCGTAGTCCTCCTGGCCGTGCCCCGGCGCCGTGTGCACCAGGCCCGTACCGGCGTCCAGCGTGACGTGCTCACCCAGCAGGATGCGGCCGCGCCGCTCGTAGAACGGGTGCTGGTACGTCAGGTGCTCCAGCTCCTCGCCGCGCGCGTACGCGAGGATGCGCGCGGGGTCCACCAGCGCCGCCGCGGAGACCTCGCCGCCCGGCAGCTCCACGTGCTTCACCGCCAGCTCGTCCGACTTCACCTCCGCCAGCACCTTGGGCAGCAGGTCCTTGGCCACGCAGACGACGCGCGCGCCCAGCTGGTAGAACACGTACTCCAGCTCCGGGTTGACGGCGATGGCCAGGTTGGCCGGCAGCGTCCACGGCGTCGTCGTCCAGATGGCGAAGTCGACGGCCTTGCCCTTCAGCGAGGGCACCCGCTCCGCGAGCTCGGGGCCCGCGGGGAAGGCCACGTACACGGACGGGGACTCGTGCTCCTCGTACTCCACCTCCGCCTCGGCCAGCGCCGTCTGGTCCTGGAGGCACCAGTACACCGGCTTCTTGCGGCGGTAGAGCATGCCCCGGCGCGCGAAGCCGGCCAGCTCCCTGATCTCCTGCGCCTCGTAGGAGAAGTCGAGCGTCTTGTACGGCGCCTCCCACGAGCCGAACACCCCCAGCCGCTGGAACTCCGTCTTCTGGATGTCGATGAACTCCAGCGCGTACGCGCGGCACAGCTCCAGGAAGGCGTCGCGCGACAGGGTGCGCTTGTCGACCTTCTTGTCCTTGAGCCGCTTCTCCACCGCCTGCTCGATGGGCAGACCGTGCGTGTCCCAACCCGGGATGAAGTCGCAGTGACGACCCATCAGGTTGCGGTACTTCACGATGATGTCCTTGAGGACCTTGTTGAGCGCGTGGCCCGCGTGCAGGTGGCCGTTGGCGTACGGCGGGCCGTCCGGGAGCACGAAGGGCTCACCGGCCGCGTTCTTCTCCAGAATCTTCCCCCAAATCCCCCGCTCCCCCCACCAGCCGAGCATCCTCGGCTCAAGCTGCGCCAGGTTCCCCTTCATCGGGAACTCCGTGCGCGGCAGGTTGACGGTGTCCTTGAAGTCCTTGTCCTGGGAGGGCGCGTCGCTCATGTCGACAGCGCCCGTAACACGCTCGGTGCAAGGCTTCAATCACCGGCCGGCTTCGGCGCCTCCTCGGGCGCGACACCCCGTCGCACGACGACGACGGACACCTTGCCCTCCTTGGCGGGATTGACCCGGACGTGCAGCTCGTCCTGCGACGAGCGGAAGAGCATCGGCTCCACCTCCTCGAAGCCCGCCTGCGCCAGCTCGTTGCGGTAGTAGACCTCCACGTCCAACGCCCTGGCGCTCACCGAGTAGACGAGCGTGCGCGCCCCCTCCATCTCCGACTGCATCAGCCCCGAGCCCCCCGGGTACACCGGGGCCACGTTGGACTGGACGCGCGGCGCCTTGGACAAGTCCGCCTGCCCCAGGAACACCGTCGTCGTGCCGTCCGGGTTGGGCTGCACGATGGCCGTGTATGAGATGAACTCGCGCGTATCGATGGCGGTGATCATCGGCTCGCGGAGCAGCTGCGGCTGACGCGAGGCCGGGGGCACGTGCAGCCCCCAGACGAGGAAGCGGTCCACGAGCGAGCGCAGGATGACCTCCGGCCGCTCCTTGCTGCGCACCGCCGTCATCTTCACGGGGATGCCGCTGGCGAGCACCGGCGCGGAGACGTCCACCACGCCCACCACGCCCGGCACCTCCCACTTGAAGGGCGTGCGCTGCGCGGCCGCGACACCGGACGCCAGCACCACTCCCAACACCGCGCATCGAAGCCAGCTCTTCGCGTGTGTCATCACTCGCTCCGCCGCGACTAGCGCACGCGCCCGCTCTTGCCCTTGCGCGGCGTCTCGATGCCCTCCGGGTCCACGCAGCGCTCCGAGCACTCGGAGAACTTCTTCTCCTGCTTCTCCTGACAGCGCGCCATGCAGGACTGGAAGGGCCCGGGCCGGGTCGGGTCGCTCGAGGGCGAGGGACACTTGTCGATGCACGAGCGCATCATCTCGTCCGCCTTGGTGGTGCAAGCGGAGCTGCACTGATTGCCATCCGCCCGCGCCGCGCCGGCCGTCAGCACGGCGACGAGGACGAAGGCACCACGGGTCCAAGAGAGGAGTCCTCGCGTCATCTCAATCACAATCCCTTCCGAGGAAGCAGGCGCCGTTGCCGAAGCGCTGCGCGTGCGCCAGGCTGTACGGGAACGTCGTGAGCCCGATGTAGGAGCCGGGCGAGGTGGGCCAGAGGCGGGAGATGGGGTCCATGGGCGGGGGCGTCTGGACGAAGTTGATGACGTCCTCACCCGCGGCGCTCATCCAGAAGGTGTGCTCCTTCATGCCCAGGCCCACCATGGCGAGCGCCGTCATCGGCAGCGGGTTCCAGAACAGCGTGGCCTCCGCCAGGTTGCTCGCCGACGCCTGGATGGGCAGCGTCGTGGGCGCGTAGGTGGACCACGCCGCCGCGTGGAAGGGCACGTTGGTGCAGGGGATGAGCTGGTCCTGCATGAGGATGTTGCACGTGGCGGACTCCAGCGCCCCGGCCAGCCCCCAGTCGTCCACGAGCATGGAGAAGCGGCCCTGGCACGCGCCGCCCACCGCGCGCCCCACCGCGCAGACCTGGAGATTGGCGAGCGAGTCGTCCATGTTCTGCTTCTGGTAGAGCGCGCCGTCATCGGGCCCATCCAGGAACGAGCGCGGGAAGCGCCACGCGCTCAACGTGGCCGAAGCACTGCACGAGGTGCCGCCGTTGTCCCGGTAGACCAGGCGCGTGGCGATGGCGCCCGCCCAGCCCACGCCCACGCCCATGTCGCAGCCCACCCGCATGTTGGTGCCCCGGGTGAAGGCCATGGTGACGCGGCCCCCGCCCGGCGTGTTGGACAGGCCCTTGAAGTCCGAGTAGCGCTCCTGCGCGCTCGCGGCGGCGTCCCGCATGGAGCTGCCGGCCTGGTTGTACGTGACGGGGATGTTGTGCATCTGCCCGTGCGTGCCATCCCACAGCGCGGAGACCGCGGCCTCCTGCACCTTCAGCGACAGGAAGCCCACCTCCGCGAAGTGGATGCCGAAGGCGACGATGGTGACGAACAACGTGACGCCGATGGCGGCCTCCAGCAGGGCCTGCCCCCGGGGCGCGCGGTTCCTCGTGCGACGTGCGAGACGAGCGTTCATCGCTGGAGCCCCTTGAAGCCCGCGTTGCGCAGCTCGCGGAAGGTCTGTGCGGCGACCGGAGCGCTCAAATCGAGCGTCCTGATGGCATCCCCCACCCCGTCCTCTTCCACATCCACAGCGACGAGCGTGGCGCGCCAGTAGGGGTTGAGCAGGTTGGGGGGCTCGCTCCAGTGGTGGAAGCCCAGGCTCTGCCCGCGGTGGTAGTAGGCGATGCCCGTGGACAACGCCGTCTGCGTGTTGTTGGGCGTGCCGTCCGCCAGGTTGAAGCTGCGGGCGTCGTACACGTTGCCCCCGCCGCCGGACTCGAAGCGGTAGCGGAAGGACAAGTCCCACGGGTCCAGCCTGCGCGCCATCAGGTCGCGCTGCACGACGGCGAAGTTCTTCGGCTGCCCGTAGTTGTTGTCGTCGTCGTTGATGCGCACGAGGTTGTAGTCGAGGAACGGCGGCCAGATGCCCGGGCACGACGAGGGCCCGCCCAGACACGGCACCAGCATGTGGTTGAACGGTCCTCCCGGATCACGTCCTCCCGTCCAGGTGTGCTCGGGGCGGGGCATGATGCCGCCGGACGTCACCAGCGAAGCCTTGGTGGACTGCACCCCCGCGACGCTCGCGGGACAAGCCACCGGGTTTCCACCGTGCAGCAGGTGGTCGTACATCCAACCGATGCGGCCCGTGTCGTCGCCCGTGAGCGCCGGCGCATAGGGAGGCAGGAGCGGCATCTTCCGGCCCGGCTTGCCGAAGTACGTGGTGCCGTTGGTGTCCGGCATCACCACCACCTCGTCGGGGAACCAGATGACGAAGTCCAGGTTGGCCTGGTGCGCGGTGTAGTCGCCCAGCCGCCACTGCCGGTGGGTGACGAAGTGGAAGCCCCGGCTGCCCATGGCCGCGTTGACGGCGTGCGCGACGGTGAGCGGCAAATCACAGACGGCGCCATCGCCCGTGCAGGCGATGCCACCCGAGAGCTCGTTCTCGTTGACGCTGCCCACGTCCGGCACGCGCCAGGCGGCGTCCTGCGGGTTGCGTCCGCGCCCCACCACGTTGCCGAGGATGCGGTTGGCGAAGGCCTGGTCGTCCACCGCGTCGCGCAGCTCCTGGTAGTTCTGCTGCTGGGCCGCGTAGAAGACGCCCTGGGCAATCTGGTGCGACAGCATCTGCAGGTTGACCATGGGCTCCATGGACTGGAACACGGCCTCCACGCGGGTCTGCTCCATGCGCAGCTGCATCTGGAGCATGCTCAGGTCCGACACGCCCTTCCTGCCGCAGCGGCACTTCTGTCGACACCAGGAGCTCTTGGGCGCGCAGGGACAGCCCGTCGCCTGGGCCAGCTGGTAGGGCTTCTTGCCGATGCCGAAGCCCGTGTTCGCGGCGTTGAGCTGCGCGCGGTAGAGGCTGGCCCAGCTCACCAGGCTGGTGGCGCCCGCCTGCGCCACCGCGTGGCCAATCTGCGCGCGGTTGATGACCGCGATGTTGTTGAAGGTGCGCGCGGTGGCCACGGCGTTGGAGTACGCGGCCGCGTCCGACACCGTCTGCAGCTCGATGCGCTCGCGCACCTTCATGGAGAAGGAGAGCGTCAGGCTCACCATCAGCACCATGAGCAGCGTGCCCAGCACGAACAGCACCATCGTCTGACCACGGAAGTGGGCGCGTGTCATCGGGGGCAATCCATGGTGGCGAAGTGGCGCCGCTTGGCGGGCGTCAGCATCCGCATGGTGAAGCTGGTCTCGATGGGGAACACGTACTCCTGGCGGGCCACGCGCGCGGCCAGCTCCGAGCGCACGTCCGCGGCCAGCTGGATGGGCGAGGTGAACTCACCCTGGTTCCAATTCGCGTTCGCCTCCGCGGGCATCAGCGGGTTGGCCGCCGTGTAGTCCTCGATGCCCGCCTGCGCCATGAACATGCGCGACATCACCCAGTTCGCGAACGGGATGCGCATCGGGTACCAGAAGACCATCTGGACCTCCAGGCGCCGCAGGTGCCCCGGGTCGTCGAACGCGCGGTCCTGCGGCCCGTCGATGCCGCCCCCCACCAGCGCGCGGTTGATCCACACGATGCTGCCGCGGTGCACGCCGTCCAGGCCGCTGCGGTAGCGGTTGCCTCGCCGCGCCGCGAAGGCCGCCGCCAGCCGCGCCGGCGCGCCGCCGCCTCCGCCATGCCGCACCTCGTCCGTCGCGCTCGACAGACCCAGGAACGAATGGAACGAGGGGATCAACGCGAGGATGGCCGCGTGCGTCATCCGCTCGCATTCGCCATGCGCGATGCTGCCCGCACGGGTGGCCTGAAACGCCGCGTAGTGCGCCAACACGCGCGCCTGCAGCATCAGGAATAACTGCAGCGTGCCCAGCAACAAGAACACGACCAATGGAAGCGTGAGGGCCGCCTCCACCATCGCCTGTCCTGACTGGCCACCATTCCCTCGGGGGTAGGAATTCATGGCAGCACGCAGTTTCCCGGGAGATCTCCCCGGGAGGACATACGTCAACTTGCCCGTGGGGGCCGGATGTCTGTCAGTGGGCGCTACAGACTGAGCACGTCATGTCTCATGTCTGTCACATGCACTGAGGGGCGGGTGAAAACACCCCCAGGGTCAGCGCGGCTTCATGCCCTTGGTGTCGAGCTGATACTTCTTCACCAGCCGCTCGATGGACTTCCTGTGCAGGCCGCTCTCGCGCGCGGCCCGGGAGAGGTTCCCCTCGCAGCGCGTCAACACGCTGGTGACGTACTCGCGCTCGAAGTTCTCCAGCAGCTGCTCCTTGGCGTCCTTGAAGGACAGGTGCTCGTTGAACGGCAGCGGCCCTTCCCGCGCCTGACCCCGCACCCGCGGAGGAAGGCTCACTGGCTGTATTTCTTCACCCTCGCTGAACGTCAATACATGCGACAGGACGTTCATGAGCTCGCGGACGTTGCCGGGCCAGGGGTAGGCCATGAGCAGGCCCATGGCCTCGGCGGAGAAGCGCTTCTTGCCGTGCTTCTGGACGACGTCGGGCGCGGCGAGGGCCTCCTTGACGATGAGGGGGATGTCGTCGCGGCGCTGGCGCAGCGGGGGCAGCTGGATGGTGATGACGGAGAGGCGGAAGTACAGGTCCTCGCGGAAGTTGCCGGCCTGTATCTCCTTCATGAGGTCGCGGTTGGTGGCGGCGATGACGCGGCAGCTCACCTCGATGACGTCGTTGCCGCCCACGCGGCGCACCTCGTGGTTCTCCAGCACGCGCAAGAGCTTGGGCTGAAGGTCCAGGCGCAATTCGCCCAGCTCGTCCAGGAAGATGGTGCCGCCGTGCGCGCGCTCGAACGCGCCGGGCCTTCCGCTCACCGCGCCGGTGAAGGCGCCCTTCTCGTGACCGAACAGCTCGCTCTCGATGAGGTTGGGGGGAATCGCGCCGCAGTCGAGCACCTCCATGGGGGACTTGTTGCGGCCCGACAGCTCGTGGATGGCGCGGGCGACCAGTTCCTTGCCGGTGCCCGTCTCGCCCTGGATGATGACGGACACGTCGAGCGGGGCGATCTTCTTGATGAGCCCGAATATCTGGCGCATCTTCATGCTCTGGCCGACCATGCCGCACAGCTCACCGTCGCGGTCCGGCTCGACGGTGACCTCCTCATCGAGCGGCGCGAAGGTGAGCACCGACGAGCCCGCGCGAATCTGCGAGCCCGGTGACAGGTAGGCGCGCTCGATTCTGCGCCCGTCCAGGAACGTGCCGTTGGTGGAGCCCAGGTCCACGAGCAGGTAGCCGCGCTCGGTGAACTGGATTTCGAAGTGGTGACGGCTGGCGGTGCGGTCCTCCACCAGAATCAGGTCGTTGCCCGGGTGCGCGCCGCAGCGCAGCCGCTCCTTGTCGCTCACCACCGAGCGGCCCGTGTCCGGCCCGGCGGTCACCGCCAGCCGGCACTTGTGGAGCTTCACCGTGGTGCGCGGGTCCACCACGAGCGTCTCTCCCAACAACGGGGAGTGGGCGAGGTCTAACCCGGCGGCATCTCCGGGGCTGGTGTGGATGTCGTCGGGATGCGGATCTGTCGCGCTCATCTGTCACGGGAGGATAGCAAACGCGCCCCCCGCAGCCGCCTGTGTCCTCGGGTACGTGCTACGCTCGATTGCTCCGCCCATGTCTCCCCGAAAAATCCAGCAGAAGAAGGCCCCGGCCATGCCTGGGTCCAAGGCACCCGAGCATCCCGCGCCGCGTCGAGTCCGCGTGAAGAAGACGGTGGCCATCCTGTCCCGGAAGCGTTCGCTGTACTCCACCCGACGTCTGGTGGCGGCCATCCGGGAGCGGGGACACCGCCCGCTGGTGCTGGACACGTTGCGTTGCTGCCTGCTGCTCGCGCAGGGCACGCCGCGCATGACGTACCGCGGTGTGGAGATGCGCGGCGTGGACGTGGTGGTGCCGCGCATCGGCGCGTCCATCACCGCCTACGGGCTGGCGGTGGTGAACCACTTCGAGATGATGGGGGTGCCGGTGCTCAACCCGCAGACCTCCATCGCGCGCAGCCGGGACAAGCTGCGCGCGCTGCAGTTCCTGTCGCGTTCCGGACTGGACATCCCGCGCACGGTGATGGCGCACGACCGCAGCAACGTGCGCAAGCTGGTGGAGGAGGTGGGTGGGCTGCCCGTCATCATCAAGCTCATCAAGGGCACCCAGGGCGTGGGCGTGATGATTGCGCACACGTTGCCGGAGGTGCAGACCATCCTGGATACGTTCTGGGAGCTGGGGCAGGAAATCGTGCTCCAGGAGTTCGTCGCGGAGAGCGAGGGCCGGGACGTGCGGGCCCTGGTGGTGGGCCAGCGCGTGGTGGGGGCGATGCGGCGGCGCGCGAAGAAGGGCGAGTTCCGCTCCAACATCCACCGCGGCGGCGAGGGGCAGGCAATCGAGCTTCCGGCGGCATACACGGAAGCGGCCGTGCGGGCCGCGAGCATCATCGGCCTGGAGGTGGCGGGCGTGGACATGCTGGAGGGCCACGCCGGACCGCGGCTGATGGAGATCAACTCCAGCCCCGGTTTCGAAGGGTTGGAGAAGGCGACGGGCCGCGACATCGCGGGAGAAATCATCGAGCACGCGCTGACTTACGCGGCGGCGAAGTCGGGTGTCCTGCGGATGACCGGCGAGTAGTGGACGCGGGTGTTCGAGACTGCTCGCATGCCCTGAAGCAGGCGAGCAGCCGGGGCCGCAGGTACCTTGCATGCTCCACAGGAACACAGGAATGCCTTCACGGCCCGGTTGTCATGGGGAGTTGGCAGCGGCGCGGCGTGGCCTCTAATCTGGCGGCCCCCCATGAAAACGCTGCACAAGCCGCTGCAGGTTACCGTCTACCAGGACGTGCTCTGTGCCTGGTGCTATCTCGCCGACCTGCGCCTGGATGTATTGCGCCAGGAGTTTGGCGACGCCGTCCGCTGGAGCGTGAGGCCCTATCCTCTGCGCGTTCACGACGTGCTTCCCACGGAGCGCGAGAAGCGCGGGCTCGTGGAAGAAGTGCAGCGTGCGCAGCGAGAGTCGGACCTGACCGCGCCACTGCTCTCCACGGACCTGTGGCTGGGCGGAGACCCGCCGCGCAGCAGCGTGCCGGCGCTGGCGGCGCTGGAGGCCGCGCGGCTGCAGGGACCGAACGCGCGGATGTTCCTCGCGCGGGCGATGCAGCGCGCGGCGCTGGAGCAGGGCGTCAACGTGTCGCGGCCGGACGTGGTGTTCGAGCTGGCGTCGCGCGTGGGCCTGGCGATGAACGAGTTCTCCGCCGCCTTCCGCTCCGAGGAGACGCGCCGGCTCATCCTGGATGAGCACCGCGACGCGGCCGGGCGCGGAGTGCGCGGCGTGCCCACGCTGGTCATCGGCGGACGCTGGATGTTGTGCGGACTGCGCGAGCTGTCCGAGTACCGCGAGCACATCCTGGCCTGCATGGGCCGGGTGGCCGTGCCGCGCTCGGGCTCTTCCGAGCGCCTGGTGCACTGAAGGACGACGCCGTCACCGGGGCCCGCCGTACCGCGCGGGCCCCGTGGGCTTCAAGTCCTCCGACTCAGCCGAAGCGCTCCTGGCGTCCGCCGCGGCTGATGGCCAGGTAGAGGCCGGCGAGCAGCAGCTGGAAGAGGCCCATGGCGGGCAGCGCGGGCAGACAGCACAGGATGAAGCCCAACCCCACGATGAAGCCGCCCAGCATCAGGACGCCGAGGATGGAGAGCCGGAAGCCCTTCGCGTGGGTGTAGGCCAGGCGCATGGTCTCGAGCGCGGTGGGGTTCTCCTGGTCCGCCAGCGCGGGCTGGACGAGGACCAACGGGAGCATCAGCCACATGCCCGGGCCCAGGTAGAGCACCGCGGACACGAGCGCCATCATGCCGATGATGCCGGGCGACATGCCGCGCATCGCGCCTTCGAACTCGTAGAGGGAGTTCAGCTCGGACAGCGAGACGCCCGTGCCGACGACGAAGATGGCCACCACGATGCCGAACCCGACGAGCAGCAGCGGCAGCACCAGCGCGAACGTCAGCAGCATCGTGAGCAGGTAGGTGCCCAGCTTGGAGAACTGGGAGAACACGCGCGACAGGTCCGCGCGCTGCCCCTGGAGCACGTCCATGGCCATGCGCAGGAAGCCCAGCGTCACCGCGCCCTGAATCACCCACGTGAGCGCGACGCCCACCAGCGTGGTCATGACCATGGCGACCACGCTGTCGGTGGCGGCGCCGATGAACGAGAACATCTGGGACAGGAGGTTGCCGCCCATGGAGGCGGCGAAGACGAGCAGCGCGCCGACGCTGAGCATCACCCACTCGCGCTTGAACGCGTCCAGGCACACGTCGAACAGACGGCTGAAGGACCAGTTGTCCCGGTCCAACGGGAAGTCCCGGCCCAGGCCCTCGCGGGCGCGACAGGGAGGACAGTGCGACTGCGTGCCGCGCTCGCTGCACGTGTCACACATGAAGTTGCCGCAGCGCGTACAGGTCCGCTGCGCGAAGTCATCCGGGTGCAGCGGGCACGTCGCCCCCCTCGCCCTTCCGTAATCCGAATCCGACATGAGTGCCCTGCTCCTCGCGCGACGGGTCCGGATCACCCCGGCTCTCTCGACTCGCGCCGTCCTTCACTGAAGGACCTACACCAGCCAGCCCTGTGTTCACCAGGGCACAGGGGCGCTTAAGCAGGAGGCGGGCGGGCAGCAAGCGCGGGGGCGTGAATTTTCTCGGGGCCTGCCCGTCTGGAATTCCGTGGTCGCGAAGGGGGACTGGCTGCAGAGGCCCTTCGCGCGGGAGACTCGTCACATGCGCCGATTGCTCGCACTCGCCATCCCCCTGGCCCTGATGATGGGAACGGGTTGCTACGCCCACTATCACGGCCCCGCCGCGCGCCGCAGCGTGGTGGTGGAGTACAGCTACTCGGGCTACCACCCCGTTCCGGATGATGACGGTGGCGGCTGGTGCCCTTACGACCACGTGCACTCGCACGGCTACCGCCCGTCGACGACGTATTACACGTACGCCGACGACGTGTACTCCTACCGAGGCCCTTCGGTGGTCTGGTACTGGGACTTCCACGTCGACCCGCTGGGCGTCGCGTGCCACAACCATGGGCGGCACTCGCACGACTACTACCCCTCGTCGGGTCGGGCGTACCGCTGGGAGCGCAACCGCGGCTACGTGTACGACCGGACCCACGCGGCCTCCGCGGTCTACAGCTACACGCGGCCCGGCTCGCGGCCGACGACGACGCGCAACTACACGCCTCGCGACAATGACCGTCCGCCTCCGGGTGGCACGGGCTGGGGCACGCAGCCTCCTCGCGGCGGCTCGCGCTACAACGACAACAACAACGGCGGGGGCTGGGGCAACAGCGGCGGCGGCAACAACAACGGCGGGGGCTACGGGCGGGACAACAACGGTGGCTCGCGTCCGGGACGGGGCCAGGGCCGGGACCGCGATGATGACCGTGGCAACAACGGCGGCGGCTGGGGCAACAGCGGCGGTGGCTACGGGAACAACGGCGGCGGCACGCCTCCGAGCGGCGGCAACTCCGGCGGTGGCTACGGGAACAACGGCGGCGGCACGCCTCCGAGCGGCGGCAACTCCGGCGGTGGCTACGGGAACAACGGCGGCGGCACGCCTCCGAGCGGTGGCAACTCCGGCGGCGGCTACGGGAACAGCGGTGGTGGCACGCCTCCGAGCGGTGGCAACTCCGGCGGTGGCTATGGTCGTGGCAGCCGCGACAACGACCGGGACGATGACCGCGACAACGACCGTGGGAACAGCGGCGGGCGTGGGAACAGCAGCGGTGGTTGGAGCACCGGTGGTGGGCGCGGCAGCAGCGGCTCGAGCAGCGGGAGCAGCAACAGCGGCTCGAGCAGCGGGAGCAGCGGCAGCAGCGGTGGTGGATGGAGCACCGGTGGTGGGCGCGGCAGCAGCGGCTCGAGCAGCGGGAGCAGCAACAGCGGCGGGAGCAGTGGCGGCGGCTGGAACACCGGTGGCGGGCGTGGCAGCAGCGGCTCGAGCAGCGGTGGCGGCCGGAGCTCTGGCGGTGGTTCCTCGGCGCCGAGTGGCCGCTCCGGCTCCTCTGGCTCCAAGAGCAGCGGTGGCGGCTGGCGCTGATTCATCGGGCGCGAGCGCGCCTCGGAGTTGATGGACCTGGCGGCGGGTGCTGGCTCACCGGCCGCGAGCGCCTCGGAGTCGCAGGACCTGGCGGCTGACATCGACTCACCGGCCGCGAGCGCCTCGGAGTCGCAGGACCTGGCGGCTGACATCGACTCACCGGCCGCGAGCGCCTCGGAGTCGCAGGACCTGGCGGCTGACACCGACTCACCGGCCGCGAGCGCCTCGGAGTTGATGGATTCAGGACACCGGGCCACGTCCCTCGTCCCTCTCGGACGGGTGGGCGGCCCGGTGTCTGCTTTTCAGGGTGGGGGCGAGTCGTCGAACAGGGGACGGAGAGCTCGGCGGTGGATTGCCGTGCGAAGAGGGCATGGAAATGTTGGCGAGCGATGAAGCGCCCTTTCCTTCTGACTTCTTGTGTACTGCTCGGGCTCGCGTCGTCCGCTTGTGGCTCTGGGGGCCCTGCCCCTGACCCAGGCTTCCAGACCGAGGATGCCGAGTCGGTGGACCTGGACAACCTCCGCATCCGCGTCAGCGGACGCGCGCGGGTCCTCCCCGAGGCCGAGCGATGGCTCGCCGCCCAGGGACAACCCACGCCCACGTTGGGCGGAGTCCCCATCGCCATCCAGGAGCCGCTCCGGGTGGCGGTGAATGACGACAACCCCACGTTCGGCACCGGCACGGTGGAGGGCGATGGCGCCTTCGCCGTGGAGGACGTCCCGGTTCGTGAAGTGCACCAAGGACTGGCGACGAGCCTGGAGGGCGCGGGGCTGGTGCGCACGCTCACGCCCGTCTACGACAGCGTCTTCACGGGAGCACGACCCCGCACGGACGTCATCGAGGCGAGCGTGTGGGCCCTGCCCGAGCCGTTCCACGACGCGCTGGGCACGGCCTTCGGTGAGCCCCTCCTGCGCGGGCTGACCAGTGACCGCGCCCGCACGTTGCGCGACGCGGGCTTCGTGCTGGGACGCGTCGTCGATGCGAGCGGGCAACCTCGCGCGGGCGTGCGCGTGGTGCCGGACCGGAGCGAGCTGGCCGAGCGCATCTTCTACCCGTCCGCGGACTTCAACAGCGTCGACCAGGTGGGCACGTCGTCGGATGGATTGTTCATCTACGTCCACACCGGCCTGGACGCGGAGACGTTCCGACTCGGCGTGGAGGGTGACGACACGTACGTGGCTCGCAACGCATCCGTCGCGCCCGGGTGGGGGTACGTGCTCAACGTCTACCCTGGCATCTACGCGCCCGCCGCGCCCTGACCGAGGGCACGTGCCTTGCGCACGACAGCGCTCGTGCACGGTGGCTCGGGCAGCCGAGCGTCCACCCTGCCCCGCCGTGCGACGCGGGGCTCTGACGCGATGTGCATCCATCTCCCGGACAGGTGCGTGAGGAACGAGTCGGCGGACCGACGCGTGTGACGTCATCGTCCACGCCTACCGCCACATCCGCGCGGCCCGGGGGGGGCGCCGATGCATCCGAATGGCGGGGGCCAGACCCGCAACCAGGGCATGGCCCACGCACTCGCCTGGGTCGCCGCGATGGTCGTCCTCCTGTTGGGGCTCGCCACCCTCACCGGCTGGCTGCTCTCGTCGCGCCCCCTCTGGCCCGAGGGCATCAGCAGGACCGTCACGGCCCCTCGCACCTGCGTCGCCCTGGTGCTCGGCGGCCTGGCCCTGGCGCTCCGGCTGCCTGCCCGCCCCTCCCTGGCGCATCGGAGACTGTCCACGCTCTGCGCCGCCGGCATGTGGCTCATCGGCTTCGTCAGCGTCGCGCAGGACGTGATGCCTCCCATGGGCCCCCTGGACGCGTTCTTCACCCGGGCGTCCGGCGTCCTCGACCTGCGCATCCGCCCCTCTCCCCTCACCGCCCCGTGCCTGCTCCTGCTGGGCACCGCGATGCTCCTCCCCGAGCGCGAGGGACCTCGACTGTCGTGGAACGACGCGCTCGTGATGGCGGCCGTGCTGGTCGCGCTGCTGGGCTTCAATGGCCTGCTGCTCGGGCCGCTGGTCGGCGAAGCCGGAGAGACCTTCCCCGCCCACCGCACCATGGGCCTCTACACCTCCATCGCCGTGCTGCTCCTGGGCGTGGGCGTGCCCTGCTCACGGCCCGAGCGAGGGCTGGCGGAGCGGCTCACCCGGGACACCTTCGGCGGCTTCCTCGCACGGAGGATGGTGCCCCTGGCCTTGCTCGGCCCCACCCTGCTGGGCGCGTGCCTGGCCCTGCTCCATCTGGCGGGACTGCTCGGACGCGAAGCGAAGCTCCCCCTCTTCGCCACGCTCCTCAGCGCGGGCGGCGCGGTGCTCGTGCTGCTGGTGGCGCGCGCGCTGGAGATGCTCGAGGCGGGACAACGCCGCGCCACCGCCGCGCTGGCCGCCTCCGAGGCGCGCTACCGCGGCCTGCTGGAGACCACCCCCGAGCCCCTGCTCATGGTCGACGCGAGCGGGCGGATGCGCTTCGTCAACGCGGAGGCGGAGCGCGTGTTCGGCCACCCCCGCGAATCCCTGCTCGGACACGAAGTCGACGTGCTCGTGCCCGAGGGGCTCTTCAGCGGCCAACGCCTGGACGGGGACTCCACCGCGCGCGCCCTGCGTGGACGACGCGCGGATGGCACGCCGGTGGCGCTGGAAGCACGGTTTCGCAACGTGCACGGGCCTGAAGGACCCAGTCTGCTCGTCGTCCTGCGCGACGTCACCGAGCGCGAGCAGGCCACCGCCCGACTCCAGGCCGCACACGAAGAGGCGGAGGTGCAGCGGGGGCTCGTGCAAGCCGTGCTCAACCACGCCCCCGTGGGCGTGTTCTTCACGGACCCGACCCGGGACTCGCTGCTGATGGCCAACCCCTTCGCGCAGACGATGCTCGGCCCGCTGCCGGAGCACCCGCGGCGAGGCACCTACCTGGACCGGCTGAGACATCCCGACGGAAGCCCGCTCACGATGGAGGACCTGCCCTCCACTCGCGCCACCCGGACAGGCGAGGTCGTGGGCCCCGAGGAGCTGCTCATCACGCGACCCGATGGTGTGGCCACCCCCGTGCTCATCACCGCGGCGCCGGTGTTCGGCCCTCAGGGAGAGCCGCGCGGCGTGGTCGTCACCGGTCAGGACCTCACCACCCGGCACGAGCTGGAGCGCCTGCGCGAGGAGTACGTGAGCCTCATCTCGCATGACCTGCGCAATCCCCTGCAGGGCATCACGCTGCGCGCCAGCCTGCTCGCCCACGCGCTGAAGGAGCGCGGCATGTCGCGCGAGGAGTCCCTCACGCAGGCCATCCTCCACAACGTCGAGTGGATGAAGTCCATGATTGAAGAGCTGCTCGAGGGCTCGCGACTGGAGTCCCGCCGCGTGGAGCTGCGACGCGAGCCGACCGACGTGGCGCGCTTCCTCGACGGCGTGCTCGAACGCGACGTCCCGCCGGACCTGCGCGAGCGCTTCCTCCTGGAGGTCGCCGCGCCCGTGCCCCTCGCGTGGGTGGACACCGCGCGACTGGAGCGGGTGCTCACCAACCTGCTGGGCAACGCCGCCAAGTACAGCCCCGCCGGGCGCCCCATCCACGTGCGCGTGTCCACCTCACCGGAGGACCACGTCGTGGTGGCGGTGCGAGACGAAGGCCCGGGCCTGGCGCGCGAGGACGCCGAGCACGTCTTCGACAAGTACTACCGCACCCGTCAGGGCAGCGCGTCCGACACGCAGGGCCTGGGGCTGGGCCTCTACATCAGCCGGCTCATCATCGAAGCCCACGGCGGCCGCATCTGGGTGGAGAGCGAGCCGGGCCAGGGCTCCACCTTCTGCATCAGCCTGCCCACCACACCCCAGGGCCCCGAGCCCCATCCCCCCGAGGAGGGCGTGGGACCCAAGGGCCTGGAGTGAGCACTAGCGTCGCGCCACCCAGCGCGGCAGCCAGTCCGGCGCCTGGGCGGTGGTGAGCCGCGTCTGGCCGCTGCCATCGGCGCGCATCAGGTACACGTCCGTGTTCCCCTCGCGCTCCGACACGAAGGCCAGGTACTTCCCATCCGGGCTCCACGCCGGCATGTCGTCGCGCCGCTGACCGTCCGTCAGCGCCACCGGCACACCGCCCGCCACGGACACGCGCCACATGCGGCTCTTGCCGTCCGCCGCGCGGCTGACGTACACCAGCGTCTGGCCATCCGGACTGAAGGCCGGCTCGCGCTCGTCGCCGGAGAAGTGCTCACCCGACACCGCTCGCAGCTCCGAGCCATCCGGTCGCACCAGGTACAGCCGCTCCCGGTTCTCCCGGTCACTGACGAAGACGAGCCACTTCCCGTCCGGACTCCAGCCCGGGGAGCGGTCCTCGCGATGGAACGCGGTGAGGCGCCGCTCCGCCGTCCCGTCCGCCTTCGTCACGTAGATTTCCGGGTCGCCCTCGCGGCTGCACACGAAGGCCACCTCCTGACCGTCCGGTGAGATGGCGGGCTCGAAGCACCCCTGCTTCACCTGCGTCAGCCGCACCTCCGACGCACCCTCGCGCGGCTCCAGCCGCACCAGGTCGCTGAAGCCCTGCGCGTCCGACTCGGCCACCAGCCACGAGCCGTCCGGCGCCCAGCTCGCGTTGCGCGAGCGCGCCCTGGGCGCATGCAGCGGCAGCGCGTCTCCACCCGCGAGGGGCTGGATGCGCAGCTGCTGGAACTGCATCCCACCCTGCTCCCGCACCGCCACCACGAGCAGGGATTTTCCATCCGGGGCCACGGGACCTGGGTACTCGTCCTCGGGGCCCTTCGTGATTCGCGTCTCCGTCCCGTCAGGGCTCACCTGCCACACGTCCTTCTGACCCGCCCGCTCCGACAGGAAGACCACCGCGCCGGGGATGGCGCGCGCCTCCTCCTTCGACAGCGGCCCGGCGCCCGACGTCCCGCCACACCGGCCGGAACATCCGACGCCGAGCACGGCGAGCGCGGCGAGACTCCACCGCGCCCACCACGGCCAGGAACGCGGCATCCGTTCGAGGCCTCGCATCCTCACGTCACCGCACCCGGATGGCGTCCGCCATGACGACGTAGCCCTCGGTGGCCCAGCGGCTCAGCTGCACCGTGTTCCAGCCCGCGTTGAACGAGTACGTGCCCAGCGTGTTCCACGCCGCGCCGCCGGCCTGCTGGTTCGCCGTCACCGTGGCCTTGCCGCCCGCGTGGTTGATGATGAAGGGCGCTGCCGGGGAGCGGTTGGTGCCCGCCACCCACCACGCGTCGATGGTCTTCGTGCCGGCCGAGGCCAGGTAGAAGTTGAACACCACGGGCTCCGAGATGGGCTGCGTGGAGGCGAAGTAGTAGCCGCTGCCGTAGTAGCCGGCGCTGGTGCCGGACGACCACGTGGCGGGCACGTCCGCGCGCGCCTTCGTCGTGTCGTTGTTGGCGTTGTGGCTGTCCACGACGATGGTGCCCGTGGGCGTGCCGCCGTCACCGCAGTGGCTCTTGATCTTGCTGATGTAGCTGCTCCACGGCCAGTTCGGACCCGGGTCCGTGCGGGACGCGGGCTGGAGCTTGCCGTGCGCGACGATGTGGTAGCTGTCGCGGACGATGCCCTGGTCGGTGGAGATGTTGCAGGACAGCTTCGCGGAGGCGTCGATCTGCCCGGCCGGGAAGGACGTCTGGCTGGCGAAGCCGCCGTGCTCGATGCCCACCGAGAAGTGGTTCACCGACGTGCCCTGCAGACCGCAGTCCACCTTGCCGTTGAGGTTGCAGTCGTAGGACGCCCCCACGTGCCAGGCGCGGGCCGACTCGCGCACCAGCTGCGAAATCTCGCTGCCGCTCTCGTTGACCACGTAGTGCGCGGACACGCCCGCCGCGGAGTTCGTCAGCCAGCCCCAGCACCCGGCGTAGCCGCCCTCGCAGGTGTGGATGATGATCATCGACACGTTGGTGCCGGCCGGCCGCGCGTTGAAGTTGGGCGACTCGCGCCAGATGGAGCCCGAGTAGTCCGGGCCCGCCGCCATCGCCTGCATCTTCGGCAGCGCGAACTTCGCCTCCACCCGCGCGCCCTCGAGCGACACGGCCACCTTGCCCTCGGGCGTGAAGGCGCCCGCGCCGTCGCGCAGCGTGGCGTACACCTCGTTGTGGACGTAGTACGCCTGCACGTCCGGGTCGCTGATGTCCGTCAGCGCCACCGCCGCCGGAGCCCACGCGCCCAGGTCCTTCCGGTCGATGCCCGCCTCGGTGGCGTGCTGGGACAACAGCGCCGCGCCCGCGCGAAGGTTCGCCAGCGGCTCGCCGCGCACCTGGTCTTCCGTCACCCCAGCCAGCGCCGCGCCCCGGGTGACCTTGTCACCGCGCAGGGCCAGGAGGCCAAACGCCGCGGGACGGCCCTCGAACTCCTCCTCGCCCTTCACGTGCTCCCAGCGCGTCTCCGTGTAGGAGATGGCCTTGAGCAGGCTCACCGGGACGTCGAACTCACGGGCCGCCTGGGCGAACAGCGCGTCCAGCTCGCTCGGCGTGCGGCGCGCCTGGTCCGCGATGGCGCGGGCCGCGTCGTCCGCCGCGCCCGAAGGCACCTCGGTCGCGGGCGGGGCCTCCGGCGGCGGCGCCTCCTGCTGCGGACCACACGCAGAAAGGGCCAGGGCCGCGGCGGTGGCCGCGAACGTCTTACTCAACACATGCATGGGAGCTCCTCGAGAGGGGATCAGCAGCTCTGCGCTCCGCACCCGTCCTCGGGCGCGGCGGTGCGGCGTGCCCTGAGCACCAGGCGTGCCAACCCCGACTTCCCCGCTTTCAGCCTCCCAGCCCACGAGAACTGGAGCACGGATGCTCCAGCCCATACCTCCTGCCACTCCACGTCAGAACCCGAGTCAACATTTCAACCCGTTGAATTCACGGACACGCCCACAGAGGGCTACCCACCTGGAGCACCCAGAATGGCCGTCGGTGTCGCAGTGGCGTGTTTCGGGACAGGCATGACGTAAACTGACTTTACTCTTTTTCTGATGTCCCTCGTCTTTTCCCACGGGGTCGGATGGGGCCTCGTGAGGGGGGGGTGGGAGGCGCCCTGGCCGGTGGGGTGGGCGGCGGGCCGGGTTCCAGGCGCGGGAGACCACATCATCCGCTATGAGGGGGCCATGCGGCTTTTCGGTATCGGCGACACGCACCTGCCCTCGACGCGGAACAAGGACATGGAGCGCTTCGGGTGGATGGAGCACCCGCGGCCCCTGCAGCGCGCGTGGGACGAGAAGGTGCGGCCGGAGGACATCGTCATCGTCGCGGGGGACATCTCCTGGGCGACGCGGCCCCACGAAGTGATGGACGACCTGAAGTGGTTGGATGAGCGTCCGGGGCGCAAGCTCCTGGTGCGCGGCAACCACGACTACTGGTGGGGCGACTCGGCGTCGAAGCTGCGCAAGCTGCTCGAGCCGTTCAAGACGCTGGAGGCGTTCCTCCACAACAGCGCGGCGGTGATGGGGCCGTGGGTGATTGCCGGCACGCGGCTGTGGACGGCGCCCGAGGCCCCGCCGATGCCGGGCGGCGAGATGGGGGATGAGCCCATCGACCAGGGCTACGTGGAGCGCGAGACGCGCAGGCTCGCCACGTCCATCGAGGACGCGAAGAAGAAGGAGGCGGCCAGCCCCACGCCGCTGGTGCGCGTGGCCGCCGTGCACTTCCCGCCGCTGTACGCCAACGAGAAGGCCACCGCGTTCAGCGACCCCATCGAGGCGTTCAAGCCGAAGGTGTGCGTGTACGGCCACCTGCACTCGACGGGCATCCCCGCGGGCTTCACCGGCGAGCGCGCCGGCGTGCGCTACGTGCTGGCGTCGTGCGACGCGGCGGGATTCTCGCCCATGCTGCTCGACGAGGTGTGAGGCTAAGCTCCACCGTTCACCGTCCGTACATCCAGGTCCCGTCACCGAGGCAGGAGTGGAGCGATGCCGTCCAACAAGTCGGAGCTCGCCGCGCGACTGGCGGCCACGCAGCCCGGCGACGCGGTGCGAGGGCTGTTCTTCAAGGCGGTGTTCAGCCTGGTCCAGCAGAGGGCGGGGCTGGCCGCGCTGGAGCAGGTGCGCGCGGGGGTGCTGGCCAAGGACTACTCGGACCTGCGCACCTACCCGGTGCAGGAGTTCCTGAACCTGCTCTACCTGGCGGCGGACGCGCTCGAGGAGCCGATGGGCTCCGAGGAGGCCGTGTACCACGCGTGTGGTGAGTCCAACGTCACGCGCTACTCCACGGGACCGGGGATGCTCATCTTCGGCATCATCTCCCGCGGAGACCCGCAGAAGCTCTTCTCCGGAGCGCAGATGGGCTACAGCGCGGC
Source organism: Myxococcus guangdongensis (assembly GCF_024198255.1). Lineage (NCBI taxonomy): Bacteria > Pseudomonadati > Myxococcota > Myxococcia > Myxococcales > Myxococcaceae > Myxococcus > Myxococcus guangdongensis. The sequence continues at coordinate 127,755 of NZ_JAJVKW010000011.1, forward strand.
CGTCACGTACGGCACCCGCGAGTACGTCACCACGGGGCCCAAGTCCGGCACCCTGCGCGTGCGTCGGGACATGCTGCCCCCCGCGTACCACGAGGGCATCCTCACCGGCGCATTGAAGGTGTTGGGATTGAAGGGCACGGCGAAGGCCCATCCGCAGGGCATCGACCGCGTCGACTACGACATCACCTGGGAGTGACTACTCCACGCGCTCGTAGGTGACGTCCAGCTCCGCCACGACGCGCTCGCCCACCGAGGCCTGGCAGGAGAAGACGTGGTTGGCGCCATCGCGCGACTGGCGGTGCGCGCCGAACACCACCGTCTGGCCCGCGTACGCCAGGCTGTCCGCCTTCAGGCGCACGTCCTTGGCCAGCACCCGCGCCCACGGCGCGCCCTCGAGCTTGCGCAGCAGCGTCGTCGCCACGCGCGTCATGCCGCTCGCGACGATCGCCACCGGCATCACCGGGTGCAGGGCGAAGTGGCCCTTGCACATCTCCGGGGTGACGGGACCCAGCGACGCGGTGAGGCTCTCACCGTCCGGGCGCCAGTCGCGCAGGGCCAGCGCCTTGCCGTACGGGTTGGAGCGCAGGCGGGCCCACTCCTCGGGGGTGCGCTGGATGCCGTCGTCGCGGCGCGGCTCGCGGCGCATGTCCTGGCGCGCCTCGCCGAACAGGCGGGTGAAGGCGGCGGCGGACAGCACGTTGTAGTCCACCTCCAGGCGGAACACCGGGGTGCCGTCCGGCGCGGACAGGAGCGTGCGCGCCGTGGCGGTGCGCTTGCCGGTGAGGCTCGCCTGCGCCAGGCCCCAGAGCAGGTCCGTGGAGCGCGCCATCGGCTCGCGGCGCAGCCACTCACCGCGCGCGCCGCACGCCAGGTAGAAGTGCTGCCCGTCCTTGGGCGCCACCAGCGCGGACGCGCACGAGCCCAGGATGGCCAGGTGACGGCCCGCCTCCGCGATGCCGATGAGGCCCGCTTCCGCGTCCGGGTCCTGCTGCACCGGGATGCGCGCCACCACCTCGCCCTTGCCCATCACCGTCACGTCCTTCAGCGCGAAGTACGGGTCGCGGACGCAGATGCGCGGGTACAGCTCCTGCGCGCTCAGCACCGTGTGCGGGGCCAGGTTCGACCAGTCGCGCTGCGGGACGTCGTTCCAAGGCGTCGCGGAAGGGGCGCCGGAGGAGAGAGCGGAGGAGAGGATCGAAGCGGGGGCGACGTCGAGCATGGGGGATGACCTCAGTTCGGACACGGGGTTCTGCGCGACACCTGAAAGCACTGTAAACGAGGTGCCTTCCGTCAGTACAGGATTATTTCTGTCTGATGAAAATATTCTCGCCACAGCGTGCCGAATGTTGCCGGTGAGCGGTAATTTTCTGCCATGGAAGGAAGAAATCACCGCTTCACTGCACCAGGAGTGCGCCGAAGAGCCCCCCACACCCACACCCAACGCGTAGCGTCAACGCGCTGACTGGGGTGAGCAGCACCCCATTATCGGGACGAGTCGGCCCGTGTTTCCGGAGAGTTACACCGTCACTGAGCGCCCAGACGCAGTGCGTCTTTTCCGACCCCCAAGCGGAAGTGATGCCAACGGCGGAGGATTACAGCCCTGGCGGTGATTCCTGGAACACAGACGCGGATTCCAGGAGCGGCGTCACGCCGGTTTCACGCGGGCGGACGCAACCGGATGGGGGGCACCCGCATCGGCCCGGGAATTTCGGGGGAATTCACCGGGGGATTTCCACCGGGCGGGAGGGGCCACACCGGGGCGCGCGGGTGAAGGGCGCGCCCCGGGGCCTGCCTCGGGCCGGGTGCTACAGCTCGACCTGGCTTCCCAGCTCCACCACGCGGTTGGGCGGAATCCGGAAGTAGGCGGTGGCGCTGCGGGCGTTGCGGCTCATCCAGGAGAAGAGCGCCTCGCGCCACATGGCCATGCCGGGCTTCTTGGAGGGAATCAGCGTCTCGCGGCCCAGGAAGAAGCTGGTGCCCATGAGCTGGAACTGGAGCCCCTTCTCCCGGCAGCGCTTGAGCACGTCGGGGATGCTGGGGTTCTCGGTGAAGCCGTAGGTGGCCACCACGCGGACGAAGCCCTGCTCCAGGGGCTCCACCTCCACGCGCTCCTCGGCGGGGACGTGGGGGACGTCCTCCGTCTGTATCGTCAGCAGCACCACCTGCTCGTGCAGCACCTTGTTGTGCTTGAGGTTGTGCAGCAGCGCGGGGGGCGTGCCCTCGGCGTTGCCCGTCATGAAGATGGCGGTGCCCGGCACGCGCACGGGCGGGTGGTCGCCGAAGCTGCCGAGCAGCTCCTTCAGGGGGATGCTCGAGGCGCGCAGCTTGGCGGCGAGGATGTCGCGGCCGCGCTTCCACGTGGTCATCAGGGTGAAGATGACGACGGCGAGCAGCAGTGGGAACCAGCCGCCATCCGCCACCTTCATCGCGTTGGCGCTGAAGAAGGCCAGCTCCACCGTGAGGAACAGGCCCGCCACGGGCAGGGCCAGCGCGCGGCTGACACCCCAGCGCTCGCGGGCGACGACGTAGGCCATGACGGAGGTGATGAGCATCGTCGTGGACACGGCGATGCCATACGCGGACGCCAGCGCGCTCGAGGAGCGGAACGTCAGCACCAGCGTGAAGACGCCCACCATCAGCGCCCAGTTGATGCCCGGCAGATAAATCTGGCCCATCTCCTCCGCCGAGGTGTGCACCACCTCCATGCGGGGGCTGTAGCCCAGCTGCATCGCCTGGCGCGTCAGCGAGAAGGCGCCGGAGATGAGCGCCTGGGAGGCGATGACGCCCGCCACCGCCGACAGGAGCACCAGGGGATACAAGAGCCACGAGGGCGCCAGCAGGTAGAAGGGGTTTCGCGCCGCGCTCGCGTCGCGCAAGAGCAGCGCGCCCTGGCCCAGGTAGTTGAGCATCAGGGCCGGCAGCACGCCGCAGAACCAGGCCCAGCGGATGGGCTTCCAGCCGAAGTGGCCCATGTCCGCGTAGAGCGCCTCGCAGCCCGTGACGACGAGGAACACGCCGCCCATGACCAGGAAGCCGTGCCAGCCGCTGTGCACGAAGAGCATCACCCCGTGCACGGGTGACAGCGCGCCCAGCACCGCGGGGTTGTGCACCAGCTCCTTCACCCCCAGCGCCGCCAGCGTGAGGAACCACACGCACATCACCGGGCCGAACACCGCGCCGATGCCCGCCGTCCCGTGGCGCTGGACGAAGAAGACAAGCGCCAGGATGGCCAGGGTGATGGGCACGACGAAGGGCTCGAACACGGGCGTGGCCACGCCCAGGCCCTCCACCGCGCTGAGCACCGTCATCGCCGGGGTGATGATGCCGTCTCCATAGAGGAGCGCCGCGCCGAAGATGCCCAGGGTGATGAGCACCGGGCGGTTCAGGTGCGTCTGTCCCTTCTGCCGCTGCATCACCAGCGCCATCAGCGCCAGGATGCCGCCCTCGCCCCGGTTGTCCGCCCGCATCACGAAGATGAGGTACTTCACCGAGACGATGATGAGCAGGGACCAGAAGATGAGCGACAGCACCCCGAGGACATTCTCCGGCGTGGGGTGGATGCCGTGCGGGCCGGTGAAACACTCGCGCAACGCGTAGAGGGGGCTCGTCCCGATGTCGCCGTAGACGATGCCCAGGGCCCCGAGGGCCAGGAGCGCCGTGCGCTTGAAGGTGTCGGGGCCTTCCCGAACCTCCTCGCCGCCCGGTACTCCGGTGGTGGTGGCTTTCACGCGCCCCCCTTTAGCCGAACCCACGTCGGTAGCAACTCACCCGGGGACCGGCCTCGTGGATTCCGACGCCCAGGTGCGCCCATGTGCGAGCAGGTAGCCCCAGGCTGGCCTCGTCCGTCGGTCCGCGACGGAGCGGGCGTCCGGAACGAACAGTCAGAGGGGGGCGTATGTTGATTGGCCATGAAGGAAGGCCCGGGGGCCTCGGGGGACATGCCCCTGCCTGCTTTCACGTGCTCCCATGCCACCTCGCGGGGGGCGTGATGACGATGGCGGTATCCCGGTACGCGGACGCACGACAGTTCGGGGCCCATGCTCCGGAGGTGGAGGAGCGCCTGGCGCTGCTGGCGGAGGCCTCGCGGGTGCTGGCCGACGCCAGCCTGGAGCCTCCCGCCGTCATGGAGCGGCTGTGCGCCCTGGTGGTGCCCTTCCTGGGCGCCGCGTGCACGCTGCGCCTGCTGTCCGAGGATGGCCTGTGGCTGCGCACCATGGCCTCGGCCGCCGCCTCGCCCGAGGCCCGGCTCCTGTTCCAGACGCTCAGCCCTCCGGCGCTGCGCGCGGACGAGGGCCCCTCGCGCGAGGTGCTGCGCACGGGCGAGGCGCAGTGGGCGCCGGACGCGACCCCCGAGGAGCTGCGCCAGCTGGTGCCGCCCCAGCAGCACGGGCTGCTGGAGGACTTCCCCTTCACGCGGTGGATGGTGCTGCCGCTGCGTGCCCGGGGCAAGGCGCTGGGCACCCTCACCGTGTGGAAGGCCCCCACGGCCGAACGCACCGTCGAGGCTGGGGAGCAGCTGCTCCTGCAGGAGCTGGCGGACCGGGCCGCGATGGCGCTGGACGTGGCGCGCGCGTACGCGGCGGAGAAGCAGGCGCGGCAGGCGGCGGAGGTGGCCGCGGGGCGGCTGTCGCGGCTGCAGCGGGTGACGGCGGAGCTGTCCCAGGTGCTGTCGGCGGCGCGCGTGGCGGACGTCATCGTCGAGCTGGGCGTGGAGGCCGTGGGCGCGGCGCGCGGCGCGCTGTGGGTGGTGGAGGACGGGCACGCCCGGCTCTTGCGGTGCTCGGGCTATGACGACGCCGACTCGGTCCAGGGCGCGTTCGGCCTGCTGCCGCTGGAGACCCGGGGGCCGGTGACGGAGGCGGTGCGGGAGGCGAGGCCCGTGTGGCTGGAGTCGCCCGAGGCGCTGACGGAGCGCTATCCCGAGGTGGACACGAAGCGCCATCAGGCCATCCGCGCGCCCTCCCCCGCGTCGGCGTGTCTGCCCTTGATGGTGGAGGGCCGGGCGCTGGGCTCGCTGCTGTTCGCCTTCGCCGAGCCGCGCGTGTTCGACGCGGACGAGCGCGCGTTCCTGGAGCTGCTCGCCCATCACGCGGGGCAGGCGCTGGCGCGGGCGCGGCTGCTGGAGCAGGAGGAGCGGGCGCGCGCGCAGCTGGCCGAGGCCAACGAGCGGCTGGCGGCCATCATCCAGGCCTCGCCGGCCTCCATCATCCTGGTGGACGCGGACGGCACGGTGCGGATGTGGAACCCCGCCGCGGAGCGCATCTTCGGGTGGTCGGCCCAGGAGGCGATGGGACAGGTGCTGCCGGTGGTGCCCCCCGGCAAGCAGGAGGAGTTCCACGGCAACCTGGCCCGCGCGGGCCGGGGGGAGTCGCTGGGCGGCGCGGTGATGCAGCGCATGCGCAAGGACGGCACGCCCCTGCAGGTGGCGCTGTGGACGGCGGTGGTGCAGCCGGCGAGCGGCGCCCCCGAGCAGGTGCTGAGCATGGCGGTGGACGTCACCGAGCGGCAGCGCAGCGAGAGCGCGCAGCGCTTCCTCGCGGAGGCGGGCGGCGTGCTGGCCACCAGCCTGGAGCAGGAGGAGACGCTGGAGCGCGTGGCGCACCTGGCGGTGCCGTCCTACGCGGACTGCTGCGGCGTCTTCCTGGCGGACGAGGACGGGCAGGTGCGGTGCGTGGCCTCGGCGCACGCGGACGCGGGCTTCAAGGCGTTGGATGGACAGCCCTCGCCGGGGCTCGCCGTGGTCGCGCGGGTGGTGGCCTCCGGACAGGCGGAGCTGCGCACGGGGCTGAGCGCCGACGCGCCCGAGTGCGTGCGTCCGCCCGGCGGGGCGGGCTGCTGGGCGTGGCTGTGCGTGCCGCTCCAGGTGCGCGGGCAGACGCTGGGGGCGCTGTCCTTCGTCACCTCGCGGCGCGACTACGACGCGCAGGACCTGGCGCTGGCGCAGGAGCTGGCGCGGCGCTCGGCGCTGGCCATCGACAACGCGCGGCTGTACCGCGAGGCCCGGCACGCCATCCGCCTGCGCGAGGAGTTCCTCTCCATCGCCAGCCACGAGCTGAAGACGCCCATCAGCGCGCTGCAGCTCCAGGTGCAGAGCCTGCTGGCGGGGCTCAAGCGCGGGCCAGCGGCCCTCACGCCGGAGCGGCTGGGACGGGCGCTGGAGGTGGTGGACCGGCAGGTGAAGCGCCAGACGCAGCTCATCCACGACCTGCTGGACGTGTCGCGCATCAGCGCGGGGCGGCTGGAGCTCAGCCCGGAGCCGTTGGATTTGTCGGCGCTGGTGCGCGAGGTGGTGGAGCGCTTCGAGCCGGAGCTGGAGCGCACGGGCACGCGGCTGGAGCTGGAGCTCGCGCCGGAGTCGTTCGGGCTGTGGGACAAGCTGCGCATCGACCAGGTGCTGACGAACCTGGTGAGCAACGCGGTGAAGTATGGGCGCGGCAACCCGGTGCACGTGGTGATGACGGTGGGCCCGGAGTCGGTGCGCGTGGAGGTGCGCGACGGCGGCATCGGAGTCAGCGAGGAGAACCTGGCGCGGCTGTTCCACCGCTTCCAGCGCGCCGTGTCCGAGCGGAACTACGGCGGCTTCGGTCTGGGGCTGTGGATTTCGCGCCAGATTGTGGAGGCCATGGGAGGCCTCATCACCGTGAAGAGCGAGCTGGGCGTGGGCTCCACCTTCAGCGTGGAGCTGCCACGCACCCGCCCTTGAGGAAGCGGCTCACAGCGCCAGCAGCAGCAGGGCGGCTTTCTCCTCGGGGCTGGCCGCGAGGAACTCATCCGGCAGCCAGACCTCCGACTCGGGCACCGTGACGGAGTCGCAGCTGCGGCGGCCCGCGTAGGAGCGCCCCGGCTCGCGCGCCTTCAGCCGGTACGTGCAGTCCCGGATGTAGATTTTCAGCTCGTCCTTGCTGAACTTCACGGTGGCGGGACGGCCGCCGAAGCCGCCCTCGGCCTCCAGCGTGTCGCCGTCGCGCTTCACCTTCAGGTTCACCGCCGCGGGGCCCAGCGAGCCCTTCACCGCGCCGTCCTTGAACTCCACGTCCACCACGCCCAGGTACGTCCTGCCCCGCAGGCCCTTGCCGGTCCGGGTCACCTGGAAGTCCTGGCCGGTGACCTCGTCGGCCGTCATCACCAGGTTGTACTGCTGCCGGGCGATTCGCAGGTTGATGGCGTCCTGCTTCGGCGCGGACACCGCCACGCCCGCCCCCAGGACCACCGCCAGAGCCAAGACTCCCCGCCGCAGCGGGCTCAGAAAGCGCTTCATCGGAATGCTCCTCGTCGTGGAATACCTTCCTTGAAACGTCCTTCTTCCCATCGCATACCGCGACAGCCCCAACTCCCCGGATTCGCATCCGGGGCATGACACTCTGCCGGGTCGGCCGCCTGCTCGCCCCACTCCCGGGACGGTCCGCGATGCCCGGAGACGGACAACGTCAAACCGCCAGCAGCAGCAGGGTCACCTTCTCCTCGGGGCTGGCCTCGAGGAACGCGTCCGGCAGCCAGAGCTCCGCGCCCCCAGCGGAGCCGCTCACGCTGCAGTTGCTCTGACCCGAGTAGGAGCGCCCCGCCTCACTCGCGCTCAGCCGGTGCGTGCAGTCCCGGATGTAGATTTCCAACGAGTCCTTGGTGAGCTTCACGGTGGCGGGCCGCCCGCCGAAGCCGCCCTCGGCCTCCACCGTGTCGCCGTCGCGCTTCACCTTCAGGTTCACCAGCGAGGGGCCCAGCGAGCCCTTCACCGCGCCGTCCTCGAACTTCACGGCCACCAGGCCCACGGCGGTCCTCCCCCGCAGGCCCATGCCCTTCCGGCTCACCTGGAAGTCCTGGCCCGTCACGTCCTCGGCTCGCATGGTGAGGTTGACCTGCCGCAGGCCGAACCGGAGGTTGATGGCGTCCTGCTTGGGCGCGGACACCGCCGCCCCCGCACCCAGGACCACCGCCAGCGCCAGGACACCCCGCCGGAGCGGGCTCAGAAAGCGCTTCATCGGAATGCTCCTCATCATGGGACGTCGTGGAACGACCTTCGTGGAACGCGCGGCCGCCCGGGACATACCGGAATGTCCCGGGGGCATACGCTGTGTCCGGGCGGCTACTTCGGCGCGGGCGCCTGGGGTGCGCCCAGGTGTTTCTCGAAGAACATCATCGTCGTCATCTGTGCGTAGTCGCGGGTGGGCTTCTTCTGGAAGCCGTGGCCCTCGTCGGTGGCCAGCATGTACCAGACGTCCGGCGAGCGCTGCCGCACGGCCTGGACGATCTGCTCCGCCTCCGACTGCGGCACGCGCGGGTCATTGGCCCCCTGCTGCACGAAGAGCGCCGCGCGAATCTTGTCCACCGAGCCCAGCGGGGAGATGCGCTCCTGCACGCGGCGCACCTCGGGGATGCGCTCGTCGCCGTACTCCGCGCGCCGCAGGTCCCGGCGGTACGCCTGCGTGTTCTCCAGGAAGCTGGGCAGCGAGGAGATGCCCACCACGTCCACCGCGGCCTTGAAGCGCTCGGGGTAGAAGGCCACCGACGCCAGCGTCATGTACCCCCCGTACGAGCCGCCCGAGACGCCCACGCGCGTGGCGTCCAGCTCCGGGCGCGAGGCGATGAAGTCCAGCGTCGCGCCGATGTCCTTCAGGCTCTGCTCGCGCTTCACGCCGTCATCCATGGCGCGGTACGCCTTGCCGTACCCATCCGAGCCACGCACGTTGGGCACCAGCACCGCCATGCCCAGCTCGCCGGTGATGAACTGGGTGAAGTTGCTGAACATTGGCCGGCTCTGTCCCTCGGGCCCGCCGTGGAAGCTGACGACGACGGGCACCTTCTTGCCGCCGGTGTTCCTGGGCACATAGAGGAGCGCGGGCACCTGCACCCCATCCGTGGACGGATAGCGCACGAGCGTGGGCTCCACGAATCCCTCCGTGTCCAGGCCGCCCACCTCCGAGCGCGTCCAGCGCGTCGGCTTGCGCGACTTCAAGTCCACCGTCCACACATCCATGGGGCTGCGCGCGCTGCCCAGCGAGAGCGCGAGCATGTCCGAGCGCTTGCGCGGGAACTTCAGCCCGCCCCCCACGCCCTTGGGCAGGGTCGACAGCGCGGACAAGGCGCGCGTGCGCGTGTCGAGCAGCGACACCGTGGTGTAGCCGTCCTCGTTGAAGGCCACCGCCAGCTTGCGGCCGTCCGGGGACAGCGCCAGGTCCGTCACGCTCCACCGCACCGACTTCGTCAGCGACGCGGGCGGCTGGGCCGTGGGCGCGGTGCGCGTGTCGAGCAGGTAGAGCTCGGAGAAGTCGCTGTAGCGGTCCGTCACCAGATAGACGCCCTGGCCGTCCTTCGTGAAGGTGGCGCCGTCGACGCTGCCCTTGCCCTCGGAGGGCGTGAGCTGACGGCGCTCGCCGGACGCCACGTCCACCACGAACAGGTCCGAGTCATCCGCGGCGCGGAAGCGCTGCACCAGCACCTTCGCGCCATCCGCGGAGAACTCCAGCGGTGAGTACGTGCCCTCCAGCTCCGTGAGGCGGCGCGCCTTCGTGGGCTCCGACGTGGAGGCCACGTACACGTCCGTGTCCTTGCCGTTGCGGCCCGTGCCCGCGTACGCCAGCCAGCGACCGTCCGAGGAGACGCGCAGCGCCTCATGGCGGCTCTTGCCGTCCGTCAAGAGCTCCGAGCGCCCCGTGCGCCGGTCCAGCTTGAACACCTGGAAGAACTCACCGCCGCCCTTGTCCTGGAGGAAATAGAGGACGTTCGCGTCGCCCGGCTGGAAGAGGGCCCGGTTGATGGGCTCCTTCGCGAAGGTGATTTGCGTGCGCGCCCCCATGGGCATCTCCACCACGTGGAGCTGGTTGGTGTCCGCGAAGCGCGTGGTGATGAGCAGCTGCTTGCCGTCATCACTGGCATCCGAGAGCCCCGCGGCGCGGGACTCCAGGTACTGCTCCATCCGGCGACGCAGCGCGTCCGGCACCGGGGGCACGTTGCTCACCCACACGTTCGGCTGACCGGGCAGCGGCGCGATTCCAGGCACCTGTGATGGTTTCGCGGCGGCACCCTGCGCGGCGGCGGCGGGAGTCGCGGTGGGCGCGGGCGCCTGGGTCCAGAGCAGGGACACGACGAGGGGAATCAGGCCTGGGTTCATGGGGCGGGCACGGTAGCAGCGCTCGCGCGGACACGTCCCATCAACCAGGTCCACCGGCTCGTTTCGTAAGGGCCCTCCAACAACGAACAGGCCCTGGCTCCCCCCGAGCCCGAAGGCCGCTTCCCTGGAGGCGCACATGAAGAGGAACGCCTGGAATCGCCGTGGCATCACCCTGGCGCTGGCCGCCACGCTGTCCGCGCTCGTCGGCTGCGGAGATGACGAGACGCCCGACGACCCGAAGCCGTCCACCCAGGCGAAGCTGCGCGTGGTGCACGCATCCCCGGACGCGCCCGCCGTGGACATCTACGCGGAGGGCCAGGCCACGCCACTGTTCACCAACGTGCGTTACGGCGACACCACCGCGTACGCCACGGTGCCGACGGGGACGTACAACGTGCAGGTGCGCGCGGCGGGCTCGGCGGCCACGTCCGCGCCCGTCTACTCCACAGGTCCGCTGACGCTGACGAAGGACCAGAGCGTGAGCGCGGTGGCCGCGGGCCTGCTCACCGCCACCGACAGCGCGAGCGGCTTCCGCGTGCTGCCCCTCACCGAGGGCTTCGGCGCGCCGTCGGAGGGACGGGCGCGGGTGCGAATCGTCCACGCGGGCGCGGACGCGCCCACCGTCGCGCTGGACGTGGGTGACGACGGCACCTCCGAAATCACCGGGCTCGCGCGCTTCCAGGACACGGGCGCCGCGGGGGTGGAGTTGCCCTCGGGACAGTCGCTCCAGGTGGGCGTGCGCACGGCCGACAACCAGAAGGTGACGTCCTTCACCGTGCCCGCCCTGCCCTCGCGCGGCGAGGTGTTCGTCATCGCCACCGGCAGGCTGTCCGAGAAGGCGCACGCTCCCGCGGGCTTCGGGTTGCTCGCGGCGGGGGTGGGCATGGTCCGCCAGAACCCCGTCGTCTACGCGCTGCACGCCTCGCCGGACGCGCCCTCCGTGGACGTCTTCGTCGGCACCACGGAGCTGGTGGATGACCTGAGCTTCGGCGAGCTGTCCGCGCCCATCCAGGTGCCGCCGGGCAGCTACAGCCTGGACTTCTTCGCCAGCGCCTCGGGCGGCACGCGCCCCTCGGGCGCTCCCGCCGCCAGCCGGCCCACGCCCGCGCTGGTGGCCGGTGAGCGCTACCTGGTCCTGGCCTCGGGCTTCCTGAGCCCGGCGGCGGATGACCCGGCGGACTCCACCTTCGAGCTGCTCGCCTTCACGGAGGGCTTCACGCGCGACACGGACAGCCTGCGGCTGCGCGTGGTGCACGCCTCGCCGGACGCGCCGGTGGTGGACGTGTCGCCGGTGGAGGGCGGAATCGTTCCGGCCGCCGCCGCCTTCGATGACATCCCGTACCGGCTGGCCACCTCCGTGGAGGGCCGCGAGCTGCCCGGCGCCCAGCTGCTGGTGGGCGTGGCGGCGTCCAGCGCGTCCAACCGCTCGCCGGTGGCGCGGTTCCTGTTGGACACCAACGCGTTCCTGGGCCGGGGCGTCTTCGCGGTGGCCGCGGGCGCGCTGTCGCCCTCGACGTCGGGTGAGGCGGGCTTCCGGTTGGTGCTGGTGGACACGAGCACCACGCCCTGGAGCGCCCTCAACGTGCATCCGCAGCCGTAACGCATTTTCGCGTCACCCGTCAGCAAAGACATCCAGGCCAGCAAGCTGGCGCCGCGCGAGCCTCGTGCCCGCGGCGCCTGTCGTTTTTCCTTCGGGAGGGAGGCTCCATGAAGCGCCGCGTCGCGCCCATCCTGCTGCTCCTCACCGCGCTGACGGGCGCGTGCCTGGACCCCATCCGGAGCGCCCCGACGGACGCGTGCGTGGAGGACACCGAGGGGTGCCCGGACACGGACCCCGAGCCGCGGGGTGTGGCGCGAAAGGTGACGGTGGGGCGGCATCACGCGTGCGCGCTGCTCGAGAGCGGCGGCGTGCGGTGCTGGGGCGGCACGGGGCTGGTGGGAGACGGCACGCGCGCGCTGCGGGCCTCGGCCGTGGCGGCGAAGGGCCTGTCCACCGGCGTGCTCGGCATCTCCGCGGGCGCGGACCACACCTGCGCGGTGCTGGAGGGCGGCACCGTGCGCTGCTGGGGAGACAACGCGTCGGGTCAGCTGGGCCAGGCCTCGCTGTCGTCCTCGCTGGAGCCGCTGGATGTCGGCGGACTGGGCTCCAACGTGCTGACGGTCGCCTCGGGTGAGGCGCACACGTGCGCGCTGCACGCGGGGGGACAGGTGACGTGCTGGGGCGACAACTCACGGCTCCAATTGGGTTCGGAGGTGAGCCAGCGGAGCCACGCGCCCATCGCGGTGCCGGGCCTGCCCGCGAACCTCACGGTGCTCGCGGCGGGCGCGTACCACACCTGCGCGGCCACCACGGCGGGCGAGGCGTGGTGCTGGGGCGACAACGCGTACGGCGGGCTGGGGGATGGGCTCGCCGGCGCGGGGCTGAAGTCTCCTCCCGTCCGGGCGCGGAGCCTGGCCCTGCCCGTGAGGGCGCTGACGGCGGGCAGGGGACACACCTGCGCGCGCGTGGGCGACGGAGCGGTGGAGTGCTGGGGCTTCAATGCCTCGGGGGCGCTGGGGGATGACACCGCGCTCGACAGCACGGTGCCGGTGCGTCCGGTGGGGCTGAAGGTGGACATGCGTCAGGTGCGCGCGGGCACGGACTTCACCTGCGCGCTGAGCGCCGAGGGGCGGGTGCGCTGCTGGGGCCTGAACGAGGCCGGGCAGCTCGGCGACGGGACGCGGGTGCATCGCGCGGCGCCGGTGGACGTGTCGGGGCTGGCGAACGAGGTGGTGGACCTGGCCACGGGTGTGACGAGCACGTGCACGGTGCTGAGGGATGGGCGCGCGCAGTGCTGGGGCGCCAACGCCGCCGGACAGCTGGGTGACGGGACGCAGACGGAGCGCGCCGGACCCGTCGAGGTCCAGGGGCTCGAGGCCCCTTGAGGGGAGGACGGCATGTCGCTGTTGAAGGACGACCCGCGGTTGCTGCAGGCCTTCCGTCGAGGGGAGCCGGAGGCGCTCGCGCGCGTCTATCGGGCCTACTCCGCGCACGTGGCGCGGTTCCTGTCGCGCACGTACGTGTCGCATGGGCCCGGGGGACTGGGACGCGTGGGTCCGTTGGATTTGGAGGCCGCGCACCAGGAGACCTTCGTGCGTGCCTTTCGTGAGCAGGCGCGGCTCGCGTACGACGGCGTGCGTCCGTATTCGACGTGGCTCAACGCGGTGGCGAAGCAGGCGGCGGTGGACGTGCTGCGCTCGGCGGGTCGCATCGCGCGCGAGGCGGTGGCGCTGGATGACACGCCGATGGCGGAGCGGCTGGCGAGCACGTCGCCCTCTCCCGAGGACCGGGCGCTCGAGGGGGAGATGCGTGAGTTGGTGAGGCGCTTCCTCGCGGGGCTCGACGAGGGGACGCGGCGGTTGGCGGACCTGCGCTTCGTGCAGGGGTTGTCCCAGGAGCGCGCGGGGCTGCTGTTGGGGTGGTCCCGACAGGAGTTGAGGACGCGCGAGATGAAGCTGCGGCGCGCGATGACGGCGTTTCTGGTAGAGGAGGGATGGCTCGTGTCGGAGTCGCCCGAGGGTCTGCCTTCCGCCGCGGCCACGGCCGCGATGCTGGCCCTGCTCTTCCCTCTCTTCGTGCCCTGACCCGAGTGAGTTGACCATGGCCTTGTTCACTCCCCACGTGGACCGACAGCTCGTCCACCTCGCGAACGACGGCACCCTGCCTCCAAGACAGTGGAGCCGGGTGCTGAGTCATGCGCGGGGCTGCGAGCGCTGTGGCGCCCGCTATGAGCAGGTGATGAACCTGCGCCGCGTGTTCGCGCGGGACACCGTCACCGAGCCGACCTCGGGTGAGCTGGAGCGGCTGTCCGCGCACGGCTTGCAGGCGGTGCTGGGGGCGCTGGAGGAGCGGCGTGAGTGCTCGGAGTCAGAGGACGAGACGAAGGGTCCTTGGGCGCGAGTGGTGGAGTGGGTGCGCGGGGCGTGGGACCCGCCGTCGCTCGGGCACGTGGGCACGGCGTGGGTGCTGGCGTTGATGGTGTCCGCCGGAGTGCTGTGGACGGGCGCTTCTGAAGACACGGGAGAGTGGGCGGCACGCGGCGAGGGCCCTGGCACCGCGGTGCTGCGATTGTTCTGCGTGCCCTCGGACGCGGAGCTGCGTGAGGTGCGCGGACAGGGCACGTGTCCTTCGGGGGCATCGCTCGCGTTCGCGGCAGGCGTGCGGGCGCCGTACACGCATGTCGCGGTGGTGGTGCGTACGGAGCAGGGCTCGCGTGTGGAGGGACCATTCGAAGTGAAGGCGGCTCCGGGCTCGGAGGTCGCGCTGGACATCACGCCTCGGCTGCCCGAGGCGGGCGAGGTGGAGCTCACCGCGGTCTTCGCGTCGAGCGCGAGCGTCGCGCTCTCAGCCGCGCGCGGAGAGACGGTGCAAGGCGAAGTGGTCCAGGTGCGGCATCGGATTCAAGTGGGGGGCGGCACGCCATGAGGCACGGGTTGAAACGGGGGCACCACCCCATCCTCGCGCAACTGTGCGTCGTGCTGCTCCTGTGCACGGCGCCCCGGAGCGCCGCCCAGGCCGAGAATCCGGCCTCATCGGAGCCATCCCCCGTGCGGCGCGCGCTGGTCGTCGCGTACAACGGAAGCGACGCGCCAGGCATGCCGCCGCTGCGCTACGCGGATGACGACGGCGTGCGCTGGGCCGAGACGCTGCGTCGACTCGGCGTGGACGTGGTCCTGCTCACCGTCCCCGATGCCGAGACCGCCCAGGCCGAGCGCGAGCGACTCGCCGACGCTCGCCTCCCCACGCTCACGGTGCTCGATGAGACCGTGGACCAGCTCGCGCGTCGCAACGCCGTGGACCGCGCCGCCGGGCGCACCGTGGACTTCCTCTTCGTCTACGTGGGCCATGGACGCACCGGTGAGTCGGGCCGCGCCTACCTCACGCTCGCCGACGGGCAGCTCGACCAGGAGGGCCTCTACTCGCGCGTGGTGGAGAAGCTCGACGCGGACTACGTGCACCTGCTCGTCGACGCGTGTCACGCGGCGGGCGTCGTCGGCAGTCGCGGTGGAGACCCGCTCGTGCTGCGCAGGCTTCGACGCGCGTTGGAACAGGAACAACTCGCCGGCCACCCCCGCGTGGGCGCCATCTTCGCGGAGAGCACCGAAGGCGAGACACACGAGTGGTCCCGCATCCGCGCGGGTGTCTTCAGTCACGCGGCGCGCTCCGCGCTGCTCGGCGGCGCGGACGTCAACGGGGATGGCCGCGTCGAGTACAGCGAGCTGGACGCCTTCGTCGCCGCCGCCATCCGCGGCGTGAAGTCCCCTCAAGCCCGGCTCGCCGTGCGCACCTTCCCTCCCGCCCTCAGCCCCTCACGAGCCCTCGTCGGCCCCGCCCCGGACGGCCCTCGCCTGGACCTCCCCCCTGCCCCCCGAGGCGCGCGCATCTCCGTGGAGGACACCTCGGGCGTGCGGCTCGTGGACGCACACCAGGCCGCCGGAGAGCCCCTGACCCTCGCGTTGCCGGAGCGCGCGGCGTACTGGCTGCGCACGCCCGGCGGCGAGGCGCGTGTCCGTCGCTCGGACCTCGGGTCCGGAGAGCTCCCGTCCGTCGCCCCACCCGAGGTCGCCTCTCGCGGCGCCGCCGAGGAGAGCCTGCTCCAGGGTCTCTTCGCCCTGCCCTTCGGCCGCGACTTCTACGAGGGCTATGTCGCCTCCACCGGAGTGCCCGCCGTCGACTTCTCCAACCCCCTCTCCCCAGGCGAACCCTCCGGCGTCCCGCGCGCACTGGGCCTCGAAGTGGGGCTCACGCTGGGCGCGCCGTCCCTGGGAGGACGCGGTGTCGCGCGCGGACTCGCCCTGTCCTGGCGCGTCCCCGGTCCCGGCCCCGTCCGGGTCGGCGCGCGCGCCACCTACGCGCTGGCACCCGACGCCTGGGTGGACGACGCCACGCTCCAGCGCATGTCCGTGCTCGCGATGGCGGGCCTGGGCGGCCGAGGCACCCTGGCCCCCTTCGCCGAGGTGGGCGCGGGCTGGCTGATGACCGTGGTGGACCGACCGGGCCGCCGAGAAGGTGACGCCCTGGGCCTGTCCGCGCGCGCCGCCGCGGGCCTCCGATGGAAGACGGGCGACTTCGCGCTGAGGGGCACGCTGGGGCTGGATTGGGACTCGGTCCGCGTGGACGGACAACGGCGGGGACAGTGGATGCCCGGCGTCGAGCTGGGCCTGGAGCGCTGAACCCCCACCGTCCACCCGGTGCGCGGCCGGTGTGAACGGCGTTGACAGTCCCGCCCGCGCGCCCGCCCAAGCCCCTGGAATCAGGCCCGTCCCCCGCTGGCAGGGCGCTTGCGATGGCCCCCTCCCGAAAGGGACGGGCCATGGACACGAGCGACACACGGTGGGGCGAGGCGCGGTGGGACATGGGGAAGCTCGCCCGGTGGAGCGTCCTCCACGTGGCGGCGCTGCTCGGCGGCGCGCGGTACCTCGAGTGGAGCGCCGTGGCGGTGTGGGCCGGCCTCACGGGCGTGACGATGTGCCTGGGCGTCTCGGTGGGCATCCACCGGGGCCTCATCCACCGGGCCTTCCGCGCCCCGCTCGCGGTGGAGCGCGCGCTCGGACTGCTCGGCACCCTGGCGGGACTGGGCGGCGTCATCGCCATGAGCCGCATGCACCACCTGCGCGACTTCCACCAGAACCAGCCGGAGGCGGACTGCCCGGAGTACTTCGGCTACCGCGACGGCTTCGTGAGCGCCATGAGCCACGCCCTCTTCCGCACGTGGCATCCGGAGGGCCCCACCGCCTCGGCCCCGGTGGAGCCCGCGGTGGCGGACGATGCCTTCTTCCTCGCGTTGGAGCGCTGGGGCCTGTGGCTCCAGGTGCCGCTGGCGCTCGGGCTGTACGCGCTCGGCGGCCCCGCGTGGGTGGTGTGGGGCGTGTTCGTCCGGCTGGCGCTCACGCAGGACGGCTTCTGGTTCGTCCACTACGTGAGCCACGTCGAGGGCGAGCAACCCTACGAGCTGCCCGGCTGCGCGGAGCAGGGCCGCAACGCGGGCTGGCTCGCCTTCGTCAGCATGGGTGAGTCGTGGCACAACAACCACCATGCGTGGCCGCGCTCGGCGCGGATGGGCCTCGGCTGGCGCCAGCCGGACCCGGGATGGTGGATGGTGCGAGGGCTCGCCGCGCTGGGACTGCTGCACGACATCAAGACGCCCGCGAACCTCCCGCCGCGCCCCGGTGTGAAGGAGCGCCCCGCGCCCCCACGCGGCCAGGGCCCCTGCCCCCGAGGCGCGCACGGCGTCGCGCTGTAGCGTCAGAAGGCCCAGCCCAGGGACACTTGAAGTCGCTCATCGAAGGTCCAGCTCCGCCCCTTCGTGGAGGTGTTCTCCTCGCCATTCGGCAGCACCGGCTGACGGCTCTCATACCGGTCCGAGGAATGGCGGGCACCCACGCCGACGCCCGCCTGCACCGCGAGCCCCTGGCCCAGGATGGCGGTGTAGCCCACCAGGACCGCGCCCCCGAACTGCAGGGAGCGGATGCGACTCTCACTGCGCTGCTCCTCGACGACGAACTGCGCGTACTTCCGCCACTGATGGATGGCCTCCACCTGCGGTGACACCCAGAGCCCCTCGGGCGCCGCCCCGGACAGGAAGAACCGGGCGCGCGGCACGACGCCCAACTCGAAGAAGGAGTCTCGCGTCTCCAGTCGTTGCTCCGCCATCTCCAGGTCCCGGCTGCCATTCGAGACCCGGACGCCGACATGCAACCCCAATCCCACGCTGACCCGCGGACCCACGACCCGCTCTCCCTCCAGCACCACCTGCCCCCAATCCGTGGGATTGACGGCCAGCCCCACCACCGTCTTGCGAGGCACGGCATCGGTCGACACGGGGCTCGACGGGTTGGCCTGGGCGCCGGCGGACGACAGCAACATCAGACACAGCCACGGCATGACTCTCATGTGCGGAACTCCTCCTGTGGATGCAACACCCCGGGAGGCCTCTCCCTGAGCAACACGCGCCCACTGCAACCCGCGTGCACAACCCACCACGAGAGTGAGCCGCTCTCGATGAAGACCGACACCGACGACAACCTGTCAGCACGCCCTGTTCCAGCGTCGGACACGGTGACAGCGATTCCGGGATTCGACGCGAGGCATTGCGCAAGAAACCCACGGCCAGGGTTCTTCCCTGCGTGAGCGGGGGGGACAGCGACCGGAGCCGGCGCGCCAGGACTCCCTCGTATGGGAATGGAGACCGTCGATGTCGCGTTCGCGTGTGCTGTGGGTGGTGGGGTTGCTGGCGCTTGGCGCGTGTGGTGGCGAGGACCCTGAGCCCCGGGAGGAGCCGGGGAACAGTCCGCCACCGGGCGGCTCCCGTCCGCCCGTCACGTATCAGCGCTCCAACGTGACGGGCACCTACGCCGTCACGGGCACGCTGCAGAGCAACGCCCAGGACGGGAGCGGGCACAGCATCGCCAACCTCCGGGACACCATCACCGTCTCGGAGAACACGAGCGGCCTCAACCTGCTGAGCATCGACATCGCCAGCATGAGCTGTGGCGGCGGCATCCGCGCGGCAATGAACGGGGAGCGCACCTTCGACGTCAGCGGAGGCACGTGCCCGGTGGACGTGGAGTCGGGCTGCACCGCGAGCATGAAGGTCAACGACGGGAACGGCAGCCGTGACGCGGGCGGCTCCTTCCAGCTCGAGCTGCGCGGCGACGTCTCGATGACATGCGGGCCGGTCACCCAACGCCGGGTGTTCGTCATGAGACTGGCGGGCACGTCCTCGGGGCTGTCCGCGCCGGACACGACGTTCGAGCGGTTGTCGCTCGGGACGAGCATCTCCGACACGTTGGGCCTGCTGTCGACGGATACCGGACACACGCCGTGACGCGAACGGATGACGCACCGTCGCCGTGAATTGCGTGACGGGGACGTCGTAAGAATACTCCGGCCCCAGGATTCCAGTCGGGAGCGGAGGATGTCGATGATGCGGATGCGCGTGGTGACGGCGGCGCTGTTGCTGGGGCTCGGAGCGTGTGGTGGGGACGGTGACGACGATGGCGACGGCGGGACGGCCGACCAGCGCTCCAACGTGACGGGCGCCTACGCCAGCACGGGGACGATGACCCTGGTCATCTTCGGCCAGTCGCAGACCAATGACTTCTCGGACACGATTCGCATCGCCGCGGGCGCGGGCGCGAAGACGGCCCTGAACCTGCGCTCCGATACCTTCGAGTGCGGGAACGGCTTTCCGGGCACCATGACCGAGGAGCGCGCGTTCTCCGTGCAGCAGACCGAGTGCCAGGTCCACCTGGACGAGCAGGACTGCGACGGGACGCTGACGGTGCGCTCGGGCACCGGCAACCGGGACGAGGCGGGCACGCTCCACCTCTCCATGAAGGGCGACTTCGCCTCGCGCAACTGCGCCCCCATCCCCGTCACCGGCCAGTTCACCATGGAGCTGACCGGCAACCGCACCGGCGAGTAATCCCCGAGCCGACGCGCGCCCCGACGAACCTCCGGGGCGCGCGAAGCCTCACGGCTCCAGCACCGCCTGCGCGCGGCGCAGCTGGAGCACGCGCACGTCCGGGTCCACCACCCACTTCTCGGGCGGATAGTCGGTGCGCAGCGTCACCTCGGCGGACTCGCCCGCGCCCAGCACCACCTGGCCGCGCGTGTCGCGGTAGTCGGGAGACTGCACCTCGGGCGTCTTCGTGTCCTTGCGCGGCGCGAAGCGCTCGCCCTTCACCGCGGCCACCTCCACCGGCATGCGGCCCTCGCCCGCGTTGCGCACCGTCACCGTGGACACCCACTGAGCGCCGTCCTGCTTCACCCGGGCGTCCGACAGCTGGTACTCGGGCACGCGCACCTCACGGAACCACTGCTGCACGAAGGCGTCATACGCCGCCGCGTCCTTCGCGAAGGGGCGCATCCTCGCGATGAAGTCCTGGAGCACCGGGTGGTCCGTGGACTCGATGGACTCGCGCAGGAAGGCCTGCAGCCCCGCGTGCATCGCCTCGCGCCCCATGAGCTGCTCCAGCATGGTGAACACCCAGCCGCCCTTGTCGTAGAGCACGGTGGTGTCACCAGAGCGCGAGCCGTCCAGCTTGAGCAGCGAGCGCTCCGAGTCCACGTGACGCTCCTCGGCGTAGCGCTCCTCCAGTCGCTTCGCCGTCTCCATCCGCGAGCGCGGCCCCTCGACCTGTTCCATCAGCTTCATCGCCGAGTAGTGCGACATGCCCTCCGACAGCACCGCGCCGCCCGGGCCCTTGCCGGGGACGAGCATGTTGCCCCACCACTGGTGCGCGGCCTCGTGCGCGGTAATCAGCAGCACGGCGTTCGCCTCGGGCGTGCTCCGGGCGAGGAAGCCGATGCTCTCCGAGAACGTGATGTTGGTGGCGAAGCCCTGCGCGTAGGTGGCGAGCCCGGGGAACTCCGACAGCTTCAATTCCTTCCACGGATAGGGATGGAACCATTCGGAGTAGTACCGGCGCGCGGCATCCAGCCCCCGGCGCATCTCCTCCACGTTGTAGACGTGCGCGGGGTGGTGGAAGACGGCGGTGCCCTCGCCGCGCAGCACGGACCAGCGGCCCGCGACGAGGTTGAACATGCGCACCTTCTGGTCGCTCTTCCACACGCTGACGCGGCGTCCGTCCTTCACCTCGTCACTCTCCAGCACGCCCACGGAGTTGAGCGTGTACTCGGCGGGCCCCGTCACGCGGATGCGCGTGGTGAACGGCGCGCTGGAGCCATACGCGGCCGGCGTGGGGCCCAGGTGGAAGTCGTCCGGGTAGTCGCGCGGCTCGTACGCGTTCTCCTTCGGGTCCACGCCGATGTCCTCCTGGTAGCCCACCAGCGGCGCGAAGCTCGGATTGAAGCTGGTGAGCACCACGCCCGAGGGCAGGATGAACTCGGACACCTTGCCGCCGTTCTTCGTCGCGCCCCGGGGGAACGTCCCGTGGAACTCGAAGCCCACGCGCACGACGGCGCCGGGAGCGAGCCCCGCCTCGGGCGTGAAGACATACAAGCGGGAGCGGTCGTCCGGCTTGAAGTCCTGGCCGTTCATCGTCCAGCGCACGTCCTCCCAGTGGTCACCGCCCGTGAGCGCGAAGGCCAACAGCGGCTTGTCGTGCCGGTTCACCAGCGTGTACGTGCCCTTCGTGCGGAAGGCGCGCCCCGCGGGGTCCAGGTCCACGTCCTGGTCCACGTCCTGGATGTCGGGCTGGGGCGCGTGGAGCCACGTGGCCAGGTTGCGCTGCCAGTAGTCCTTGGCGCGCTTCTTCGACGCGTCCCCCTGCCAGCCCGCGCCCACCTGCACCGCCGCCGCCACCAGCGCCACCACGGGCACCAACGCCCACGGCGCCATCCGCCACGCCTCGCGCACGAGGCCCCTGGGACGCAGCTTCTCCAACAAGCTCACCGGGTCCACCGCGCGTCGACCGCTCAGCCGCACCGCGAGCGCCCCGAAGAAGGCCGCGAGCCCCAGCACGCCCACGCGGTTGAGCACGAGCACCGTCCGGTCCACCTCGAAGGCCCCCATGTCGGACCACTGCACCGCGCCCCACAGCGGCCAGTTCAGCGCCCAGTTGAGCTTGCCCTCCACCGCCGCGTAGCCGGTGAGGCTCAGCGCCGCGAGCGCCACGCCGTACGCGCCGAAGCGTCCGCCCGCCACCGCGCGCGCCGCCAGCACGAAGCACGTCCACGCGAGGAAGGTGGGCACCAACAGGCCCCAGGCAAGCAGGTACGGCCACAGCGAGAACGGCACCTGTCCCTGTGACACCTGCGCGAGCGCACCCGCCGCCCCCGCGGCCATCACCACCACCAGCCCCACGATGCTGTTGGCCAGCGCCTTGCCCAGCAGCACCGACACCGTGCTCACCGGCGTGGCGTCATGGATGGGCGAGAAGCCCGTGGCGTTCTCCCGCTCCAGCGACTCCACCGTGTAGAAGAGCAGCAGCAGGCACGCGAGCGTGGTGA
Organism: Myxococcus guangdongensis; assembly: GCF_024198255.1. Lineage (NCBI taxonomy): Bacteria > Pseudomonadati > Myxococcota > Myxococcia > Myxococcales > Myxococcaceae > Myxococcus > Myxococcus guangdongensis. Next base: position 149,816 of record NZ_JAJVKW010000011.1, read on the forward strand.
GCTGCCCCAGCGAGGCCACGGCGAAGAACCCCGAGGACGTCAGCAGCTTGGTGTCGAAGGGGCCGATGCGATTGAGCGCCTGCGTCACCGACTGCAACAGAATCATCGGCGTGAAGACGTAGAGCCCCGCCTGGGACACCAGCCCTCGCAGCTCCGCGCGCGCCACCACGCCCAGGCCCGCCAGCACCCCGGGCACGCGCACGCGCATCCCCAGCTCCGACAGGGGCGACGTCTCGCGCGACTGCGCGTCGGGCGTCGCCAGCGGGATGTCGGCCAGCTGCTTCTTCCCGGCGGCGGGCACCTTCGCGCCGCGCAGCCCGAGCGTCATGTGCCGCGACGTCCACGCCACGCAGCCCAGCCCCAGCGCCATCACCGCGAGACGGCTGCCGAGGAAGACCGCGTCCAGCCCCACGCGCTGCGTGTTGTAGAAGGCCACGCCCCGGTCGACCTTCACCCACGTCTCGCTCAGCCAGCGCAGGCCGGCCGGGTCCAACGCCTGGAGCAGCCGGTTCACGCGCGGGTCCAACCAACCCGGGGACCAGCTCCACAGGAAGAAGGCGCAGACGAACAGCAGCGTCACCGGCAGGAAGTACACGAGCACCGGGCGGCGCGTGCCCTCCCCCAGCGCGAACGCGGTGCCCCCGAAGAACACCAGCAGCGGCACGCCGAAGAAGAGCGCGGGCCGCAGGTAGTTGAGCCACGACAGCGGCCCCCGGAACTCCGCCTGGTCTCCCGCCGGCACCACGTGGTGGAAGAAGACAAGGAAGAACACCAGCGCCACGAGCCCCAGGCCGTACGCGCCCAGCGTGGCGAGGAACTTGCCCCACACGTACTCGCGCGGCGTCAGCGGCGTGGTGTGGAGGATGGGCCCCACGCGCGCCTCCTCATCCGCGATGACGCTCATGCCCGCGCCGACGCAGAGGAAGAAGCTGTGCATCAGGAAGAGGATGTAGATGATGTTCTGCGAGACGGCGAACTCGCTCGTCGCCCAGGCCTTGGGGCCGCCCACCTGGCTGGCGCCGGTCGAGATGGTGACGGCCCCGGACGACAGGCCCCACACCACCAGGAACGTGATGAGCAGCAGGATGAAGAACAGCGGGCGACGAAGCTGGTGGAGCAGCTCCGTGCGAATCACCGTGCCCATGCGGGCCGCGGTGCTCATCGCGCCACCTGCGCCGCGACAGGCGCCGGGGCCTCGCGCGTGTCCTTCATCAAGAGCAGGTACGCGTCCTCGAGCGTGGGCGTGACGCGCTCGAAGCCCGTGGGCACCTGAGCGTCCGGCGCGTGGATGCGCACGCGGTTGTGTCCCTCGAAGAGCACCGCCTGGGTGACGCGGTGGGAGCGCTGGAGCGCGTGGCAGCTCGGCGGTGGACGCGGTGCCCTCGAAGATGGTGCCGTGGATGGCCTGCTTCGCCTCGGTGGGGGACGTAATCGCCACCACCTGTCCCTGACGGATGACGGCGAAGCGCGGGCAGAGCATCGCCACGTCCTCGACGATGTGCGTGGAGAGCAGCACGGTGCGCTCGCCCGCGACCTCCGCGAGCAGGCGGTAGAAGCGCAGGCGCTCCTCGGGGTCCAGGCCCGCGGTGGGCTCGTCCACGATGATGAGCTTGGGGTTGCCCGCGAGCGCCTGGGCGATTCCCAGCCGCTGCCGCATGCCACCTGAATACTCCTTCACCTTGCGCTTCGCCGCGAACGTGAGGTTCACCCGCTCGAGCAGCTCCGCGCACAGCTTCTTGAGTCCCTGCGGCGCGCTGACGCCCTTGAGCTTCAGCAGGTACAGCAGCATGTCCTCGCCGTTGAGGTACGGATAGAAGCCGAACTCCTGCGGCAGGTAGCCCAGGTGCGGGCGCAGCGCCTCCGGGTGACGGACGATGTCCACGCCGTCCAGCGTCACCTCACCCGAGGTGGGCTCCAGCAGGCCGGAGAGAATCTTCATCAGCGTGGACTTGCCCGCGCCATTGGGGCCCAGCAGTCCGAACATCCCGAGCGGAATCTCCAGGTCCACGCCACGCAGCGCGGACACCGGCCCCGGGTACACCTTCACCAGCTTGCGGAGGGAGAGCATCGCTCCCTCTACGCAGACGACCTCCCGCCATTTCCCGCCCTCGGGCGAACCATGACGACGAAGGTCTTCGTATGAAACGCAATCGGATGGCGGTGAATCCCCGCTCGGCCCGAAAGCCAGACACCACAGCTCACGGCGCCGAGCGCACCAGCCGCAACGGCACTCGAGCCCCCGTGGCCGCCGAGGCCGCCAGCATGGGCACCTCCGGCCACGTCGTCTCCGGCGTGCCCTGCGCGAGGAACTCCACCGCCGGCGCCACCACCTCCGGCGCGTACAGGATGCGGTGGTGCCCCAGCCCCTGCGTGCGCGTCAGCTTCGCGCCCGGCCACGCCCGCGCCACCGCCTCACCCGCGACGAGCGGCACCTCCTTGTCTCCCACGTCGTGGAACACGTGCAGCGGCACCTGCCCCAACTGCGGCACGAAGTTCGGCAGCGCCAAATCCTTGAGCCGCACGCTGAAGCGCCGCTCGATGCGCTCCTCCATCCGCATCCACACGCCATCCGTCAGTCCGAAGGCGCGCGCGAAGGCCTGGATGCCCCCACGCGGGTCCGCCGGCGGCGACACGAACACCGCGCGCCCCACCTTCAGCCCATCCCGCATCGCCACCGCCGTCGCCGCCGCGCCCAGCGAGTGCGCCACCACCGCGTACGGCCCACCTGTCGCCTTCGCCACGTCCGCCACCACCTCCGCCATCTCCGGCAGCGAGCTGGTGCGCCCCGACGAGCGCCCATGCCCCGGCGCGTCGTACGTCACCACCGAGAACCCCGCCGCCACCAACGGGTCCACGAACGCCGTCAGCTGCCCGCCGTACCCGCTCCACCCATGCACCAGCAGCACCCGCGGCCCCTCGCCCCAGCTCCACACCGCCACCTCCTCGCCCCCGAGCGTGAGCATCCTCGGCTGCCCCCGCGCCAACACCGCCTCCGCCGTCCGGGAGCGGTGCGGCCGCCACGGCGTGCGGAACCGCTCGTCCGCCCACGCCGCCGTCAGCCCGGGCGCCACCGTCCCCGCCCCCAACGCCGCCGCACGCATTCCCCACTTCGCCAGTTTAACGCGAACGTTCGTGCTATTTTCTGCCATGACGAGGTCCTCCTCGGAGGGACACAGAACCCAAAAGAAGTCAGGAGCCCGTGGGGCGGGCGGCGCGCAGCAGGGCCTCGAAGCCGCGGCGGGCCCACATCTCGGCGCGGGGCTCCTTCAGGAGCCGGGCCGCGTGGTGGAAGCCCAGGAGCAGGGCGTTCTCGTCGTGGGCGAACTGCTCCACGTCCACGTCCTTGTGGAAGTGCCCCTCGGCCACGGCGATGCGCGCGCCCTGGGCCAGGCAGTCCATCCAATCCCGCTGCGTCTGCACCAGCCTGTCCCTGGCGGGGCCCGGGGCGTCATCCAGCTCCGTCGCCGCGGCGACGAAGATGCACCCGCCCTCCGGCACCAGCTCCCGCTCCCACGTCAGCCAGTTCTCGAAGAGCGCCCGCACCCGGGGCTCACCCCGAGGCTGCATCAGCGCCGGGCGGATGACCCGCTCGGTGAACAGCGCCGTGGCCGCCTCCAGGATTTCCACCTGGAGCGACGTCTTGGAGCGGAAGTGCGCGAACAGGCCGCTCTTGGAGAGCTGCAGTTCCTCCGCTAGCCCTCCGATGCTCAGCCCCTGCAGGCCCACCCGGCTGGCGAGCTGGATGGCCCGCTCGAGAATCGCCTGATGGGTGAGCTCGCCCTTGCGCATGGAGCCTTTCTAAACGCCCGTGCTTTTTTCCGCAAGTCGACGGTGAAGGGCGACTCAGCCCTCGGTGTTGCGCAGGAAGTCGGCCACCTGGGCGAAGCGCTCGTCCAGGAAGCGGCGCAGCCCGCCCGTCACGCCCCGGGCGTCCATGGCGCGCTGCATGGCGCGCAGCCAGGCATCCCGCATGGACAGATCCACCGGCACATGGCCGTGGCGCATGCGCAGCCGCGGGTGCCCATGGCGCTCCGCGTAATGCTGCGGCCCCCCCAGCCAACCCATGAGGAACAGGCCGAAGCGCTCGCGGGTGCCGGGGTTCACGCGCCCCTCCGCGTCCAGCTCGTGCAGCTTCGCCAGGGCGGGCTCATGGGCGTCCATCGCGTCATAGAACGCGGCCGCCAGCGCCATCGCCGCCTCCGCGCCACCCAGGCGCTGGTACGGGGTGTCCTCCAGCGAGGGAACCCAGTCATCCGAGGAAGGAGCGTTGAGCTCCAAGGGCTTCAAATCAACAGACATGACTTCCTTCAACGGCACGCAGGGCCCGGCGGCTTCCCTCTCGCACTGCTCGTCACGAGCGCTCGCACCACCGCCAACAGAGGTGTCGAGAGGGCGACAGGTTGACAGGCCCACCGTGCGTTGCCCATCGAAGAATTGACCGCGACAAGAATCGATTGCTAGAGCCTCCCTCCACCCGTGCCCCCCACCGACCCACGCATGCCGGACCCGATGCAGGGCGCGCCCCTCGTGTGGGTGCTCGACGACAGCTCGGCGGAGACCGAGGCCATCCGCCGCGCGCTCTCGGTCGTCTGCCAGGTGGTGACCTTCACGGACGGCGCCGCGCTGCTGGAGGCGCTGGGCCAGGGCCGCACGCCGGACGTGCTGGTGCTGGACTGGTACCTGCCGGGCATGACGGGCCTGGAGGTGTGCCGCTTCGTGCGTCAGGCCTCCGGCACCTCGCTGCTGCCGGTGTTGCTGCTCACCGTCAACACGCGCGCGGCGGACGTGGTGGAGGCGATGGCGGCGGGCGCCAATGACTATGTCTTCAAGCCCTTCCGCCCGCTGGAGCTCCAGGCGCGCGTCACGGCCCTGGCCAGCCACGAGCGCAAGCGGCGCCAGCAATTGGAGGACGAGCGCGCGCGGCGGCTGCTCGCGGAGGGCACGCTGACGGAGATGCAGGCGGCCGAGGAGCGCGCGTGGCGAAGCGAGCTGCGCTTCCGGCTGGCCGCCCGGGCCACGCGGGACGCCGTCTGGGAATGGGACCCGCGCACGGGCGCGGTGGATTGGACGAGCGGCCTGCACGAGCAGTTCGGCTACGCCTCCTCCACCATCCGGGACACGCGCGCCTGGTGGGAGGAGCGGCTGCACCCGGAGGACCGCGAGCGCGTGGTGCGCGGCCTGCGTCTGGCGGTGTCCAGCCAGAGCCACGAGTGGCAGGAGAACTACCGCTTCCAGCGCGGCGACGGCACCTGGGCGCACGTGGTGGACCGCTGCCACATCGTCCGCGACACCGACGGACAAGCGGTGCAGGTGGTCGGCGCGATGCAGGACGTCACCGAGATGCAGCAGACGGAGTCGGAGCGCCTGCGTCTGCTCGCGGAGGTGCATGCCCAGGCGGACTTCGAAAGGCAGCTCATCGGCATCGTCAGCCACGATTTGCGCAACCCCCTGGGGGCGATAACCCTGGCGGCGTCGCTCTTGGCGCAGACGCCGGACGCGGACGAGCGGCAGCAGCGCAACGTGCAGCGCATCCAGCGCGCGGCGGACCGGGCCACGCGGATGATTCGCGACCTGCTCGACTTCACGCGCGCGCGTCAGGGCCGGGGCCTGCCCGTCTACCCCCGGCTGATGGACCTGCACGAGGTGGTGCACACCGCGCTGGACGAGCTGCAGGTGGCGTGGCCGGACCGGCGCATCCTCTCCGAGTACACGGGCAACGGCGTGGGCCAGTGGGACCCGGACCGCGTGGCGCAGGTGCTCGGCAACCTGGTGGGCAACGCCATGCAGTACAGCGCGCCGGAGTCGGTGGTGCGCGTCGTGGCGCGGGGCGAGGACTCGGGCGGCGTGGTGCTGGAGGTCCACAACCAGGGCCTGCCCATCCCGCTGGACCTCAAGCCGCGCATCTTCGAGCCGCTCGAGCGCGGCATGGAGCGGCCCGAGGACCGGGGCATGCGCAGCATCGGCCTGGGCCTCTACATCGTGCGCAGCATCGTCGTGGCGCACGGCGGGACGGTGGACGTGCGCTCCACGCAGGACGACGGCACCACCTTCACCGTGCGCCTGCCGCGACAGGCGCCCGTCGCCCTCGTGCCCCAGGACAAGGGCGACAAGGCCGCTGGCTAGTCCACCCAGCGCTTCGGTCGGCGCTTGAGGGTGTTGACGCCCAGCCTGTCGCAGAGCGCCTCGAACTGCTGGCGCGGCACGCCCGCCCAGGCCACGTCCGCGAGCGTCTTCGTCCCGGGCAGCGGCGCGTCCGTCACCAGCGTGGCGAGCTTGCGGTACAAGAGCGCGTCGTCACGGTGCGCGCGCAGCGTGGCGGCCAGCTTGTCCGCGCCGCGCGGACGCACGGACCAGGTGGAGGCGTCGTCCGGAATCGCCTCCAGCCGGCCGTACGCGGACACGAGCGCGGACGCGCCCTTCTCCCCGAAGCCATCCAGCCCGGGGATTCCGTCCGCGACATCGCCCATCAGCGCCAAGAGGTCCGGCACGCTGGCGGCCGGCACGCCCAGCTTCGCGCGCACCGCGTCCTCGTCCAGCACCTTCTCCTGACGCCGGTCCACCTGCACCACGCGCTGGCCGCGCACGCACTGGCCCAGGTCCTTGTCCGGCGTGCAGATGCGCACCTGCTCCACCTCGCCAGCGAAGCGCGCCGCCGCGGTGGCCAGCGCGTCGTCCGCCTCGTGCTCCTTCATGGACCACACGCGCACGCCCAACGACGCCACCGCCTCCTCGGCCAGGTCGAACTGCGCGCGCAGCTCCGGCGGCACGCCCTCGTCGCCCTTGTAGCCGTCGAACAGCGCGTTGCGGAACGAGCGGATGGGGTTGTCGAACGCCACCGCCATGTGCGTCACCGCCTCGTCCGCGTCGTGCAGCAGCATCAGCAGCGACGACATCAACCCCACCGTCGCCTTCACGTCCTGGCCATCCGGCGCGGCGTGGCCCGGCCGGGGCGAGAAGTGGGCGCGGTACAGCTCGTACGTGCCATCCACCAGGTGCAGACGCATAGGCCCCCCGTCCTATCGCTTGCGACGACGGGCGGCCAGCGCGCGCTGCCCCACCGTCACGCGGCTTCGCGCGCGCAACCCCTGCCCGCCCCGCCCCGAAGATGGCCGGTCCCTCCCCGGGCGACTTGTGCCCCGTGGATTGCCGCGCTGTCGGCCCGAGCACACTTCTGGACCTGGGGCGCGACACCCGCGCTCCGTGGACCGACGGCTGGAGGTAGACCGTGCGCCCGAAGCTGCTTGCCGCGATGCTGTGCGCCACCCTGTTGGGGTGCGCCAGTCAGAGCGTGAAACCCACCTCGAATGCCCGACGGACGGAGGCGGTGGCCTCCATGCGCGCCGCGGAAGGAGCCGGCGCAGCGCGCATCCCGGAAGCCGCGCGCCATCTGGAGTTCGCCCGCCAGCAAGTGAACCACGGCGAGCAGCTGCTGATGGACGATGACGCCGAAGGCGCGGAGCTGAGCTTCATGCAGGCGGACGCGGACGCGGACCTCGCGTTGGCGCTCGCACGCGCGCTGCCCATGGAGCAACAGGCGAAGAGAACCACCCAGCAGGCCGAAGCGCTGCGGCGCGGCCTGCAGTGAGCCCCAGTCCGGGAGGAGACCGTCATGGCAGGCAGCAAACATGGATGGAAGGCCCTCGTCGGAGCGTCGGCGCTCCTCGTGGCGGGGAGCGCGAGCGCGGCCGCGCCGAAGGAGCTGGTGGAGGCCCGCGCGGCCTATCAACAGCTCGCGGCGAGTCCACAGGGGCGTGAGCGTCCCCGCGACGTGGCCGAGGCCCGCGACGCCCTGCGCGCCGCGGAGCGCGAGTACCAGCGCGACGAGAAGTCCCAGCGCACGCGGGTGCTCTCCTACGTGGCCCTGCGCAAGGCGGAGACGGCGGGCGCCTGGGGCATGGCGGACATCGCCGCGCGCCAGCAGGCCCAGGCGGAGGTCGCCCTGAGCCAGGCCCATGCGCTCCAGGAGCAGCAGCGCATGGCGCAGGCCCGCCAGCAGGAGGGCGAGATGCGGCTGTCCGAGGAGGCCTCGCGGCGTCAGCAGGTGGAGCAGGAGGCGCAGCAGCTGCGCGCGCAGAACGAGGAGCTCCAGCGGCAGGCCCAGGCCCTCCAGGGGGCGCAGCAGACGAAGAGCCAGGCGGACCAGCAGGCCGCGCAGCAGCTCGAGGCCGAGCGTCAGGCGCGCGTGGACGCCGAGCGTCAGGCGGCCGAGGCCATCTCCAAGCTGGACCAGGCCAACAAGGACCTGAAGGTCCGCGAGGAGGCGCGCGGCACGGTGCTGACGTTGTCGGGCAGCGTGCTCTTCGCGTCCGGGGCCTCGGACCTGCTGCCGGTGGCGCGTGACAGGCTGGCGGACGTGGCCCAGGTGCTGAAGGAAGGCGACCGGCCGCTGCTCATCGAGGGACACACGGACTCGCAGGGCTCCGACGCCCTCAACGAGCGGCTGTCCTATCAGCGCGCCGAGCGGGTGAAGGAGTTCCTCATCAACCAGGGCGTGCCGGCCAACCGCATCGAGGCGCGCGGCATGGGTGAGTACCGGCCGGTGGCCTCCAACTCCACCGCCGAGGGCCGCGCGAACAACCGCCGCGTGGAGATCATCCTCGAGCGCGGAGGCTCGCGCGCCGTCGGTGGCAGCGGCCAGGAGCAGCCCGGCACGGGCGGCGGCTCATCCAGCGGCAATGAGCAACAGCAGGCGCCGGAGTCGGGCGCGGTGCACGACGAGGATTTGGGAGACGTCCAGCAGCCCGGCACGGGCGGCTCGGGCAACACCTCCGAGAGTGGCGGCCAGCAGGGCACGTCCGACGACCACCAGACGTTCCATGGCTCGGGCGACGGTGCGAGTCAGGACGTGCGGCAGTAACGCCTCACCGCTCCCGCCCGGAGAATCCTCTTCCGAGCGGGAGCTTTCTTTTCGTGGGAGGCGTGCGGGACAGCGCGCGGCGCGTTAGCTTCTCCGGCCGCCGACACGCCATGGACTCCGACAAGCTCATCGTCCTGCTCACCGAGCGACTGCGCATCGCCCAGCTTCCTCCGGACGGGGCCGCGCGCGTGGTCGCCTACCACGAGGCCAACCGCGACCACCTGGGCCCGGTGTCCCCCTCGCGTCCCGCCCACTTCTACACGCTGACGTACTGGCGCACGCGGCTGGCGCAGGACCTGGAGGACGCGCGGTTCGACCGCTCACTCCGCCTCCTCGTGATGCCCCGTGAGGCCCCGCCCTCCTCCGCGCCCGTCATCGGCAACATCTCGCTCGCGCACATCCGCCGAGGGCCGCTGCAGGCCACCGATTTGGGCTACGGGCTGGACCATCGCCACGAGGGCAAGGGGCTGATGACGGAGGCCCTGCGCGCCGTCTGCGCCCACGCGTTCCACGGCATGGGCCTGCACCGCATCCAGGCCAACCACCTGCCGGAGAACCTGCGCAGCGCGGCGGTGCTGCGCCGGATGGGCTTCGTGGTGGAGGGCTACGCCCGCGACTTCCTCGAAATCAACGGCCGATGGAGGGACCATGTGCTCACCTCCCTCGTCGCCCCCGAGGACAGGCCCGCCGCCCGGTAGCCCACCCTCGCGAGACATTCGGCGGCGTCCACCGACCCGGCGTCCCAGCCGGAGCAAAGACTCACTGGCGACGCGCCCCCGAAGCGTCTACGGACTCCAGAAATGGAGGTCGGCACATGGCGTATCTCTTCCTGCTCGGGGCCATCGCGTTCGAGGTGGCCGCCACGAGCTTGATGAAGTCCACCGAGGGCTTCACCCGGCTGTGGCCCACGGTGGCGTGCCTGAGTGGCTACGGCGTGGCCTTCGCGCTGCTCTCGCAGGCGGTGAAGCAGGTGCCCATCGGCGTCGCCTACGCGATGTGGTCCGGGCTGGGCACCGCGGCCATCGTCGTCATCGGCGTCACCTTCCTCGGAGAGAACATCAACCTCACCAAGGTGGCCGGCGTGCTGCTCATCATCGGCGGCGTCGTGCTGCTCAACCTGCGCGGCGCCCACTGAACCACAGGCCCCGCGCGCCCTCACCTCAACGGGGAAGCAGCGAGGTCCGCGCCGCGCCACCGGCCGAGCCCAAGGGCAGGTTCGCGTCCATCCACTCCACCGTGCGCCGCATCCGGTCCACCACGTGCTCGGGCTTGCGCAGGGTGTGGCCCTCGTCCGCGTAGACGACGAGCTGCGTCTTCACGCCCAGCTCCTTCAGCGCGCGGTGGAACTCGTGGCTTTGCGTCACGGGCACTTCCAGGTCCCGCTCGCCGTGCAGCACCAGCGTGGGCGTGCGCGCCAGCTTCATCGAGTTGATGGGAGAGCTGCGCGTATAGATTTCTGGCTCGTCGTACAGGGACACGCCGAAGTACGGCTTCATCCACGCGTCGATGCGGTTGGTGCCGTAGTAGCTCTGCCAGTTGGAGATGCCCGCACCCGCCACCGCCGCGCGGAAGCGCTGCGTCTGCGTCACCGCCCACATCGCCATGAAGCCGCCGTAGCTCCACCCCGTCACGCCCAGCCGCGCGGGGTCCACCGGCGCGCGCGCCAGCACCGCGTCCACGCCGGACAGGATGTCGCGCAAGTCCCCGAAGCCGAAGTCGCGCCGGTTGGCCTGCGCGAACTGCGCCCCCTGGCCGAAGCTGCCCCGGTAGTTGGGCAGGAACACGTAGTAGCCGCGCGCGGTGAACATCAGCACGTCCGGACGGAAGCCCGGGACGACGCCCGCCGCGGGGCCTCCATGCACCATGGTCACCATGGGCGCCCGCACCCCGGCGGGCGGCGTCATCGACGGAGGCGGCGCCACCAGCCAGCCCTGCACCTCCGCCCCGTCGCTCTTCCACGTCAGGTCCTTCGCCTCGCCCACCAGCGCGCGCAGGTCCTCCTCACGCCGCGTGACGCGCTCCCACGCCCCCACCGGCCCCACCCAGAGGTTCTGCGCCTGGGAGAACGACTCGCGCACCACCGCGCTCACCTTGCCGTCGCGCGACAGCGACAGCCCCAGCTGGCCGCGCGCGCTGATGCGCTCGGCCCCCTTCCACAACACGCGCGGCTCCCCCCCGGTCGGGTCCACCGTGGCCACCGCCGACTCGCCTCGCACCTGCGCGCCGAACACCAGCGAGCGCGCCGACACCCACTCGAGCGACATCGCCGTCGCCTTCATCCCCGGCGTGAGGTTGCGCGGCTTGCCGCCGTCCAGCGGTACGCACATCACGTCTCCGCCGTTGGAGCCGTGGTCGCTCATCAGCCCCTCGATGACGGCCACCTGCTTGCCGTCCGGGCTCCACGTGGGCTCGGTGAGCTGCCACTTCGGCGCGTACAGCACGCGCGAGCGCGCGTTCGCCGTCTCCACCACGTGCAGCTTCGCCAACCACCAGCTCGCGTCCCCCGGCGGCGGCGCGCCGATGTACGCGAGCCGGGCCGCATCCGGGCTCCACGCGAACTCGTAGACGAAGGTCTGCTCCGGCGTGACGAAGCGGTGCGAGCCCTCCGCCACCGACACCACCGCCACGCGCTGCACTGGATGTGACTCGCGCACCACGCCCGTCTCGCGAGCGCCAGGCTCCCGGGGCCCCAGGGCCTGCGCGGCCCCTTCCCCCTGCATCACCAGCACCGCCACCGACGCGCCGTCCGGCGACCAGCGGGGCGAGGCGATGGGGCTCTCGAAGGACGTCCGCTTCGTCGCGACGCCCTCCTTCAGGTCCGCCACGTACACCTGCTTCCTGCCACGCTGGTGCCCGTCCGACAGGAACAACAGTCGCGTCCCCTCCGGGCTCCACTCGATGGAGGACTCGTCACACGTCTTGCCTTCGGGACAGGCGCTCACGAGCAGCGCCTTCGGCTCGCGCGCGCCCAGCTCCATCGCCTGGATGAGCGTGCCGCCCGTCGCCGCCACCTCCACCCACGCCAGCCACGTGCCGTCCGGCGACACCGCCACCTGTTTGAAGCGCGTGGTGCGTCCAATCACGCCCAACAGGCTCTCCACCGAGGGCTTGCTCGACTTCGCCGCGCTCCCCCGGGTGACGCTCACCGCCGGGTCGAACGCGGACGGCGCGGGCGCCGACTCCTGCGCGACGACGGGCGCCGCGAAACCCAGCACGGCGACCACGGCCAGCATTCTCTCCACCATCCGAATCAACACGTCCCCCCACGGGTCAGGAAGAGGGCACCAGACTACATGAGTGGGACGGCGCTTCGCGGCCATTCCCACCCCACACCGCATTCGTTGGACCTCGGAAGTTTGGGCGTGCGAGCACAATCCCTCTCGTCCATCCCCCAACGAAGACCCCGACATCTCACGCCTCGTGCCCACGCGGGCGTGGACACTGCCGGCCATGGCACGGACCGAGATGGAGAAGATGCTGGCCGGCGAGCTGTACAACGGCTGGGACGCACAGCTCACGGCGGCGCGCTCGCGGGCGCGGCGGCTCTTGCGCCCCTACAACGACACGCTCATGGAGGACGAGGACCTGCGCAAGCAGCTGCTCGGACAGCTCCTCGGAGCCATGGGCGAGGGCGTCTACATCGAGCCGCCGTTCCACTGCGACTACGGCAGCTTCATCCAGCTGGGCAAGCGCGTGTACATGAACTTCCAGTGCGTCATCCTGGACTGCAACCGGGTGACGATTGGGGACGACGTGTCCTTCGGCCCCAACGTGCACATCTACGCGGCCACGCACCCGCTCGACGCGGACGAGCGCATCAAGGGCCCGGAGCTGTCCAAGCCCGTCACCATCGGCGCGAAGACGTGGGTGGGCGGCGGCACCATCATCCTCCCCGGCGTCACCGTCGGGGAGGGCGTCACGCTGGGCGCCGGCAGCGTGGTGACCAAGGACGTGCCGCCCTACGTCCTGGCCGCGGGCAACCCCGCCCGCGTCATCCGCGCGCTGCGCTGAGGCTTCAGCGCTTGGTCATGTCGAACAGCGCGCGCGCCTGCGGGCCCAGAAAGCCGTCGAAGTCCGGCGCGCGCTGGGCAATCTCGAAGTACGCGTAGGGCCACGGGCGACGGCCTCCCTCGCGCAGGGCCACCGACAGCGGGGCCGCCTGGGTGGCCGTCTGCCTCAGCGACGTGCCCGGCGCGCCCTCGATGTCCGACTTCATGGGCACGCCCGCCTCCCGCATGCGGTGCTGCCACGCCTCCACGTCATCCACGGAGCCGGTGAAGTGGTTCACCTTGCGGCCGAAGGCGAGCAGCCAGGCGCCGTACTGCGACTCCTTCTCCAGCTCCAGCAGCGCGGCCTCCGACGGCGGCGGCGGCGAGCAGAACCACGACGCCAGCGCGTCCACGTCCTCGGGCGGAGGCGGGTCATCCGGCAGCGTGGCGAGCAGCTCCCGGGCGCGCGGCGACAGCTCCTCCGACTTCAGCTCGGAGATGAAGACGCGCGGCAGCCCCTCCGGGTGCGACAGGTAGATGGCGGACAGGTGCGCGTCGGGGAAGGTGTACGCCCCCGCCGGCTTCCAGCCCAGCCGCTCGAAGGGACGCGAGAACAGCGCGATGCCTCCGCCGGGCCGGGCCAGCGAGCGCAGCGCGACGTGGTCATTGCGGAAGCTGCCCCCGGAGAGCTGCACGAAGGTGCGCGCGTACGGCACCTCCGAGGCATAACGCTCCCAGAGGAGGTCCAACAGTCGGGTGGCCTGTGAGGTCGACATGACGGAACAGTCTAATCCGCCAGGAAAAGTGCGGCGGCGCGCGGCCCCGAGCCCTTGGAGGGGACTTCGTTCGGAGACGCGCGCCGCGCGCTAGAGACTCGCCTTGGAGTTTCGAGTCTCTGTGTCCTTGTCCTTGGTATGCATTGACTTCCGTTCCGGCCCGCTCCGCACCACTCGAAGTCGTGCCGGCAAATAGGGTGTGGCGTTGGAAAACGCCAGCGCTACGCAAGAGTGAGCATCAAAGTCCCATTGCGCCAGCCTGAAGCCCCACTAATTGACACAATTGTGATCGTAAAGTTTCGCCCCCGCTGTGCCGTCACCGTCGGATTGAAACGAAAACCCCCGAGCGAGCCGGCGTGCGCAACACCTTCCGAGAATGAGAGCGGTTCGGATGACCTCGTCCCCTCTCGATTTCTCGCCGCGCGGAAGGCCCCTGACGGAGGGCGCTCGAGGATGACGCACCGCTCCATGCGTCATGAAAGCGGTCAGTGGAGGTGCTCGGGGTACATGGGCAGGCCGTGGAAGAAGCGGCGGCCAGACTCGAAGCGGCGGTGGAAACAGACGCGGTCCTCCACGTAGAGGCGGGCCATGTCCTCCTCGCCGTAGGCGCGGAAGAAGGCGGCGCGAGCCTCGTCGCAGGCGGCCTCGTATTCGGCGAGCAGGGCCTCCCAGTCCTCGGGGGGCGGCTCGTCGGCGTCGTGCCACACGCCGTCCTCCATGCCGTACTCGCGCTCCATCAGGTCCAGCTCCAGCGCGAGCCGCTGGACGCGCGGCACCTCCGTCAGCGCCTCGTCCGCCATGGCGGTGAGGATGTGGGCCACCAGGAAGAAGCCGGCGTCCGGCGGTACGACGCCCTCCTCGCGCGCGGCGCGAAATGCCACCAGCAGCTGCGCGTCCATGGCGTCGTCACCGAGCTCCAGGAGCCGGGCGGCGAGTCCACGCCACTTCTCCTCGGTCTCACGGGCCTCCTGGAGGGCCAGGCTCAGCTCGGGGTCTCGGGTCTTCTTCATCGCGTACTCCTATCGGGAATGCACCGAAGCTCTCATCCAGGTCTGACGTCCGGCCCGCGTCTGGCGGACGTGGGGGCGCGGGGTTGCACGCGGGCACAGGCGGGTCCTGTCGTGTGGTGGACGCCCGGGTGTCCGCGCGTCCATGCTGCCCGGCACCGTGCCGCTCGCCTCGCGTCCCCGCGCCCCTTCCGACGACGTCTTCCTCTTCGACCTGTACGCCAGCACGCGCGCGGGTGAGCTGGCGACGTGGGGTTGGACACCCGCGCAGCGCGAGGCGTTCCTGCGCATGCAGTGGTTGGCTCGCGGGCGGGACTGGTCCGTGCGCTATCCGACGGCGGAGGACCAGGTGGTGCTGGTGGCGGGTCAGCCCGCCGGCAGGCTGTTGGTGGCGAAGGGTGCGCAGGAGTGGCGATTGGTGGAGATTGCCCTGCTGCCCTCCCACCAGGGCGGCGGCTTGGGGACGCGGCTCCTGCGGGAGCTGCTGGACGCGGCCGCGACGGCCCGGGTGCCCGTGCGGCTGCACGTGCTGCACGACAGCCCCGCGCGCGGGCTGTACGCCCGGCTGGGCTTCCAGGAGGAGCAGGCCGCGGAGTCTCCGAGCCCGGGGCTTCCGTATGTCGCCATGCAGTGGAGTCCCGCGTCGCGCGCGGGGTGAGGGCCAGGAGGGCCGTCTCGGGGGAAACGCGCCATGCCTCGAAGGACGAACGGGCCTCGCGCCGATTGCGCGCGAGGGTTCCCTGTCCGTGAGGCAACGAAGCGCCTCGCCTTCGTGGCCCGCGTGATTGCGCGGCCCCCTCCGACACGAAGGCGAGTCGTTCCGCCCGGCTTCAGACCGCATCCGCCGCGACGACGCGTCATGGGCCCCGTGAGGAGCCGCGCGACGCGCGCCGGGATGCGCCGCCGCCCGGAGGTGGGCCGACCTTCCGGGGCGCAACCTCCGCGGGAGACACGCGGCACCGGCGCGCGAGGGCCGGGCGTCCTGTCGCTTCCGCGAAGTCCTGCCGAGGCAAAGCCCGCTCGGGCCGCCTCACCGTCAGCATGAACAGCATGGCGCCACGCGCCGCCGCGAGTTCCTCAATCCCCCGACGCGACCTGGGGGCCGCGTCCCATCGCCGGTCCAGAGGGGCCGACGATGGGCGCGGTCGACTCCCCTCGAATCAGAGGAAGAGGTTCTCCGGGTTCGGCACCACGGTCTGGATGACGTAGCCATCCGAACCATTGCCGGGGTTGATGGGGGTCGTGGTGTTTCCGCCACCTCCCGAGCCACCCGCGCCGCCCATCGCACCACCACCACCACCCGCCTGGATGGCGGCGCTGGCGCCAGTGGGAGCAGCCGTCGTCCCAGGCGCACCGCCCGTCACCACGAGGCCACCGCTGACGGTGGGCGACACCGAGGAGACGACCTGGATGATGCCGCCGCCGCCACCGCCACCGCCGCCCTTGCCCGCGCCGCCCAGGTTGTTGCCGTTCACGCCGTTGCCGCCCTGCGCGCGGACGAAGCCCTGCACCGTCACGCCGGCCTTGCCGAGGATGACCACCACGCCACCCGCGCCACCGCCAGCGCCGGGGGTGTTGTCGATGACATTCCCGCCCGACGCGCCCGAGGCGTTGATGGCGCCCGTGGCCTGGATGCGCACGGTCCCCTGGGACAGGATGACCAGCGAGCCACCGCCGCCGCTGAAGGGCCCCGCCGCGCTGCGCGCGCCCGAACCGCCGCCCTTGTTGCCGGGCCGCAAGAGCTGCGCCGCGTGGACGGGCGAGACGCCGAGCCCACCCGCGGGCTCACCCGCCGGAGCGCGGGACAGGCCCGAATCCGCCCCACCCGGGCCCGTGTCCAACGAGCCCGGGTCGACGATGACGGTGCCGCTGATGGTGACGTCCCCCGTGGCCCGGACGACGGTGCCGCTCGGGACGATGAGCGTGCCGGTGATGTTGACGGTGGTGAACTGCATGTGGTGCCGCCCCGTGAGGGAGGAGAAGCCACTCGCCGTGGTCAGGTCGACCGTGCTCGAGACGGAGAACGCGCCCGCCGAGCCATCACCGAACACGCCCGTCGAGCCCGCCGGGCCCTGAGGCCCCGTGGCGCCCGTCGCGCCCGTGGCCCCCGTCGCTCCGGTGGCGCCCACCGGCCCCTGCGCGCCCGTGGCACCCGTGGCGCCCGTGGCGCCGGGCTGGCCCTGCGGACCCTGGGGCCCGTTGCACACGTAGCGCGTCAGCGCCGCGTTGACCTCGCCCGCGTCCAGCACGCCGTTGCCATTGCCGTCCTGGCCGAACTGCAGCCGCACGCCGCCCGTCGCGCAGTTGGCGCCCGTGGGCTCGGCGGCCGTGGCCGCGACCGAGTGGATGCCCGCGGCGCCCTGCGGACCCGTCTCGCCGCGCAGGCCCTGCGGCCCCTGGGGACCCTGCACCCCCGTCTCACCGCGCACGCCCTGCTCGCCGCGCGGACCCGTCTCGCCCTGCGGGCCGATGGGGCCCACGGCGCCGGTCTCACCCCGTACGCCCTGCTCACCGCGAGGACCCGTCTCACCTTGAGGTCCCACGGGGCCCTGCGGGCCCGTCTCACCGCGCGCGCCCTGCGGACCCTGGGGGCCGTTGCACACGTAGCGGGTGGCATCCACCTCGTCTTCGTCCAGCGTCCCATCGCTGTCGTCGTCGACGCCGGTCTCGATTTTCACGCCGCTCGTCGCACAGTTGGCTCCCGCGGCCTCCACGGACGTGCGGGCCAACGAGCGCTTGCCCTCGGGACCTTGGGGACCCACGGGACCACCGGCGGGGCCCTGGGGACCCTCTGGACCTTGCGGACCCACCGGGCCGACGTTGCCCGTGTCGCCCTTCGGACCCACCTCACCCTGCGCGCCCGCGGGCCCCTGCCCCCCCGCGGGTCCCTGCTCACCGGCTGGCCCCGCGGGACCTTGCGGCCCCTGCGGCCCCTGTGGCCCCTGCTGACCTTCGTCACATCCGGTCAACGACAACATCGCCACCACAGGTAGAGCCGTCAGCCACCGCGACCAGGTCGCGGCGCCTTGCCATTTCATCTGAGCCATTGATGCTTCTCCCCTCTTGTCGAGCCTCGGCGCGCGACCCACAGCAAGTCACGAGCCAGGATGGATTATCGAGCCGCGCGCCACCAACCCACCAGGGCAGGCGTGGTT
Source organism: Myxococcus guangdongensis (assembly GCF_024198255.1). Classification (NCBI taxonomy): domain Bacteria; kingdom Pseudomonadati; phylum Myxococcota; class Myxococcia; order Myxococcales; family Myxococcaceae; genus Myxococcus; species Myxococcus guangdongensis. The sequence continues at coordinate 167,600 of NZ_JAJVKW010000011.1, forward strand.
GTGATTCGAATCCAGTCGCCCCAAGAACGACTGTTCGCGTCCCCGTGGGACGCGGAGCCGTCACACCGGAACGCATGACGCACGTGGACGGGAAAGCCACCCGGGGGTGTCACTCCTCTTGGAGCGGGGCGGGACACGAGGCCCTGATTCGCTTCAGACCCAGGAGCAAGGACTGGCCGATGCTTTGCTCTGGTGTGTGACGCGTACTCATCTGCACGTGAAACACACACACGAAAGGCGTACCCATGTCCGAGCCATACATTGGTGAAATCCGCATGTTCGCGGGCAACTTCGCACCGCGCGGTTGGGCCTTCTGCCAGGGGCAGATTCTGTCCATCGCGCAGAACACGGCGTTGTTCGCGATTCTGGGCACGACGTATGGAGGCAACGGGCAGACGACGTTCGCGCTGCCGGACCTGCGCGGCCGCTATCCGATGCAGCCGGGCCAGGGGCCGGGGCTGTCGCCGCGGACGCTCGGCGAGCAGGGCGGCACCGAGACGGTGACGCTGATTGCGAACCAGATGCCGCAGCACACCCACAGCCTCAACGTCAGCTCACAGCAGGGTGACACGGAGACGCCGGTGGGCACGGTGCTCGCGGCGGACAACAACGGCACCATCTTCAACTACCGCGCGGCGCCCATCGACGGGACCATGAACCCGGCGGCCATCGGCATCGCGGGCGGCGGCCAGCCCCACAACAACATGTCGCCGTTCCTCTGCATCAACTTCATCATCGCGCTGGAAGGCATCTTCCCCTCGCGCAACTGACGGGCCTCACGTCACGGACAGGCGCGTTCCCCCTCACGCGCCGCTGACAGGCCCTTCGGCTCACACGGCGTATCGTCCCCTCCTGCATGGCTGACGGGCGCCCTCGGGCGCACGCGACGACGTCCCGTGGACGTGGTCATGGCGCGTCACGGGCACGCACTGCTGACAGGCGCTCCCAGCCAACGCGGCGACGTCCCGTGGACGTGGCCACGGCGCATGCCGCTCACTCGTCGAGGAGGAGGCACCCCACGCGCACACAACGATGTCCCTTGAACGTGTGATGGCCCACCGCCCTCACTCGCCGCTGACACGCGCCCGCTGCACGCGGCATCGACGGTGCGTCGTGACCGGGAGGCTCGCCCTGGCGTGGCCCCTTGCCTGCCGCGGCGGGAGCCAGCGGCGCCCCTGACGAGCAACCCGACCTGTCGACCCGTGGACAGCCTTCTCGATGGCGGGACATCGGGCTGGAGCCCACTCCACAGCCGGGCCGCTTCGAGCATGCGGGCACTGGCGCTCCGGCCCGGGCGTGCTTACCGCGACACGGTGAACGGCGAGCCGGGGCCCGGGGGTACGGTGGCGGAGCAGGAAGGAGCGAAGCAGCGCTCTCAGGTGACACCGAAGACGGTGTTCACCGTGTGTTTCGCGGTGCTGGCGGTGCTGGCGCTCGTGGTGCTCGTGGTGCGCACCCGCGTGGCGCTCACGCTGACGGGCATCGCGGCGCTGATCGCGCTCGCGCTGGAGCATGGCGTCTCGCGGCTGCAGCGCTGGAAGGTGCCGCGCGCCCTGGCCATCGCGCTGATGCTGACCGGCGCCCTGACGGTCCTGGCGACGCTGGCGCTGCTGGTGATTCCGGCGACGGCGGCGCAGGTGGACGCGCTCGTGGTGCAGTGGCCCCAGCTCTGGCAGGAGGTGCGCGAGTCCCGCCCGTTCCGCGGGCTGAACTCGCGACTGCACAACCTGGGCTGGATTCGTCCGCTCGAGGACGCGACGCCCCAGCTGGCGACGGGGACCTTGCCCTCGCTGCTCATGTACGCCCTGGGCAGCATGGTGGGGCTCGTCGGCGGCGCGCTCAGCGTCTTCTTCCTGGTCGTGTTCATGCTCGTGTTCGGCGGCGGCCTGCTCAAGCGGATGCTCGACCTGCCGAAGCCCGAGCATCGGCTCCGCTACGTGCGCGTGATGCGCAACGTATACCGGGCCACGGGCGGCTACCTGACGGGGCTCACGCTCATCTGCACGTTCAACGCGCTGCTCACCTCCGCGGTGCTCGCGGCCCTGGGCGTGCCGTACTTCCTCCCGCTGGGCATCATGAGCGGCTTCTCCAGCATGGTCCCCTACGCGGGGCCTGTGGTGGCCGGTGGCTTCATCACCCTGCTGACCTGGGCCACGGGTGACATGTGGATGGCGCTCGGCGTGATGACGTACTTCGTGCTGTACGGACAGCTCGAGGGCAACGTGCTGGCGCCGCTCGTCTTCCGGCGCACCGTGCACGTCAACCCGCTGCTCATCCTGCTCGCGGTGCTCTTCTGCGCGGAGCTGGGAGGCATCGTCGGCGCGGTGGTGGCGGTGCCCGTCGCGGCCACGGTGCAGATCATCATCCGGGAGATTCTCCTCTTCCGGCAGGAGCGCCGCATCGCGAGACCCGAAGCGCCACCACCGCCCTCCGTGCTGACGTGAGTCACCCGGACTGACGCGAGGCAGGTGGCCGCTCCACGCGGCGGACCTCCGCACGCACGGCCGCGAGCGACGCGCCTCGCGAGACGGTGGGCCCCGAAGCGGCGAGCGCCTCAGCCCCCAGCGACCTCGCGCAGCGACTCCTCCATGCCGCCCAGCAGCTCATCGAGCGCGGCGTCCGGGATGTTCAGCGCGGGGGCGATGTACACGGTGTCCCCGAGCGGGCGCAGGTACAGCCCCCGCTTGCGCGCGGCCTCGTACACACGCCATCCACCGCTCGCGAGATAGCCCCCGCCGCCCAGGTCCACCGCGCCCACCATGCCCACCGCGCGCGGGCGCACCAGGCCCGGAATCGTCGCGGCCATCCGCTCGAACGCGGCCTTCACCTTCGGCGCCTTGCGCGCCACCTGCCCCAGCACGTCCTCGTCCCGATACACCGCGAGCACCTCGCGAGCGATGGCCGCGCCCAGCGGGTTGCCGCAGTACGAGTGCCCGTAATACAGCGCCCGGGACGACGCGCCGAGGAAGCCCGAGAAGATGCGCTCCGACGCGAGCGTCACCGCGAAGGGCATCAGCCCGCCCGACAGCGCCTTCGCGAGGCAGAGCAGGTCCGGCACCACGCCCGCCAGGTCCACCGCGAAGCGCGCGCCCGTGCGCCCCATGCCGGTGAAGACCTCGTCGGCGATGAGGAACGTGTCCACCGCGCGCGTGGCCTCGCGCACCGCGCGCAGGAAGTCCGGCGAGTACATCTGCATGCCGGAGGCGCCCTGGATGACGGGCTCCACGATGACCCCCGCGATGTCCTCCGGGTGCTCGCGCAGCGCGGCCTGGACCTGGGCGAAGGCGCGCTCCCAGCCGCCCTCCTCCGCTGGCGAGGGCACGTGCACCACGTCGAACAGCAGCGGGCCGAAGATGTCGCGGAACTCGCGCACGCCGCCCACGCTCGTGGAGCCCAGCGTCTCGCCGTGGAACGCGCCCGTCAGCGTGATGAAGCGCGTGCGCTCCGGCTGCCCGTTCTGCGCCCAGTACTGCGCGGCCATCTTGATGGCCACCTCCACCGCGGTGCTCCCGTTGTCCGAGTAGAAGACGCGCGACAGGCGCTCCCCCGAGGGCAGGTCCGCGCGCTCCGAGCCCGGGGCGATGGCGACCAGCTCGGCGGCGAGCGCGGCGGCGGGTTCGTGCGTGATTCCAGCGAGCGAGACATGGGGCAGCCGGCCCGCCTGCTCGACGAGGGTCCGCACCAGGCGCGGGTGACGGTGGCCCAGGGTGGACACCCACCAGGAGCCGTTCGCGTCCAGGTAGCGCCGCCCGTCCACGTCGAAGAGGTAGGGCCCCTCCGAGCGCGCGATGACCAGCGGGTTCGTCCCCGCGATGTACGCCTCCATGGCGGTGTACGGGTGCCAGACGTGCTGCTTGTCCAGCTTGACGATGTCGGCCCGCTCCATGGGTGTTCCCCTTCCCCTGCGTGTGACGTGTAGGCGGAGCGCTCCGTACCGGAAACCGGCCCCCTTGCGCCCCGCGTCAACGCGGCGGGCCACACGTTGGACTGATGGCGCCCTGAAGCCCGGGCCCCTTCGGAGCCCCCGGGGAGGCATCTTCCGTCCCGGGATGACGTGGCCATGACATGGGCGGTGTTGGCTCTCCTGGACACCGAACCGGGAAAAGCGCCATGGCCGTCCTCATCTTCTTCGTCTCGCACTGGCTGCTCTGTGTGTTCTTCCAGAGCTTCTTCCAGCACCGGTACGCCGCGCACCGCATGTACACCATGGGTCCGCGCACGGAGCGGGTGATGCACCTGCTCACCTACCTGGTGCAGGGCTCGTCGTACCTGTCGCCCAAGGCCTACGCGATTCTTCACCGCGAGCACCACGCCTTCTCGGACACGGAGAAGGACCCGCACTCGCCGCACTTCTTCACGGACGTGTTCCGGATGATGCTGCACACGAAGAAGCGCTACGACGACTTCGCGGCGGGCAAGGGTGAGACGGAGAAGCGCTTCCTCGGGGGCTATCCCGAGTGGCCGCTGGTGGACGACACGCTGCGCACCTCGTGGGTGGCGACGCTGGGCTGGGTGGCATTCTACGCCTCGTTCTACGTGCTGTTCGCCACGTCGCCCTGGCAGTTCCTGCTGCTGCCGGTGCACTTCCTGATGGGGCCGGTGCACGGGGCCATCGTGAACTGGTGCGGCCACAAGTACGGCTACCGGAACTTCGACAGCAGCGACAAGTCGCGCAACACGCTGCCCGTGGAGGTGCTGTGCATGGGCGAGCTGTTCCAGAACAACCACCACAAGTACGGCAGCAGCCCGAACTTCGCGGCGCGCAAGTTCGAGGTGGACCCCACGTGGCAGGTGATGCGCGTGCTGGCGAAGCTGGGCGTCATCCGCATCGCCACTCCCCAGCGCGCGGTGTGGCCGGAGCCCCGCGAGGCGGCGCGTGAGGCAGGGGTCGCCCGGGCGGCCTGAAGCCTCCGGGGGCCCGCCAGGCTCCTCGCAAGACCTTGAAGGACACGTCGCGCCGAGGGGATGACCGTCCCCCCGGCGCGAGTCGTTTCCGGCCGTTACCTCCACCGGAGGCCGGGCGAGCGGGCGGGTGGGCGGCGCGAACGCGGGGCCCGCGTTAGAACTGCTCCCCGTGCCTACAGAGACCCCGCTCCGCCTCCGTATCCTCGACGCAGTCACAGACGTCCCGGCCGCTGACTGGGACGCGCTGGCCGGCCTGGACGCACCGCCCTTCATCCGGCACGCGTGGCTGGCGGCGATGGAGGAGAGCGGCAGCGCCACCGAGGAGACCGGCTGGGCGCCACATCACCTGACGCTGTGGCGGGGCGAGAGGCTGGTGGCGTCGGCGCCCGCGTATCGCAAGTTCCACAGCATGGGCGAGTACATCTACGACTTCGGGTGGGCGGACGCGGCGGCCCGGCTCGGCGTGGAGTACTACCCGAAGCTCATCGTCGGTGGGCCGTTGTCCCCGGCCACGGTGCCGCGCCTGCTCGTGGCCCAGGGTGAGGACGTGCCCGCGATGCGCAAGGCGCTGTTGGCCGCGGCGGTGGAGAGCGCGCAGGAGGCGGGTTGCTCGTCGGTGCACTTCCTCTACCCGACGGACGACGAGGCTGACTTCCTGGAGGAGCAGGGGCTGGCGCGGCGGGTGACGCTCCAGTTCCATTGGAAGAACCCGGGGTACGGCGGGTACGACGACTACCTCTCGCGGTTCGACTCCAAGCGGCGCAACCAGCTCAAGCGCGAGCGGGCGGCGGCAGCCACGCAGGGAATCCTCCTGCGCACGGTGCGGACCACGGAGCTGACCCCGGCGCACGCGAAGCGCGCGTACGAGTTCTACACGGCCACGTGCGAGCGGCACGCGTGGGGGCAGATACAGCTCACGCCGGGGTTCTTCTCGCGGGTGTTCAAGGCGATGCCGGACCAGGTGGAGATGGTGGAGGCGGTGCGCGAGGGACGGGTCATCGCGGGGGCCTTCAACCTGGCGACGAAGGAGCGGCTGTATGGCCGCTATTGGGGCAGCACGGAAGAGCACCCGTTCCTGCACTTCCACGTGTGCCTGTACCACTCGGTGGACGACTGCATCCGCGCGGGGCGCAAGGTGTTCGAGCCGGGCGCGGGCGGCGAGCACAAGGTGTCACGAGGCTTCGAGCCCACCGCGGTGCACAGCGCGCACGTCATCTTCGACCGCAGGTTGGACGGCGCGGTGCGCGACTACGTGCGGCGTGAGCGGGCGAGGTTGAACATGGCGGTGGAGGAGGCCGAGCAGATCTGCGGCCTCAAGCCCTGGCCCTTGAAGCAGGCCAGCGGCACCTGACCCGCGTCGACTGATAAGACTCTGTGTCTGAAAGGGGCAGGGTCGATGTCGGGAATCGTCGCGCTGTGGGATGCATGGTGTGCGCGTCAGCGTCGCGCGGGCTTCGAGGGGCGCCAGGGAGTCGAGCCACTCACCCGCGAAGAACTCGAGCGCTACGAGGCCGCGTTCTGGCGACGAGGCTTCGAGCTGCCTGGAGACTTGAGGGCGCTGCTCGAGGCACGCGGCATCGTCTGGGTGACGCCCATCGAATCGGACGAAGGAGAGACGATTCCTGGGCTGCGCCTCCTGAACGACCTGTGGCGGCTCGATGACGACGACCGCCACCTGGAGCTGGCCGAGCTGAATGGCGTGGCGGCCGCGCGGCACTGGTTGTTGTTCACCACGGAGCGAGGAGACCTGGAGCCCGCGTGGGCGTTCGACCACCGCTTCGGCGCGCAGGGCGTGGGCAGTTATCACCAGGACCTCGTCTGCACCGACCCGGTGGGAGAGGACGAGCCGTTGCCCCTGGCGTCTCCCAATCTGGAGGCGTGGCTCGCCGCGAAGCTCGACGACATCGAGACACGACGACGAGGACTGAGCCTCGAGTCCCTCCCCCAGGAGCAACACCCCGTCGAGAGCTTCACGCAGCAGCAAGCGGCGGTGCTCGCGAGGGTGGAGGCGAGGCATCAGCGAGAGGCCTTGAACTGGAAGACCCTCGACCGTGACTGGCGGTACCTCGCGAGCGGGACACGAGACGAAGCCGTGCTCCGTCAAATCCTCGAGGGAGTCCGTCGAGACCGACAGCAAGGCCGCCCGGGCGTGCCCTTCGACGCGATTGCACGAGGGGGAAGCTGGCCCTGGGACTATCCAGGTCCTGCCCAGTTGGCGGCGCGGCTCGATGAGCCTTCGAGACGCAAGGTGATGGCCTGGGCGCTCGAACGGGCGGGAGGTACGGCGCTCTCCGCCGCCATCGAAACGCTGCGCTCGGGGCAACCGGGCTCACGTGAGCTGCAGCGACAAGTCTCGGCGGCCGGCTGGGTCGAGCGAGCCATCGACCTGTCGACGCCAGCGGGTCGAGGACGTGTCCTCGCACGTGCGTCGGCGCTCGCGCTGTCATCGGACCTGTCCGAGAGCAACATGGAGCGAGTGCTGACGCTCTGCGCGAACGTGGGCGGAGGGGCCCCCGGCGCATGGAACCTGCTCGACGCCTGGGACCACCTCGAAGAAGTCCTGGCCGGACGCACCCAGCCGGGCATCGAGCGAGCAGCGCCGCCACCCGAATCAGCGCTCGTCCACGAGCTGCGGGCCTATGTGCAAACCCATCCAGGTCCACAGCGAGCCCTCGCCGATGACCTGGCCACGAGCTGGGGCCCACGGCTCACCACCGCCGCGCCCACGGACCGCGAGTCGCTGACACGGGTCCTGAAATCAGCCCTCAAGTCCCCGAAGCTCGCCGAGGCACTGAGCGCACTGCTCGCACGACTGCCCTGACTGGCCCAGCGGTCAGGTCCCAGTTCCCTGCCGCAAGTACGACGCGAGGTCGGGCCACTCCACCCACTCCTGGCTCTCGGCCCGCCGATTCACGACCTTGAAACCCCGAGGGGTCATCTCGCCATGTCCGATGAGCACCAGGTCCTCGACGGCGGGGGGATATCTCCATTTCCCCTTGATGGCTGACTCACGAATCGCGGTGACGTACTCCTCCACATGGTTCGCGTCGCGCCCGTAGCCAATCATCACCCGAAGCGGCGCATAGCCGACCATGAGCTTCCAGAAGTCCTCCATGAAGGAGTGGACGTTCCAGTTGTTTTCATGCTCGAGAATCACGACCGGCTGGGTGAACGTGCCCCAATCAGAAAAGAGGGTGTAGTCGAAGAGGAACTCACGCGCCCACCCCGTCTTCATCATGCTCGGCGCCCAATCGCGGGGGGCTTCGATGCTGGTCGAGCAGGCCGCCAGATTGAGTTCGCGAGCAGCGGCCTGAAGCCTTCTCGCCATGAACTGGGTCCAGTTCTTCGACCCCTCGACGGGCTCCTCGACGTTCCAGTCCACCGGCAACGCGTTCGTCAGAGACCGCGCGAAGTCCAAGGCATTCACGGCGTCAGGCATGTACCCCCCACGTTCAGGCGCTTCGTCCGCGAAGCGTGCGCGGGTCAATCGCGCACCGTGCCGAACTCAATACCAGAAGCACGCTCAGGCATTCACTCGGCACGGCGGGGTCTGAACGGCACCTGACATCCAGACCCGCGCGGGCCCAAGCTCACCGCACCGGATGCGTCGTCCAGCGCATCCCATCCGCGCTCGAGGCCAGCACGTGGCTCCCGGCCAACCACAGCCGGTCCGCGCCAGCGATCAACCGCCCCACGTCCGGCACGTTCCTCGCCACCGAGGACTCCTTGGGAACGGCGCGCCGCTCGAACCCCGAGGCATCCACGCGGTACACCCCCTCCGCGTCCGCGACATAGAACTCGCCGCCCCACCGCTCCGCCGAGTGGATGCGACCCACGCGCGCGACCACGCGGCACCCCTCTGCCGTGCCCAGGATGACATCCCCCCGCGTCGTCCCCGCGACCACCGCTCCCGAGGGGAAACACCGCACGAACGACACCTCGCCACTCACGAAGGAGTGGACCTCGCGCCACCCCCCCTCCCCGTGCATCCAGAGGCCCTGGCCCCCCGCGTAGAGCACCCGCCGCCCGTCCGCGCCCAGGCAGCTGTCCAGCGCGAGCACCCGCCCCGGCAGCGCGCCCAGGGACTGCGCCCAGCGCATCACCCCGCCCTCGCGCACGAGCACCCCCACCTCCGCTGGCGAGTCGAGCCCGAACCCCCGGCTCCCCGCCAACACGACCTCCTCGCCGCTGAAGCACGCCTGCGTCCCCACGAGCCCCGCGGGCGCCCCCTCGTACTGCAACGCCTCCCACACCCCACCCTCGCCCGCCCGCACGGCCATGAACCAGGCTGAGCCCCCATACGAAACCAGCGCGCCGTGGCGCCCCGACCCCAACAGGCGCAGCGCGTCGACCGTCCCCGTCTGCGTCACCCGCTCCAGCGTCCACCCACCCGCCGTGCGGACCGCCACCGACTGGTACGCGTCCACCTCGAACCTGGCGTCCTCCCCACCGTCCTCGTCGTCCTCGGAGCCGGAGTCGACCAGGGTGGAGTACGCCTCCGAATCGATGGGCAGGTTCCAGTCCTCGACCGGCCCCGGCCCACCCCCGTGGTCATTGTCCGGATGGGGATGGCTGACGAGCAGCATCAGCTCCTGCTCATCGCGGATGCAGCCCGTCGACACGACGCCTCGAAACGTGTGCTCCAAGCACCCTCCCAGGACGAGGTCCGCTGCCTACACCACGGGAGGCAAGCCGGGCCAGCACCCCCTCCCCGGCCCCCTCCGGAGGCCGTCCCGTGTCTCCCACCAGCCAGGCGCGCGCCCGGCCCCTCACGGGGAAGTTGAGAAACCGGGGTGACCCTCTAGAGTAGAACCGTCATGAAAGCCCCGGAGAAGGACGAAGACTTCATCCAGTGGTACGAGGACTGCTGGGCGGACCGCGATGAAGTCGAGTACCCCAAGATGTTCGGCGCCATCGACGAAGGCGTCTTCACACTCGACCAGACGGACGCCATCCAGGCCTGGATGGAGAGCGAAATCGCGCAGGTAGAAGGTGAACCGGACCCCAACTGGGGCCCCATGGGCGTGCGAGTGGCCAAGCCCAGCCCCGACTATCCCTACTGGACCTACGTCACCAGCGGCCTGTCCAACCCCTTCACCATCGCCCCCGGTGAGGAGATCGCCGCCGACGCCACCAGCGGCATCGGCTACGAGATGGTCATCCACACCCCGGAGGAGGCCAAGTGGCCCGTGTTCCGGCTGCTGGACATGATGGCCTACAACCTCGTGTGCATGCGCGCCTTCGCGCTCAACCACCGCTACCCCGTCGAGGGCACCCTGGACGGCGGCGACTCCAAGCTCAGCGGCTTCGTGTTCGTCAGGGACCCCTCGCGCCCCGACCACTTCGCCCTGGAGAGCGGCAAGGTGCAGCTGCTCACGCTCGTCGGCGTCACCAAGAACGAGATGGCCTTCGCGCGCTCCAACGGCATGGACAAGCTGATGGAGAAGCTGGTCGCCGCGGGCTCGGGCTACATCACCCAGCCCGAGCGCGACGAAGTGAAGCTGTAGTCACCCTCTTCGCGCCACGCGCGGCAGCGGCTCCAGGGCCCTGTCGCGCGGGGGCGCGCCCTCCACCAGCGCCCTGAGCGTCCCCGGGTCGAACGGCTTCTCGATTCGAGGCAGCGGCACCGACTGGAGGAACGCCCGCGCCCGCTCCGTGAAGGCGCCGCCCGTCATGAAGACGAAGCGCGACAGGAGCTCCGGCCCGCGCGCCGTCAGCTCCGCGTGCAGGTCCATCCCCGTCAGGTCCGCCATCATCAGGTCGCAGAACACGCGGTCGAAGTCCGCGTCCCGCTCGAGCAGCGCCAGCGCCTCGCGGCCACTATGCGTCACCACCACCTCGTGGTGCCGTCCCAGCAGCCGCCGCAGGAGCGATGCGAGCTGAGGCTCGTCGTCCACCACCAGCACCCGCTTGCGCTCCGGCACGTCCCTGGGCGCGCCCTTGGCCACCGTGTCCGCCACCACCGCCGTCACTGGCAGGCGCACGCGGAACATGCTCCCCGTGCCGGGCGAGGTGTCCACGCTCAGCTCGCCACGCATGCTGCGCACCATGCCCAGGCTGGTGGACAAGCCCAGCCCGCTGCCCTCGCCCACCGCGCGCGTGGTGAAGAACGGCTCGAAGACGCGCTCGGCCACCTCGGGCGTCATGCCGTGCCCCGTGTCCGCCACCTCCACCACCACCCACGGGCCCTCCAGCCATGTGGACAGCGTGACGCGGTGCCGGGTGAAGTCGCCCTCGGGAATCGCGTGCGCCGCGTTGACGAGCAGGTGCAGGAACACCTGCCCCAGCCGCGCCTCGTGCGCCATCACCGTGGGCACCTGCGAGTAGCGCCGCACCACCTCCGCCCGGTAGCGCAGGTGCGGCATCGCCATGGCCAGCCCGAACTCCAGCGCCGCGTGCACGTCCACCGGGGACAGGTGCGGCTCGTCCGCGCGGGCGAACGTCTGCAAATCGCGCACGATGACGCGGATGCGCTCGGCGCCCTCGCGGGCCTCGCGCAGCGCATCCAAGGCCTCGGCCAGCGGACCGCCCTGCACCTGGCCCTGCAGCACCGTCTCCATCTGCTCCAGCGCGAACTGGAGGTTGCCGCTGACGTAGGAGAGCGGGTTGTTGATTTCGTGCCCCACGCCCTCCGCGAGCTGCCCCGCCATGGCCAGCTTCTCCGACTGCACCAGCCGCTCGCGCGCGGCCACCAGCTCCTGCGTGCGCTCGCGCACCAGGGCCTCGGCCTCCAGGCGCCCCGAGTGCTCACGCGTCAGCAGCGCGTCCCGCTCCGCCTCCGCGCGCTTCTTGCCGGTGATGTCGCGCGAGAAGACGGAGACGTTCTGCCCCGAGCACCACGCGTGCACCTCGTGCCAGCGCTCCGGCGCGGTGCGCACCTCGAAGATGGTGGACGAGCCCTCGGCGGCCACGCGCCGCAGCTCGCGCTCGAACAGCGTGCCCACCAGCTCCGGGCACGCCTGCCACAGAATCCGGCGGAAGACCTGCTCCTGCGTGCGCCCGGTGATTTCGGCGGCCTGGCGATTCACGTAGGTGATGCGCCACTCGGCGTCCACGGTGAAGAACGCCTCGGGTGTGCTCTCCAGCACGTCGCGCACCCAGTCCAGCGTGTCGCGAAGGCCCTCCTCCATCCGCAGCGCGCTGGTGACGTCGCGCAGGCGCAACAGCACACCGTCACGCAGCGGCACCGCGGTGCCGAGCAGCCACGCATCGCCCTCCGGGAAGCTGTCCGCGGCGGGTCGCCCGGACTCCACCACCTGCTTGAGGACGGCGAGCCGCCCCCCGAGTCCCGCCACCGGCGAGATGTCGCCCAATCGCTTGCCACGCAGCGAATCGGTGCCGTGCCCGAGCGCGCGGGACGCGGCGGGGTTGGCCCACAGCCACTCGAAGTCGACGATGGCGCCGGACGCGTCGCGCACGGCGCTCAACACCATGCACCCTTCCGAGTCATGGCGCTCCGCTTCTTCCAGCGCCTCCAAGAGCGTGTCCGCGCCCAGGGCCGGGACTGTCTGTCTCGTGTCCTTCGCCGACATGCCCCGCTCACTCCGGGCATCCGCGCCACCCGGAGGCCAAATCTCCGGAACCCTTCATCAGGGCCGCAATTCCTGGAAACGTCCGGAGTCCCCGCATGTCGCCATGAAAGGCCCGCAGGCACAAGCCGAGGATGCGAGACCCACATCCGCCTCCCTGACACCTCGGAGCACCGGGTTGAATACGATGGGCCGACCTCTCGCGTGTCCCCTTCTATCCAGGGAGCGGACCAGGATGCCTTCCCGGACATGACGCCCACCCTCATCACCGACGTCCGCTTCGAGCCGTTGGACCTGCCGCTGACGGAGCCGTTCGGCATCGCCACGGGAGCGCAGCACGCGGCCGAGAACGTGTTGGTGAAGCTGACGCTCGCGGACGGCACGGTGGGGTTGGGCGAGGCGGCGCCGTTCCCCGCGGTGAGTGGGGAGACGCAGGCGAGCACGCTCGCGGCGCTGGAGGCGGTGCGCGCGGGACTCATGGGTCGAGACGTGCGTGCCTGGCGGCCCTTGTCCGAGTGGCTCGGGGATGGACTGGCGCTGGCGCCGGCGGGGCGGGCGGGCGTGGAGATGGCGGTGCTGGACGCGCTGGCGCGGCATCACCGCGTGCCGCTGTACGTGATGCTGGGCGGGGCGGGGACGGTGCTGGACATCGACATGACGGTGACGGTGGGGGACGTCAGGCATGCCGCGGAGTCGGCGCGGTCCATCCTGAAGCGCGGCATCACCACGTTGAAGGTGAAGGTCGGCGCGCTCTCGCCGGACCAGGACGCGGCGCGGATGGTGGCCATCCACGAGGTGGCGCCCCAGGCGCGGCTGTTCGCGGACGCGAATGGGGGTTACGACGTGGCGGAGGCGCTCGCGTTCGTGAAGGAGCTGGAGCGGGCGGGGGTGCCGCTGGCGTTGTTGGAGCAGCCAGTGCCGGCCTCCGACCTGGCGGGGATGGCGGAGGTGGCGAAGCGCTCGAAGGTGCGGGTGTGCGCGGACGAGTCGGCGCGCTCGGCGAAGGACGTGATGCGGCTCATCCGCGAGGGCGCGGCGCACGGCATCAACATCAAGACGATGAAGTGCGGGGTGGTGGAGTCGCTGACGATGTGGAGCCTGGCGCGGGCGGCGGGGTTGGAGTTGATGGTGGGAGGGATGGTGGAGAGCGTGTTGGCGATGAGCGCGTCGGCGCACCTGGCGGCGGGGTTGGGGGGCTTCACGTACGCGGATCTGGACACGCCGTTGTTCATCGCGCGGCATCCGTTCCGGAGCGGGATTCGGTACGAGGGCTCGCGGCTGCACCTGGAGGAAGGGGCGGTGGGGCACGGCGTCACGTTGAGCTGACCCAAGGGGCGGCGAGGGCGCGCTAGGATGGGCGCATGGGTCTGGCCGTCTGTGTGGGTTGCGGCGAAGCGAAGGAGGGCGCGTTCGACGTCTGCGATGGGTGTGGTCTGGACCCCGCGCGCGGCGGGACGGACCGGATGCTCCAGGCGCGCAGCCTGTGGTTGTCGGAGCGGTTCTTCTCGGAGCGGGAGCTGGCGGAGCTGGGGCGCAAGCTGCGCACGGGCGAGCCGGTGGGCTACGACTCGGGGCAGCTGTCGCAGCTGGTGGATGAGCTGAAGACGCAGAAGCTGCCGGTCATCTCCCGTGCGTCGCCGGGGTGCTCCATCGTGACGTGGAGCCTGTTGGGCATGTTGCTGGCGCTGGCCGCGGGTCTCGCGTACCTGTATGGCACGTGGCGACACTGAGACTGTTGCATCAGGGTGACGGGACCGCCGCGGCGGCGACATCGAGGGCCTTGTCGAGCTGCGGGTCCTTGCCGGAGGCGTAGGGCAGTGCGTCGGGGACCTCGACGTCCACGGGGACGCCGACGCCCTCGAGCAGGACGCCTTCGACTTCGACGGCTTCGACGGCGAGGTAGAGCAGGTCTCCGGTGGACAGGCGCAGCGGGGTGCCAGCGAGCACGGCGCCCGCGGTGTGCTGCCCCACGAGGGTGGCGAGCCCGAGTCGCTTCATGGTGAAGGCGACGATCTCCTTGCCGCTTCGGGAGTTGCCGTTGACGAGGAGGACGACGGGTTTCTGCCAGGTGGCGGACCACGCGTTGCGGCGGCCGTCACGGCCGATGCCGACGAAGCGGGGGACGGCGCGGTTGAAGAGGTTGAGGAAGGTGGGGTTGCAGCCGCCCCAGCCGTCGCGGAAGTCGATGACGACGGCGTCAGCCTGGGCGAAGTCGTCCGAGAGGGCGTCCTGGAGCTTCTGTTGATGCTCGGGGCCGGCGCACGAGTAGAGCTGTTGGTAGGCGACACGGCGGCCCTGGTGGTCGACGACGCGGGTGCTGGCGTGCTGGGTGTCGAGCCACTCGGCCTTGGGGTTCACGAGGCGCGGGGTGAGGGTGAGGACGACGGGTTGGGCGCCTTGGGTGCGCTCGATGGTGAAGCGCGTGGGCTTGTTGACGCGCTGGGTGAGTGAGGCGACGGAGGTGAAGGGTTTGCCTTCGACGGAGAGGAGACGGTCTCCGCGCAGCAGGCCCGCTTTCGCGGCGGGGCCGTGGGCGAAGACGTGGCGGGCGAAGAACCCCTGTGGGGTCTCCTGGATGTCGGCGCCGATGCTGGGGACCTCGACCTTGGGGAGCTTGAGGTGGCGCTGGAAGATGGCGGAGAGGTCGGCGTGGCCGGTGGTGCCGCGCGGGTAGAAGACGGTGTGCGAGGCGTTGAGTTCGGCGAGGGCGGCCTGGGTGCGCTGGGCGAAGTCTTCGGCGGTGGTGGCGGCGGCGCCGTAGCCCTGGTGCTTCGTGGCCCAGGCCTCGCCGCGCTTCGCGTCGTAGAAGCGCGAGCGGACATGGTCGACGACTTCGTCACCGGGCTTGAGGAACGGGCTGGCGGCGTGGGCGCTCGTGGCGAGCAGGACGGTGGCCAGCAGGAGGCGGGGATAGAGACGCGTCGGCATGGCTGCGGGCTCCTCGTGGTGGACAGTATCAGGCGCGTCATTCGAGCGAGCACCCATGAGTCACGAACTGCCCCTTCAGAACTTCAAAGGCATCGAGTCAGCGAAGCTCGGTCTGGAGCGCGCGAAAGTCACAGGCGCCCGAAGCAGCCTACTCCTCGGGTCGTCTGTCAGCGTCGTCTGGTATTGCCAGGGAGTGCCCGCCTCACCGCGGGCCTCTTGCCGGGGCCTACCATGACACTTCGTTGGGTGGTGTTGCTGCTCCTGTGGATGGCCATTACGGGGTGTGCGACGGGTCGCGTCGTGAGGATGGAGACCGGGGAGGACATCTTCCTCGTCACCCCTCACGAAGAGCCTGATGCCGAAATCAGTGCGGCTGAACTCGGAGACGACGAATTCGAGGAGGCCCTCACGGAGCTGGCGCGAGATGTTCCTCTCTCTCTCAATCCCATGCAGGCCGCGCGGGAGCGCTTCGGCGTTCCGTCCCGGAGCGGGGTGTATGGGTATGAGCGTGGTTCGGCGCGACTCATCCCTCAAAGTCGAGGGGATGCGGAGGGTCCCCGGCTGCTGGAGGATTATGCGGACGAGGCACTCACGCGCGCCTACGGCCAGTGGTGCGAACGGAAGGACCGCCCTGGGGACTGCTTGCGGCTGCTGGACGAGGGCCCGCTGTTGGCCAGTGATGGCAAGTACACGTGGGCCCTGGCCATCGCCATGGACTCGGTGTGGGAGGAGACCGCCGAAGCACTGGAGGACATGACGGACCCTCAGGCTGTCGTCGCTGGCATCACCGCCTCCGCGACGATGTACCTGCTCTTGTGGTCGCTGCCCGAGCCGGTGAGCAAAGGCGTGGCGGCGACCCTGACGGCATGCCTCATCGCCTACCTGGGCGTGGACACAGTGTGGAGCATGCTGGACGGGTGGTTGACCCTGATGCGGCAGGTGGACCGGGCGACGAGCTTCGAGCAGATCCATGCGGCGGGTGAAGCGTACGGCGAGGTGCTCGGGGAGAACGCGGCACGCGTCTTCGTCATGCTGGCCACGGTGGCCATCGGAAACACGGCGGGGCTGGCGGCGAAGTCAGTGAGGCTGCCGGGTTCCGCCCAGGCGGCCCTGGCCGTGGAGTCCCAAGCGGGCTTCCAGTACGCGGCCATGGGCAGCGTGAGTTCGGTCGCCTTGACGGCGGAGGGGTTCACCATCGCGCTCGCGCCGAACGCCGTGGCCATGGCGAGCCGGAAAGGGCGCAGCGAGCGTCATCACATCGCAACGAACAAGAACGATGTCTCCGCCGCTCGCGGTGGGCCCTGGACGCCAAGGTTCAGGAAGCTATTCGCAGGAGCCGGGATGAAGCTGAAGGACCCCGAGAACGTTGTCGAAGTCGTAGGCCACAAGGGGCCACATCCGCGGCAGTATCACGAGTACGTCCATGATCGACTGGAGCAAGCCTTGGGGGAGTGCCGCAAGGTAGAAGATTGCCGGAAGGCTCTGACGGATACGCTCCGTGTTCTCGCCAGAGAAGCGCAGACCCCAGGAACCAGAATCCACAGGCTTTTGACTCGCACCCCGTGAGGACTCTAGGAAGTCCACCATGCCGAATCCGTCCCGATACTTCAGGCTCAGAGAAGACGTTCAGGGTGGGAACTGGTTCCTTGGAGACCCGCTGGATGAGACAGGCAGCGAGGTCGAAGCCATCTGGCAGTTCACCCGGGGGCGGTCCATCCAGCTTGCAGGCCGCCTGAAGTTTCCTATTGAGGAGCCCGGAAGGTGGTTGGACTACTGTACAGCCGGCGCCGGTGGCGCTCCTGTTGTCCACGTCCGGGTGGCCAACCTCTTCGCCGAGCTGGCGCCTGATGATGTGCAGTTGATACCCGTCGATGTCGAAGGTCGCCCGGAACAACATGTCCTGCTCGTCGCCACGAAGCTGATCCGCTGCATCGACGACGAGGCCTCGGAAGAGGCGACGTACTACCAGCCCGAGGATGATGTGCCGGAGAAGCTCGGCCAGTACAAAGGCATCTACGGGATGCGAATCGACCGCACGAAGGTGGGCGGCGCAAAGGTCTTCCGCACCTGGGGATGGGAGATCGCCCTCGTCATCTCCGAGGACCTCAAGGTGGCCCTGGAGCGCGCGAAAATCACAGGGGCGAAGTTCGAGGAGGTCTGAGCGGACACGCAGACTCCGGGCGGCGAGGGGTACTCCTACCCCGGCTCCGTGAGTCCCCGTGCTCCTGACCTCTTCCGGACTCGGTGACTCCACCCCTTCGCGCTCAGTCGTGAGCAATCACGGCGCCGACGCGAGCGACGCGTGGGGCGCCCCGTTATGGAAGAGGCTCCGTGTTGGATGCATCCCTCTCACCCTTGCGTCTCGCGTTGGTCGCGGAGGACCCGCTCGCTCGGGGTGCGCTCTCACGGGTGCTCGGGGACCAGGGGAGCGAGCTGCAGTTGCTGGCCTCGGGCACACAGGTGGAGCTGGAGACCACGCGAGGCGAAGCGCCTGACGTGGTCCTCTGGGACACCGGTCTGCGCCTCGCCGATACAGAGGCGCGAGTGGACACACCGGACCTGGGCGCGCCGGTGCTCGCGCTGGTCGCGGACGAAGCAGCGGGCGAGCTGGCACTCGGAGCAGGAGCCAAGGGACTGTTGTTCCGAGACGTAAGCCCGGGTCCGCTCACGGCGGCGCTGTACGCCGTGGCGAGAGGGCTCTCGGTGTTCGACCCGGGGCTCTCGGAGCTGCGGGCAAGCACGAGGACCTCGGCCGCCGTGAGCACGAACACGCAGGGACCAGATGCCCTCACGCCGAGGGAGCGAGAGGTGCTCGCGTTGCTGGCCGAGGGCCTGTCGAACAAGGCCATCGCGGACCGACTCGGCATCAGCGAGCACACGGCCAAGTTCCACGTGAACGCGGTGCTCGCCAAGCTGGGGGTCCAGCGACGCACCGAGGCCGTCGTCCGCGCCGCCCGAATGGGCCTCGTCACGCTGTGAGCCAATCGCCCCAGCGATGCTAGGCTCCCACCCGCATGGCGAACCAGGATTGGGTGTCGCGCCTGCTGTCCGGGCGCGCGTCGGTGGACAAGGGGCTCAACGTCCACCTCTCCGAGCGTGACGGCGGCAGCCTCCACGACAAGATGCGGCAGGCGTACTGGTGGATCACCAACAACGCCGTCATCTGCCCCTACTACGACATCGAGTTCGGCGGCTCCGCCGCCCTCAAGAGCAGCGCCGGGGACGAGCTCCACCTCCCCGAGGACATGAGCTACAGCTCCTTCGTCCTCATCCCCCTGCTCACCCTCTTCACCTGCCGCCGAGCCCTCCTCATCGGCGGCCCCGGCCGCGGAAAGACCACCTCCGCCGTCCTCATGGCCCTGCTCTCCGGCATGTCCCGCGAGGACATCCACCGCTCCATCCAACGCGGCCACCCCCAGCTCTCCATCGCCGACCTGCTCGGCGCCCCCCTCCCGTCCGACATGCTCAAGGCGGAGGACCTCTCCGCCGTCAAGGTGAGCTGGCGCAAGTGGATCACCCAACGCGTCAAGATCATCGACGAGTACAACCGCATCCCCACCAAGACGCAGTCCGCCCTGCTCTCCCTCATGGCCGAGGGCTACGCGGAGATGATGGACCAGTACGTCTACGCGGGCCGCTCGTCCTGGTTCCTCACCGCCAATGACGACCAGGGCGGCGGCACCTTCCAGGTCATCGAGGCCCTCAAGGACCGCCTCGACGTCGTCGTGCGCGCCGTCCCCTTCAACTCGAACTTCATCGACACCCTCCTCCAGCGCATCGAAGCCGACAAGTCCCCGGAGGAGATGCTCCCCAAGGACATCGTCTTCACCCCTGGCGAGCTGGAGCGCGCCTACACGTCCATCCTCGAAGTCGAGGTCCCCCGCGACGTCCTCGAGCGCGTGGCCTTCTTCCTGGGCCAGCTCGACTTCTGCCGCATGGCGTCCCCCCGCTTCGAGTTCAAGCACAAGGACACCCTCAAGCTCGCCGGGCAGACGGTGTCCGCCGTGTGCAACGAGCAGTGCCCGCTCGACAAGAAGGTGCACCTCTGCACGCAGACGGAGAACGGCGTCAGCGTGCGCGCCTACCAGACCATCCTCCACTACGCGAAGGCGCTCGCCTTCTTCCGCGGCCACTCCGTCGTGGAGCTGGAGGACTTCCGTCAAATCGCCCCGTGGGTGCTGCACGAGAAGCTGGTCCCCAACACCCGCAGCGCCTTCTTCGAGGTGAAGGGCCACAAGCTCCTCCTCCAGGACCGCGTCGCGTGGATTCGCCACATGTTCGACATGGCCATGGGCCACCACGACAAGCACGAGCCCATCCGCCGCAAGGTGGGCGTGCTGCGCGAGCAACTCGACAAGGGCCTGTCAGGCATCGACCTGCCCACCACCGAGAAGCGCCTCACCACCGTCACCGCGCTGATGAACGAGCTGCTCACGAAGCAGGAGCTCTCCGGCCCCATCTATGAGGACCTCATCCACTTGAAGTCCATGTACAGCCGCTATCGGAACTACGCGACGTGGCTCAAGGAGAACCCGGGCGGCGGAGGTCGGCCATGAGCAGCTACGCCGACGAGCTCGAGTCCAGCGCCCGCGCCCGCTACGTCCGCTGGGACGCGGACCTGTGGCGCGAGCTGATTCAAGGCCCCGCCCGGAAGCTCGGTGACGCCCTCACCCAGTCCGGCGCCGCGCCAGAAGAAGCCGAGGAGCTCCTGCGCGCCTACCTGCGCCTGGGCGCCGAGGCCATCGGCCTGGGCTACCTCTACCCCGCCACCGCGGGACGCCAGAACCTCTTCACCCTCGCGTGGTCCGACCTGGTGCCCCGCCTGCTCACCGGCGTCCCGGCCTCCGAGCGCGCCGGTGTGCTCGCGCAGCTGTGGAACGTGGGGGAGAACCTGGAGTCCGCGCCGCCGTGGGTGCAGCGCATCTTCTACCGCGTGAGCCAGCGGCTCGGCTCGCTCGAGGGCATCGAGGAGCGGCTGCGCGAGACCGCCACGCTCGCGATGGAGCCCCCTACCGCCAAGCTGGGCGACAAGGCCCAGCCCTTCCTCATCGACCTGTCGCGCGAGGACAGCCGCTTCCTCCCCGGCGCGATGCACTTCCTCGCGCCCACCGTGCTGTGCGTGCATGACCGCCACCGACACGCGGTGGCCGGACGCGAGGCCGCGACGCAGGGCCTGCTGCTCGCGGACACGCCGATTCCGCTCGGCGCCATGGGCTGTCGCGAGACGCCCGAGGTGACGCACCAGCACACGCCCCACCTGGGCGCCGTATCGTGGAACGACCCGCGCGTGGACGCGTGGTACGCCACCCTCACCAACGACTGGCGCGCCGCCGGCACGCTGGACACGTCGCAGCACGTGCTGGTGCTCGTGCCCGCATGAGCCCGTCGCGCTTCACGCCCGAGCACATCGAGCAGTGCTGGCATCGAGCGCTGGCGCTGTGGGACGTGCAGGTGCGGCTGAGCCCTCCGGAGCCCCACGTCCCCTTCCACCCGGACGCGGACCACGCGAACGAGCCGCTCGCGTACATCGACCTCGTCAAGCGACAGGTCTTCGTACACTTCGAGCTGCTCCAATCCATGGGCGCGGCGGACAGCTTGATGGCGGTGCTCGCGCATGAAATCGGCCACCACGCGAGGTTCCCTCACACGCTCGGCTGGGACGCGGAGCTGCGCGTCGTGGAGCAGCGGCTCCTCCCCGGGCTGAAGCAGTCGCTCACCAACCTCTTCTACGACTTGCAGGTAAACGAGGTGGTGGGGCGCACCCACGCGGAGGACCTGTGCCGCGTGTACCGGGGCTTCCAGCGCACGAGTGGCGACGCGCCGACCTCGCCCCTGTTCTTCTTCTACCTCGCCATCTACGAGGAGCTGTGGGGCCGCGCGCCCGGGGACCTGGTGCCCCCCGCGGCGATGGCGCCGATGGAGGAGCAGTTCCCAGGCCTGCGCGCGGAGGCGCGGATGTTCGCGCAGACGTTCTACGCGCTGCCGAACCCGCGGCTTCAGTTCCTGTACTTCTGCGCCACCTTCATCCGCTACCTCGGCAAGCCCGACGAGCTGTCCTACGTCCTGCCGCTGGGCGACGACGTCTCACAGCCGGACGTGGATGACTGGGACGCCGCGCTCCAGAGTGGGGGCCGCTGGGAGGACGTGCTCGACGAGGCGCGCAAGCGCGGGTGGCTCGACGCGGTGCCCGCCACGGAGGCGCCGGACCTGCTGGACCAGATTCGCCGCATCACCCATCACCTGCCCGGCACGGGGGATGGGAGGCTGCGCAGGGCGCTCGTCGCGCGGCACTACCGGCGGCTCGTCGACCAGCACCTGGTGAAGCTGCCGTCCGCGCCGTCCCGTCCGGAGCCGTACCTGCGCACCACGCCCGAGGCCTGGGAGTATGGCGACGACCCGTCCGCCATCGACTGGACGTTGACGGTGCTCACGCAGGGGCATCTGGCCGCGGTGTCGCCGCTCCGCCGTGAGCTGGAGGCCGACGTGCCGCCTCCGTCCGAGCTCGGCGTGCCGTCGGTGGAGATCTACCTGGACACCAGCGGCTCCATGCCCAACCCCGCGCAGCAGCTCAACTCGATGACGCTGGCGGCGCAGGTGCTGTCCGCCTCCGCGCTGCGCAAGAAGGCGAAGGTGCGCGGCATCATCTATTCGCACCACGCGCCCGTCGTCTCGCCGTGGATGTACGACGAGGAGCGGGCGCGCGACTTCCTCCTGGGCTACATCGGCGGAGGCACGCTGTATCCCTTCGACATCCTGAGCGGGCTGTCCCAGGAGGAGCCGGACGCGCTGCGGGTCATCATCTCCGACAGCGACTTCCTGGCGAACGTGACGGAGAAGGGGGCGATGGAGGCGCTGGTGCGCGCGGCGAGGCGCTCGCGGTTGCTCGTGGCGTTCCTCGCGTTGGGGGAGGACGTGCGAGCGCGGCAGGTGCTCGGGCCCGTGTTGAAGGAGCGCAACTTCCGCCTGGTGGTGGTGAAATGGCTGTCGGACTTCGGCCAGGCCGCCGCGGCCCTGTCCCAGGCTTTGCTGGAGAAGTGATGGTCTTCGACGTCAAGGACATCCAGAAGCAGCTCACCGCGGCGCCCATCGTGTCGCCGTATCCGCACGACCTGGCGATGGCCATCGTCTGCGACACCTTCCGACTCGCGGGCTTGAGGCCGCCCTCCCGTGCGGATTGGGAGGACCTGGAGCGGCGCGCGAAGCAGGGTGCGCTCTTCAGGGAGCAGGTGGTGATGCTCGCGTACGCGCTGACGTCGTCCTCGCTGCGGGCGGACTCGGTGGCGTCGCTGCGCAAGAACGTCGACACGTCGAGGCTCCTGCGCGGGTTCTTCCTGGAGGTGGAGCCGCTGACGGCGGAGATGATTCGCTCCAACGCGTTCCGACAGGAGGAGTTCCTGCGCAAGTGGGTGCACGCGGTGGACGGGCAGGTGAAGGACGAGTCGCCGAAGGAGTCCGCCGCGCGGCTCAACCAGCTCGACTACCGCACCGCGCTGCGGGAGATGGAGCGGGCGGAGGAGGCCCGGAAGAGGGAGGCGGACCGGCGCGCGAAGGAGCTCCAGGAGGCGGCCCAGCGCGCCACCGACGCACGAGGATGGCGCGAGTGACGTTGGGGCTCCCGTCGGACGCGCGCGTGGCACCTCGCGCGAACATCCGCCGGGACACCGCCTCGCAGCGAGTCCATGTCCCCTGGGCGAGGGGCCTCGCCCGCGAGCTGTCGCACTTCGCGTCGCTCGAGGACGAGGGAGAAGCCCGCGCGGCGCTGGAGTCGCGGTTGGGAGCGCTGCGCGGCACGCTGCTCGCCTCGCCGTACTACACGCGGCGGCTTCGTGAGGCCGGATTGCATTCGGGAGATTTGCGAACGCTCGCGGACCTGGAGCACTTCCCCACGCTGGAGCGCGGCGTGCTCGCCACGCACTGGGACGAGGTGCCTCGCCCCCTGGAGCCCGAGGACGAGGGCGTGGTGGTGCGCAGCTCCGGCTCCACGGGGGAGCCGGTGAAGGTGGTGAGGGACAGGCTCGACTGCCTTCACATGTGGGCGGTGCTGCGGTTCTGGCTGGAGCGTGCGGGTGCGGTATTGCCGCCGCGTCCACGCGTGGTGTTGCTGGACGCGTTGCCTGGAGGGCTGGAGTACTCGGTGCGGCTGCGCATCCTCGAGGAGGGGGCGCTGCATCGAGTCTCGGTATTGCGGGAGGACGCGCGAGAGCGGCTGTGCCGGGTGCGGCCGACGGTCCTCTTCTCGGACCCGGAGGGTCTGCGCTGGCTGGCGGAGCAGCGCGAGGTTCCCACGCCCGCGCTGGTGCTCACCTCAGCGCAGCACCTGCCCCAGGACACGCGCGAGGCACTGGCGCGCGTGGTGCCGGCGCCGGTGCTCAACTACTACGCCTCGACGGAGACAGGCCCGCTCGCGTGGGAGTGCCTGCAGGGCGTGGGGCGCTTCCATGTCCTCGCGCCGGATGTGTGGCTGGAGCCGAGGGAGGGCGAGGTCGTGGTGACGCGGCTGCGGCCCAGCGTGTTGCCCCTGTTGCGCTATCGCCCCGGGGACTCGGGCGCCGTGCGACGGGACACGTGTCCCTGCGGCTTCCACGGCTGGACACTGGAGGGCTTCGGGGGACGAGGCGCATGTCACTTCACGACGCCCTCGGGTCGACAGGTGGACGCGTGGGCGCTGGCGTGGGTGTTCAAGCACCACACGCTGCGCGCCTTCCGTCTGACGCAGGTGGAGGGCACGCGCTTCGAGCTGGAGCTGGCCGACGCCCGAGCGCAGGACGTGCCCGCGCTGTGCGAGCGCCTCCTCGCGGCCCTGCGCAACCTCGGCTGGCGCGAGTCTCCGCGGATTGACGTGCGCGCCGTGAGCGCCGAGTCCCTGGCCACGGGCACCAAGCCCCTGCCCTTCCGCGTCTTGTGAGCGGCCCCTGAAGCGCTGTCCGCTTGCCTCGACAGGACAGGGCAGGCCGTCAGGAATTGCGCCCCCGTGTCAGGGCTTGGTCATCCGCGAGCAGCCACACCCACGCCGCTGTCACCGTGTGCGCAGGTCCGCCACACCGCCCACTTGGAGGTACACGCCACGCGTTTGGACATGACAGACGCCCTGGACCTTCGTCGGAGGCGCCGCATGCTGGATGCCCCCATGTATCCTCTCTGACTCACGCACGGCGCGGCGCCACTCCATACCCAAACAACACACCTGAAAGTCTTCATCACCAGCGTCAGACAACTCCGGGTCAGCGGCGCCCCGTCCGACGGACGCGCCGCCATCCATTGAACAGGTTCGTGCGGGAAGCACCTCGGCGAAGCACCGAGCGTGTTCATTCAATCACTTGCATCATCTGGGGGAGCGAAGGACTCGCGAGTCGTACCATCATGCGTGACCTGCCTCTCACCGCGAGCGCCTCCCCATCGGGCGCCCACGGTGTCACCCCGCCGTGAGGAGGCCCTTCGCCTTGCCCACGCCCGCCTCGCATCTGGAACCCTCGCGTCCGTCCGGCGCCATGCGCGCCCTGGCCCCCCTGTCTCCCGACCCCCGGAAGGCCTGGAGCTGGCTGCAGCGCTCCCGGCTCGGACGCTATGGCGTCGCGCTGCTCTTCTTCTGCTTCGCGCTGCTGCTCCAACTGGAGCTGTGGCCGCTGATGTCCACCAGCCCCTTCCTCTTCTTCTACGGCGCCGTCATGGTCGCCGGCTGGTGGGGCGGCTGGGGGCCCTCCCTCATCGTGACGACGCTGTCGCTCGTCGCCGTGGACCACTACTTCCTCCCCCCGCGGCTCACCCTCCAGATGCGCTCCGCGGACGTGCTCGCCCTGGGCATCTTCGCGCTCCTCGCCATCTTCATCACCAAGCTCAACGTGTCGCTCAGCCGCGCGCTGGAGGAGCGCGCCAGCCTGCTCGAGCGCGCGCACCAGGCCCGCGCCGCGTCCGAGGCCGCCAGGACACGCCTGCACACCATCTTCATGCAGGCCCCCGCGCAAATCTTCTTCCTGCGCGGCGCCTCGCACGACTTCGACTTCTCCAACGCCCGAAACAGCTCGCTGCTCAAGCAGCGCGACGCCCTGGGCAAGCCCTTCCAGCCGGGCGTGGTGAAGGTGGGCGAAGAGGACGCGCGCGACGTGCTGGACCGCGTCTACACCACGGGCGAGCCCTTCGTGAGCGGCGCCGTCCCGCTGCGCTTCCTCCAGTCCGACGGCATGGAGAAGGAGACCTTCCACAACCTCGTCTACCAGCCCACGCGCGACACCCAGGGACAGGTGGACGGCATCGCCGGCTTCGGCTTCGACGTCACCGACCTGGTGCACGCCCGCCAGCGCGCCGAGGCCCTGGCCACCGAGCTGCGCCAGGCCGAGTTCCGCACCCGCGTGCTCGCCGAGGTCAGCACCGTGCTCGCCTCGTCGCTCGACTACGAGGGCACCATGCGCAACCTGGCGCGGCTCGTGGTGCCCGCGCTCGCGGACTGGTGCTTCGTGGACCTGGCCCAACCCGACGGCACCTTCCGCCGCCTGGAGGTCGCCCACGCCCGCCCCGAGGACGCCCCCACCGCCGCCGAGGTCCTCCAGTTCAACCTCATGCCCGAGGGCAACCCGCGCCACCCGCCCACCGCCGCGCTGCTGCGGGGCGAGGCCATCCTCCTGGAGGAGATGACGCCCGCGCACATCAAGCGCAGCGCGCACAACGAGAACCACGCCCGGGTGATGCTGGCCACGGGGCTGCGCTCGTTCATCGCCGTGCCCCTGGTGGTCCGCGGCCACACCATGGGCGTGTTCAGCTTCTTCACCTCGTTCTCCAACCGCCGCTACACCCAGGCGGACCTCGCGTTCGGCTTGGAGTTGGCCTATCGCGCGGCGCTCTCCATGGAGAACGCGCGGCTGTACCGCGAGGCCCAGGAGGCCATCCGCCTGCGCGACGAGTTCCTCTCCATCGCGAGCCACGAGCTGAAGACGCCGCTGACGCCGCTGAGCCTCAAGCTCCAGGCGCTCTCACGCGAGCTGGAGCGGCACCCGGACAACATCCCCTACGCCGTGGTGAAGGGCTACGTGGACACCGGGGCCAGGCAGGTGAAGAAGCTGGCGGAGCTGGTAGGCGACCTGCTCGACGTGTCGCGCATCGCCGCGGGCAGGCTGGCGCTGGAGCTGGAGGACGTGGACCTGGGGGCGCTCATCCGCGAGGTGGCGTCGCGCTACGAGGCCCATGCGGCCCGGTCCGGCTCCTCGCTCCAGGTGGAGGGCGGCGATGCGGGGCTCGTGGGGCGATGGGACCGGCTGCGGCTGGAGCAGGTGGTCACCAACCTCATCGACAACGCGGTGAAGTACGGCGCGGGCAAGCCCATCGTGTTGAGTCTGGAACAGGGCGCGAGCCGCGCGCGCCTCAAGGTGCGAGACCAGGGCATCGGCATCGCGCCCGAGCACCTGCCGCGCCTGTTCGGCCGCTTCGAGCGCGCCGTGTCCGAGCGCCACTACGGCGGGCTGGGACTGGGGCTCTACATCACCCGGACCCTGGTGGAGGCCATGGGGGGACGGGTGCGCGTGGAGAGCGAGCAGGGCCGCGGCTCCATCTTCACCGTGGACCTGCCTCGGGAGCGTGTCGTTCCAGTTGACGTGTCGGCGTCCCAGCCGCAGTAAAGGCCCCCTCAGGTGTAACGGGACGCCGCGCTGGCGGGAGGGATGTCGACATGGAGACACGGACACTCGGCAAGCAGGGCCTGAAGGTGTCGGCCCTGGGCCTGGGCTGCATGGGGATGTCGGACTTCTACGCGGGCCGGGACGACGCGGAGTCGGAGGCCACGCTGCTGCACGCCCTGGACAAGGGCGTCACCTTCTTCGACACGGCGGACATGTACGGCTCCGGCACCAACGAGGAGCTGGTGGGCCGGGTGCTCAAGCCGCACCGGGCGAAGGTGGTGCTGGCCACCAAGTTCGGAATCGTCCGCGACCCGAACAACCCCCAGGCCCGCGGCATCAACGGCAAGCCCGAGTACGTGAAGCAGGCGTGCGAGGCCAGCCTGCGCCGGCTGGGGGTGGACGTCATCGACCTGTACTACCTGCACCGCCTGGACGCGACGACGCCCATCGAGGACACGGTGGGCGCCATGGCGCAGCTGGTGCGCGAGGGCAAGGTGCGGCACCTGGGCCTGTCGGAGGTGGACGCGGACACGCTGAGACGCGCGTCGAAGGTGCACCCCATCGCCGCGCTGCAGAGCGAGTACTCGCTGTGGAGCCGCGAGCCCGAGGACGGCGTGCTCCAGGCGTGCCGCGAGCTGGGCATCGGCTTCGTGCCGTACAGCCCGCTGGGACGCGGCTTCCTCACGGGGCAGCTCAAGCGCTTCGAGGACCTGGCCGCGGATGACTACCGCCGCAACTCGCCACGCTTCCAGGAGGAGAACTTCACGCGCAACCTGGAGCTGGTGGCGAAGGTGGAGGCGCTGGCGAAGCAGAAGGGGTGCTCACCGGCGCAGCTCGCGCTCGCGTGGGTGCTGGCCCAGGGGCAGGACCTGGTCCCCATCCCGGGCACCAAGCGCCGCAAGTACCTGGACGAGAACCTGGGGGCGCTCGCGGTGAAGCTCTCGGAGAAGGACTTGAAGGACATCGACGCCGTCGCGCCTCCGGGTGTCGCTGCGGGCGCGCGCTACCCGACGGCGATGCAGACCGTGCTGCCGAAGTCCGGCAAGTAGCTCAGGCGGGGGCGCCCGCGGGCCTCGCGCGAGGGAGCTGCGCGTGGGGCTTCCACGGTCCGCTGGCGCCCAGGCAGTAGCGGCAGGTGGCCAGGGGCGTGTCCCGCTCCAGCAGGCCGAGCATGCGCTCCAGCAGGTCTGGGGCGTCCAGGCGCACGCCATCCACGTCACCGAGCGCGGGCATCTGGGGGTACGTGGGTCCGAGCACCGTGGCCACGTGAGGTGGACGGGTGCACGAGTAGAAGCGGCCCTGGTGGACCAGGTGGCAGCGGACCTTGAGCCAGCAGCGCGCGTGGACCTCGCGGACCTCGGCGTCCGTCGCGAGGGGTGCGTCCGGGGTGATTTGCTGGAAGGCGTCGATGCGCTTCACGGTGAGGTGGACGCGGTGACGCTCGCAGCGCTCGGTGATGCGGGACAGGGACGCGTCCGTGAGCGGGGCCGAGGAGTAGACGGACAGGGTCATCCGGTCCAGGCGCTCGTAGACGGCGTCCGGAGCGCTCTGGGCGAGCAGGCCGTTGGTGGTGACGGAGAGCTGCTCGGAGATGCCGGAGGCGCGCACGGCGTCGAGGACCCCGGCGAGGTCGGGATGGAGGAAGGGCTCGCCGCCGGTGAGCTTGAAGACGTTGGGTTTGAGCACCCGGGCGAGGCGGGTGAGGTCGGCGCCGAGGGTGGCCGGGTCCACCGCCCAGGCGGGCAGGTGCGGCGACATGGGGCAACACTGCACGCAGCGCAGGTTGCAGTGGGTGACGACGTGCGTCTCCAGGGACCAGGTGAGGATTCGGCCGTCGTGCAGCTCGTAACGCACGGAGGGGACTATAGCGGGGTTGCCGGCCAGGCCCGCGGCTTGCGACAGTCCCAGCGTGTCCGCGTCCCCCGGCGACCCGAGCGGCCCGCTCGCCATCCTGCCCTCCTACCAGGCCACATCCGAGAGCACGGAGGAGTCCGTGTGGAGGTTGCTCGCACGGCCGTGCGCGGACGCTGGGGAGCAGCCCGGTGACGCGCTCCGGGGGCCTGACTCCGAGACGGACACCCAAGATGCGCCTCGGCGCGATGAAGGAGGGCTGGAGCCCACTGCCGTCGCCGCGTTCCTGAACCACGCGCTCATGCCGCACCAGAGCCTGTTCGAGGCAGTCCGCCGCGCGGCTCCGCCGCTGCCACGCGTTCATCGGGTTCATCTCCGACAGGAGGACGATGCACAGGCGACAATGGGGGGGCCACCCCGGTTCACCACGCATCGCGAGGCCCAGCGGCAGAATGACGGACAGGCCCGCCTCGCCGCGCATTGCACGGCCCACCGACAGGAGGACGGACAGGCGCCTGCCGTTGCTCACGATGACGATGAGCTCGCCCGGACGCTCCTGTCGGCATGCTCCGACGCCGTCGCCGTGAGACTGCGTGAAGGGGCACGGGACGTCAGCCTGAGTGGCGGCGTGGACAGCGCGGTGCTGTGCATGCTCGCGGCCCGCCACGCGCCGGGGCGGATTCGAGCCTGGAGCATGGACGTCCACTTCGCCGATGAGACGGAGCGCCGCAACGCGCGCACGGTGGCCCGGCTCGCGGGTGTGGAGCATGTGGACGTGCCGATCCCGGATGCCGTGCTGCCCGAGTTGTTCGAGCAAGCCGTCCTCGCCAACGAGAGTCCCATCCTCAACGCCCGAGCCATCGCGAGCTTCGCGTTCTACGCGGAGGCACGACGACACGGCGCCTCGGTGATGTTGAGCGGCGCCGGCGCGGACGAGGTGTTGATGGGCAATCCCGGCGCGCTCACGGCGGCCATGGCGCGCATCGAGGAGGACCGCCGACTCGTTCAAACGGTGCTTCGCCCCTCTGTGGACAAGTTGCGGATGGGCCACTCGCGCCTGTCCGCGCCCGGTTCGGCTGGCGCAGAGGAGGACCGACGGCGCTCTCTCGACGCTGTGGACAACTTGCGGGCAAGCCCTCCCGCGCGCGTCGCGGAGGCCCTCACTGTGGACAACGTGGGGACGGCCCCCTGGTCCTTCTCGGATACCTCCGCTTCCGAAGAGGTCTGTTACGCGGCCTGGGTCCTCCGTGAGCTGGTGCTACCTCCCGAGCTTCGCGGCGCACGTGCGCACGGCATCACCGTGCACACACCCTATCTCGACACACGCTGCGCGGACGTGGCGCTCGCGCTCCCCGAGTCCTCGCTCCGGCGCGAGGGCGTGGGCAAGTGGCTCTTCCGTCACGCGGTCCGCGGGCTCGTCCCCGATGAGGTCCGCCTCGCGCGCAAGACGCCCCGCTACGGACACACCGCGCTCTCCAGCCCCGTGCGAGCCCGCTGGCTCGAGCTCTATCGTGAATGGCTGTCCCCCGCGCGAATGGAGCCCCTCGGGGTCATCCTCCCGCAAGCTCCACTCACGCTCCTGGAGCGCTACACCCGCCTGGCCCCCGATGCACCGGAGGCGAGCGTCGTGGACCGCCTGTTGATGCGCTTGTCCTCCCTCGCCATGCTCCACGCGCACGCCGTGCGACTCCGCTCATGTCCCGAATCCTGATCGCCACCTCCCCCGAGAAGGGCCACATCAACCCGATGATGGGCATCGCGCAGTGGCTGCGCCGCCTGGGACACACCGTGGGTTGGCTCTGCATTCCCGAGCCATCACCCCAGCTCTCGACGCTCGGCGTGGAGGTGCTCCACCTTCCCACCGCCGCGCACGAAGCTCCTGGCATCGAGACCGGAGGCGAGGCCCTGGCGCGACTGGTGCGTGACGAAGTCGCGCTCGGGAAGTGGATTCGCGGACTGCTGCTGGACGCGGTGCCCGCGCTGCTCGAGCCCGTGAGCGAGGTCGTCCGAGCCTTCCGTCCGGACGTCATGGCCCTGGATGGGATGCAGTACGCGGCGGTGCTCGCCGCGCATCGCGAAGGCATTCCCTGGGCCGGCGTGTCCTCCGCGCTCTCCCTGCTCGAACCGATGGAGGACTACGGCCTGCGCCGAAACGTGCGTGCCCTCGCGTCCGAGCGCGCCGCACTCTTCGCCCAGCACGGCTTCGACGCGCGCTTCCGCAACTGCGAGTGTCTCTCCCCGCGCCTCAACATCATCTTCGCCACCGAGGACTTCCTGGGGCCCGACGCGGGCCTCCCACCGTCCACGCAGCTCGTCGGCCCCTCGATTCCACCCGAGCCTCGAGGCGACGAGGTGGACTTCCCCTGGGAGCGGCTGGGCGCCAGGCCCGTGGTGTACGTGTCCTTCGGCAGCCAGATTTCGTGGCAGCCCACGTTGTTCCGCACCATCGCCGAGGCCGCCGCGCCCCTCGGTGTCACCCTGGTCCTCAGCGCCGGAGAGCTGGCCGACACGGACTTCTCGCGCGCGCTGCCCGGTGACGTGGTGGCGGTGCCCTATACGCCTCAACGTCAGCTCCTCCCACGAGCCTCCGCCTTCATCTCGCACGGCGGCGCCAACTCCGTGATGGAAGCGCTCACCGCGGGCGTCCCCCTGTTGCTGCTGCCTGTCTGCAATGACCAGCCCATCCAGGCCCACTTCCTCCAGAAGTCCGGCGCGGGACTCGCGCTGTCGCCCGACACCTTGAGCGTCGAGGGCTGTCGCGCCGCGCTCCGTCAGCTCCTCGATGCGAGTACACCCCTGCGCGCGAAGGTGTCCGTCATCGCCAAGGCCTACCAGGCGCGCGACGGCGCGAAGGAAGCCGCCGAGCGCATCGCCGCCCTCGTCGCATGAGCGCACCGAAGCAAGGCTGGCGCCCACGCCGATATCACGCCCCCGACGTGAAACCGCTGGAGGTGTGGAACCTCCCGGTGCTCGGCCACGAGCTGTGGGAGCTGCTCAGCACGCCACGCGTCGAAGCGGACCGAAACGCCGGAGTCCCCGAGCACGAGCTCGCGACACGCTTGATGCCCGCGCTCGCGAGCGCACTCGAATCCCTGGTCCATCAGCACGCGGTGGACGCGGTGTGGCTCAGTGGCGGACTCGCGTGCATCGATGGTTTCGAGCAGGCGCTCACCACGGCCACGACGAAGCTCGGTCGTCCCGTGGTCCTCGCCGATTCCCCGCGCTTCGCGCCCGTGCATGCGGGCCTCGGGTTGCTGAAGTCCTCAGTCGCCGCACGCGAAGCGCTGTGCCTCGACGTGGGCCAGACGAGCCTCAAGTGCGCGAGCCGCGAGGCCCTCCAGGTCTTCGAGCGGGACATTACGGCGCTGCCTCGACTCTTCATCGGCATGCCTCGCCCCGAAGATGGACACCACATCATCGCGGCGGTGCGCTTCCTCGCGGGAGCACTGCGAGCCCTGGCCCAAGACGCCTCGGTCGACGCACTGTGCCTCGCGCTCCCGTGTCCTCTCGATGAGGCACTCGTTCCTGGCGGCTGCACCTACGGCTGGGAGGGACACACGACGCTCGTGGCCGACATCCTGGCCGAGGCGCGACTGCCAGGAAGCGGAGCGGTGCTCGTGCTCAACGACGCGGAGCTCGCAGCCGAGGCCGCGCGCGGCGCCCCCCGTCTCGCGAGTCATCGTCGCATCCTGTGCCTCACCCTCGGCTTCGGTCCGGGAGGCGCGCTGCTCCTGCGCGACTGACACATCACAACTGCTCCACGGCCCCCTGGAACGACCCGTCCCTCACGAACGGTCCGTAGTCATCATGATACCGTCCCTCACGCCGTGTTCTCCGAGCACGCCGCATGAGTCCCCGAGCAGACGTCGGCGCTGCCCTTCCCCGGTCTTCGCCATCCATCCCGCCGCCTGCTCCCAGACATGAACCTCCCCTCCCCGCTCCGAGTCCTCGCGCTGACGGTCCTCGTCACCGCCTGCGCCACGTCGCCCAAGCCCCTCCCCGCGCCCAAGCCGAGCGAGCCTCGCTACGTCGTCGGCTTCCTCTCCCTGCGCCCCGCCACCCCCGAGGCGGCCGAGGAGGCCCGAGCCCAGGAAGCACGCCTCCTCGCCGCGCTGACCGAGCTGGCCCGGAACACCCCCATCGACGTGGTCCGCCCCACCGTGACGGTGCCAGCCTCGCTCGAACAGGCACCCGCGCTCGCCCGTGAGGCGAAGGTGAACATGCTGCTCTGGGGTGACGCCACGGTGGACGCGGGCAAGCTCACGGTGAAGCTGAGCGCCTTCGAGACGCTGCTTTCCCTGCCCTC
Organism: Myxococcus guangdongensis; assembly: GCF_024198255.1. Classification (NCBI taxonomy): domain Bacteria; kingdom Pseudomonadati; phylum Myxococcota; class Myxococcia; order Myxococcales; family Myxococcaceae; genus Myxococcus; species Myxococcus guangdongensis. The sequence goes on from NZ_JAJVKW010000011.1 coordinate 200,725, forward strand.
GTCGTTCTGGCCCATGGAGTACGCCGCCGGCGACGCGAAGCGACCCGAGGCCCTGTCACTGGACGCCCTGCGTCTCTCGCAGGCGGTGCTCCAGGAGACGCTGCTGCCGATGATGATGCTCGACCAGCCGACGAACACGCGCGCGGTGCTGGACGTGCTCGTGGTGAAGCACCCCAAGGACTGGGTCGACTGGAACATGGACATCATCCAGCGACGCTGGGGCATGCTGGGCCGGCTCCTGCGTGACGGCGCGCTGACGGAGAAGGGGTACCGGGCCGCGCTCGACGACGTCCTCGCCTGGCGCAAGGACCACGCGGCCACGCCGAGCTCGGACATCAAGGAAGCCTTCTACAGCGTCGGGCTCGCCCGGGGACTGTTGTTGCAAGGCAAGCCCCAGGCCGTGGTGGACCTGCTCTCGCCCATCGTCGAGCGCATGCCGAAAGACCTCGAGTCCCGCCTGCTCCTCGGCCGCGCCCAGCTCGCCCTGGGCCGCACGGAGGACACGGCGAACACCCTGGAGCCGCTCGCGCGCGAGGGCACGTCCGTTGGCGCCACCCGCATCTATGTGGCAGCGGTGACTGCATTGCCCGCTGGAACGTCCCGCGCGAACATGGCGCTCGACACGCTGGTGGAGAAGAACCCGGAGGACGCCATGGCGCATCTGCTCCGTCACCTCACGGCTCCGGGCACTCGGGATGCCTCCGCGCTGAAGTCCTTCACCGCCACTCATCCCGGCGAGGACTGGCCGCTCCCCCTGGCGCGCTACCTCACGGGCGAGGCCCCGACCTTCGGACCCGACCCGGACGAAGGGGACCCGACAGACCACGGCGTACGCCTGCGCCGCATCCAGCTCCACTCCTACCTGGGCGAGGCCGCGCTCGCGGGTCGACTCCCAGGCAAGGCAGGTGTCGTCGACCCCAAGGTGGCCCGACAGCACTTCGAGGCCGCCCTGGCCACGCACGCCTTCCACCATCCCACCTACGACGTGGCGGACTTCCAGCTCGAGCAGCTCGCTCGGACACCGCCGACCGAGGGGCCCTGAGCGCCGTTGCGCAAGAAGCACGACTCCGGGGTGATGCCGTGATGTGGGCTGCGAAGGGAGCACGGATGCGGCTGGGACGAATGGCGACGCTCCTCGGGCTGCTCTGTGCCTGTGGCACGGGCCTGCAGAGCTCGCCTCAGGACGCGGGAGAGGCTCCCCAGGAGGAGACCCTCCCGCCCGTCACCCTGGAGGAAATCACGGTGACGAACCACGAGAACGGCGCCCTCACCGTTCGCGTGCGTGGCGAGAACTTCAGCGAGGGCAGCCTCATCGTGATGACGCGTCGGACGCTCGCCACCCAGGTGGTGAGCAGCACCGAGCTGCGGGCGACCATCCCTCCCGCCTTCCTCGAAGAACGCGAGCACCTCTACCTCGAGGCGCTGACCACCTCGGCCCAATACCCGCATGGCGCCAGGTCCCCGCGCCTCGGGTTCAACCTCCCCGCGCCCGAGCTGACCTCCGTGGAGCCCGCCAGCGTCCGGATGGGCTCGCCCGACCCCACCACCGTCTTCCTCTACGGAAAGAACTTCGTGAAGAACAGCACGGTCACCTTTCGTGGGGTGCTGTACCCGTTCCATGTCGTCAGCCCCACCAGCGGCGTGGTGAACCTGCCCGCCAGGCTCACCCTCGGCGACGACGAGTTCGAGCCCATCCGCGTCAGTGTCCCCGCTCCGATATCCGCGGACACCAACTCGGGCCTGCTGAGAGTGTCGGTCCCCTTCCCGTGAGGTGAAGGAGCGGCGACGGACTCCTCCGGAAGGAGGGGGGACCTGGCCGAATGGGCAGGTCACCGTCCTGCCCGGTCCGCCGATGTGGCGCGCCTTCGAGGCTTTTACCTTCCGCCTCGAAAGGAACACGCCATGTCCACCGACCTCTCCTCCCTCTCCCAATCCCTCGCCTCCGTGGTGGAGCGCACCGCGCCGAGCGTCGTCCGCGTGGACGCCCGCCGTCGTCGCAGCGCCACCGGCATCGTCTGGAGCGCCGACGGGCTCATCCTCACCACCAGCCAGGTCGCCGAGCACGACAGCCACCTCCAGGTCAGCCTGGCCGACGGGCGCACCCTCCCCGCCGAGCTCATCGGTCGGGACGGCAGCACCGACATCGCGCTGCTGAAGGTCGACGCGACGGGACTCACACCGCTCCCCCCCGCGCCGCTGGACGGCGTGAAGGTGGGGCACCTCGTCGTCACCGTCGCGCGACCTGGGCGCACGGCGCGGGCCACGCTCGGCATGGTGAGCGCGCACGGCGAGGGCTGGCGCACGCACGCCGGGGGTCGCGTGGACCGCTATCTCGAGACGGACGCGGACCTGCCGCCCGGCTTCTCCGGTGGCGCGCTGGTGGATGCGGCGGGGCAGCTCGTCGGCGTGCTCTCCGCGGCCTTCTCGCGCACCGCGGCGGTGGTCATCCCGCACGACACGCTGACGCGGGTGACGTCGTCGCTGCGAGAGGACGGCGGCATCCGCAGGGGTTACCTGGGCGTGGGCGCGTATCCCGTGAAGCTGCCGCAGCACCAGTGGGCGGCGGCCGGGACGGAGGCGGGGCTCATCTTCCTCTCCGTCGACCCGGAGGGTCCCGCGCAGAAGGCCGGGCTGCTGATTGGCGACGTGCTGGTGAGCCTGGACGGACAGGCGCTCCACCGCGTGGAGGACCTGCTCGGCTACCTGGGCGACGCGAAGTCGGGCACCTCCATCCAGGCGCGCGTGCTCCGCGCCGGAGAGATGAAGGAAGTGCCCATGACGCTGGGCCGGCGCTCCTGAGGAAGGGACACGCACGATGAAACTCCTGCAACAGTTCTCGGATGACCTGGAGACGCTGGTCTCGCGCGCCTCGCCCGCGGTGGTGGGCGTGGAGCACGCGCGAGGCCATGGCACGGGGCTCTTCCTCACGCCGGATGGCTACGTCCTCACCAACCGCCACGTCGTCATGCGCGGCTCACGCAAGCTGACGGTGCAGTTGTCGAATGGAGAGGAGCTGCGCGGCTCGCTGGTGGGAGGCGACGCGCCCACGGACCTCGCGGTGGTGCGCGCGGAGGGGACGGACTTCCCGACGCTGCCACTCGCCGCGCCGGAGACGGTGCGCGTGGGCCAGCTGGTGCTGGCCATCGGCAACCCGTTCCGGTTGGAGCAGTCGGTGGCGCTCGGCGTGGTGAGCGCGGTGAACCGGAGCGTCACGCTGCCGGACGGCGTCATCCTGGAGGGCATGCTCCAGACGGACGCGGCCATCAATCCGGGCAACTCCGGCGGGCCGCTCATCAACACGCGGGGCGAGGTGGTGGGACTCAACACGCTGGTGCTGCCTTACGCGCAGGGCATCGGCTTCGCGGTGAGCGCCACCACGGCCGCGTGGGTGGCCAGTCTGCTCATCCAGCGTGGGAAGGTGGAGCGGCGCTTCCTGGGCATCGCGGCGGCGGCGGTGAACCTGGGCGCGGAGCACGTGCGAGACCTCGGCCAGCCCCGGGCCGTGCGGGTCATCAAGGTGCAGGGTGGGACTCCCGCGGATGACGCGGGGCTCCAGCCGGAGGATCTGCTGCTCGCCATCAACCGACGGCCGGTGAGCAGCGTGGACGACCTCCAGCGACTGATGGCCCTGGCGACGGATGACGAGGTCTCGCTGGAGGTGCTGCGCAAGGGACGGCGCAAGACCGTCGCTGCGCGCACGCGGCCCCGCATCGAGCCGGTGGCCGCGTGAGCACGGCGTGGCTCCGAGGTCTTGTGCGCCTCGGAGCCACGGCTGTCATTCCGGCCGATGCGGACCCGTGGCCTTGACGGAATGACAGACATCAAGGGGCGTGAGTCCGCGGGCTCCAGGGGAGCGCCACCTCGGCACGTGACTTGAAACGCGGGCGGCGATGACCGAATCCGTCCCTCGTCGCCCGTTGTCACGAGCACTCCGACAAGCTGGCCTCGCGCTGCTGTGGGTCGCGGGGCTCGGCGGGCTGGTGTTGTTCGCGATGCTCCTGGTCTCCGTGGAGGTCTGCTCCGAGGCCGCACGACGCGACCGCGCGGCAATCGACCTGAGCGCCATCCAAGGGGCGCTCCTCATCCACCAGGAGCAACACCGCCGTCTCCCCACGGAGGCCGAAGGGCTCAAGCTGCTCGTCGAGCACCAGGCGCTCCAGGCCCTACCGATGGACCCGTGGCAAAACGCCTACGAGTACACGGTGCGCGACGGACAGGTGCTGCTGCGCAGCCTCGGCGCCGATGGAGACCTCGGCGGCGAAGGAAGCGACGCGGACATCGAGCTGAGCTTCCCCGTGGAGACACTCCGCGACGGCGGGCCGACGCCATGAGCCCCTCCACGCATCAACTCCTCACGGGCCTCTGGCTCCACCTCTCGGGAGTCCTGGCGGCGCTGCTGCTGGCGATGCTCCTGATGGGCTGCTTCGCCAGCCTATTCCGCGAGGACCGCGACAGGGCCTAGACGCGAGAGCCTTCTTGCTGCTCCGGCCTGTCGTCCATGAAGAGCCGGTCCTCGAAGCACCACACCCACGTCTCACCCGGCTCGAACGACTGCACCACCGGGTGCTTCGTCTGATGGAAGTGCTTCGTCGCGTGCTTGTTCGGCGACGAGTCGCAGCACCCCACGTGCCCACACTCCAGGCAGCGACGGAGGTGGACCCACTGGGCATTCATCTTCAGGCACTCCTCGCAGCCGTTGGTCCGCGGCTCGGGGTTGCCCGCCTGCTCGATGTGCTTGCACTCGGTCGCCATCGTTCGTCTCCGTTCGAAACACGTTGTCCGCGGACAGGGTGTGCACGGGGCCTTCGCCCCACCATGTGCTGGGCATCCGGGCAGACAGGCTCACGGCTCCTCGAAGTCCTCCGTGGCGCGACGGCGACGCACGTCCCACGCTGAAACGTATGCCTCCCGACACCCCGTCCGTGGCCTACGCCAGCACCCGTGGGCGCGGAGTGCTGCTGGCCAGCGTGCTCGGCAGCGGCATGGCCTTCCTCGACTCCACGGCGGTCAACGTCGCGTTGCCCGCGCTCGGGCGCGAGCTCCACACGGGGCTCGCTGGCCTCCAATGGGCCGTGGATGCGTATCTGCTCACGCTCGGCTCCCTGGTGCTCACCGGCGGCGCGCTCGGCGATGCGTGGGGACAGCGACGCGTCTTCGTGCTCGGCCTGGTGGCCTTCACGCTCATGTCCGTGCTCTGTGGACTCGCACCCAACGCCTGGACGCTCGCCCTCTTCCGGGCGGCGCAAGGCATGGGCGCGGCGCTGCTGGTGCCCGCGAGCCTCGCGCTGCTGCGCACCTCCTTCCCGGAAGCGGACCGACAGCGCGCCGTGGCCGCGTGGGCGGGGCTCTCGGGTGTCACCACGGCCTTGGGTCCGCTGCTCGGTGGCTGGTTGGTGGACGCCGCGTCCTGGCGCTGGGTGTTCTTCCTCAACATCCCCATCGCCGTGCTCGCCGTCTGGGCGGCCCTCCGCTACGTGCCGGATGACCGGCCCACGCGAGACACCCGGAGACTGGACCTCGCCGGCTCCGTCACCGCCGCGCTCGGTCTGGGCGGCGTCATCTACGCGCTCATCGAAGGTCCCTCGCGGGGCTGGTCCATCGCGCCCGTGCTCGCCGCCGTGGGAGGCCTCGCGCTCCTGGGAGCGTTCCTTGGCATCGAAGCACGCGCGAAACACCCGATGCTCCCACTCGGACTGTTCCGCTCGCGGACGTTCTCCGGCGCCAACCTCACCACGCTCGCGGTGTACTTCGCGCTGGGCGGCGTGAGCTTCCTGCTCATCCTCGCGTTGCAGCAACAACTCGGCTACTCGGCGCTCGCCGCGGGCGCATCCCTGCTGCCCATCACCGTGCTGCTGCTCACCCTGTCTCCGCTGGTGGGAAGACTCGCGGGACGCATCGGCGCGAGACCGTTGATGACGGTGGGGCCGCTGCTCGCGGGCGTGGGCATGGCGCTGCTCACGCGGCTGCACCGTGGCGGTGGCTACGTGGACACGGTGCTGCCAGGGGTCCTCGTGTTGGGCCTGGGCTTGAGCCTCACCGTGGGACCGCTGACGGCGGTGGTGCTCGGCGCGGTGGAGGACCGACACGCGGGCATCGCCTCGGGCGTGAACAACGCGGTGGCGCGCATCGCGGGGCTGCTCGCGGTGGCGCTGTTGCCGTTGCTCGGTGGGCTCGCGAACAAGACAGGGGACGCGTTCCTCCAGGGAACGCGCGAGGCACTGTGGGTCTCCGCGGGACTGTGTGGAGTGGGAGCGCTGTGCTCCCTGCTCCTGTTGCCTCGTGACGTCGGTCGGGTGGAGCCAAGGCCACCTCGCTCCGAGCGCCCCTCCGCTCCAGGGAAACCTTTACGCGTGTGACGGATAGGCGCCCTCGGGACGGAGAAGGCGCGCTCCTTCCATCGGGGCTTGTCGCCCAATCAGCTCGCGCGAAGGGCCGAGAGCAGTTCGTTGACGAGCGCCCGACATGACTCGGCGACTTCATCAGGGTCCATGAGGATGCCGACAGCACGAACCGTCATCTCGACCCCGATGCTCCGCGGCGCCAAGAACTGCTGCTCAAGCAACACAAGTCCGAGTTGCGTCGTCTCCGAGGACGTTGGGTCGTCGAGCAGCTTCTTGAATCGCTCCACGAGCACATCCACATCCGTGCCCCGCAGAAGCCGGAAGATGTCCAGCGCGTCCTTGTCGCTCAGTCGATCAGTCCCCTGCCTGTCCTGAATCTTGCGAGCCTTGGCGACGAGCAATGCGGCAGGCCCCGCCACCCGCACGTCGAAGGAGCGGGAGTCCCTCTCATCGAGCGCGGAGAGTCGCATGACATCCGCATCGACCAATGCCCCGTCGAGACCCTCCACTCTGCGCGCCGCACGGGAGTCGTGTCCTGGGAGTTTGGCGGAACGGCCCTTTCCTGGACTGACCGATGCGGGAACGAGCAGGTCCACCGCGACCTTTGTTTCAGCACCGGCGCTCGTGGGTTGCGTCGCAATCCAGATTCCCACCGAGCTCTTGGACTCGGGGAAGAACCCCGCCTTCGTCAAGGCCTCCTCCAAGGGAGGAATCTCCTTGAGGACCTCCGGGTCGATGGCCAAGTCACCATCCGTGGTGAAGGGAGCCACGGCGAGGTCTGCCTCACCCACGCGCAGATACACCGCTTGAGCCCCGACCAGCACGACCGCCTCGAGGTGAGGCCCCAGTGCCTCGAGCGCATCGAGAAGAACCCGCCGCGCCAGGACATACAACTCAGCGGGCTTGTTCACCTGCGCCACTTCTCTTCGTTCTCCTGCATCCATCGAATCAGTTCCTCCCCCTCGGCGGGCCCGCGGCCAGGACTCGTCAACAAATCCATCGCGGCCTGGCTCGGAGCGACGTACCAGACCCCATCGCGCTGAATCGCCCCCTCGAATACGCCTTCATCATCGGGTTCGATGAACAGCACGTTCGCCCCTGACTCCGCGGGGCGGAGCCCCAACCGCTTCGCGGCCTCAATAACATCCCGGACCCACACCGTCGCAAGCCGCACCGGGGCCGTCGGCGCGAACACCTCGGAAGCGAGTCCTCCCGTCAGGGCATACCGCTCATCCGACTTCACGAGCCGACCGACCAGCGCGGAGAGCCCTCTTGGTTCGAGGTAGGTCCGCGCTTCGCCACGGGACTCCAGTGGCGCCTGCTGTGCGCAGTACCTGAGCAGCCCAGGCCAATCCACGCTCTCCATCCGTCCATGACCGACACGCGTGATGAGCGCTTCCTTGTCGAGAAGCGCGAGGACCCGAGAGACGTACCCCGCATCGACGTGGGTCAGGGTGGCGAGTTCACGCACTCCTGGAGGCACCTTACGGTCGATCAACGCGCGTGCGACCCGACGCGCCTTCGCGCCACGCATGGAGAGCGCGGGACGTCCCGAACGTTCAGGGTCTTCCCTGGCTCCCTCCGCTTCGATGTAGAGGCCAGGTGTGGAGACGACAAGCCGCACGTTCCCGGTCAGGTCCAGGTACCCCACCTGAGCTTCTCGCAGGCGCTCTTGGGTGAGTTTGCTCAGATAGGGAGCCAGGAGCACCAAGGTACGGGTTGAGCGCAGGGCCTCGGTCCGCGACACGAGGGCGGCGACATCCCTCGGTTCGACCCGGGCACGGGCTTCCAGCGCCAACACTCCCGTACGCCCGTCTGGTGCCCGGAGTTCCGCCAGGGCATCGACGGAAAGAAGCGCCTGTTCAAATGGCAGTTCACCGACCTGCCAACCTGGTGGAAGTCGCGCCCGTAGCCCCCGGACTCCTTCGCGGATGAGCTTGTTGTCCGAATCGGCCATGTTGCGCAATATGCGCAACATGAACAACCCAGGCAACTATACTCACTTGTTGCTGGTCATCCCGGTGGTGCACAACGGGTACAACTCAGCAGAGTCGAACAACAACCACATTTACCGACATAGGCAGCTAGCAGCCTGAGCAGTATCCCGGCGAAGACAGGGGATTCTGCCCCGGTAGACACGAAGGCCCTCCTCCCGTGACGGGAAGAGGGCCCAGGGTGCCACACGGTGGCCAGCGTCTCAGCTCTTGTACTTCACCGAGCAGCCGTACGGCGTGGTGGTGGAGGCGGGCACGGGCTTGCCGTTGAGCACCGCGTCCACGGCGGTCTGCACGTGGTTGCTCTTCTTCTCGTTCTTGCCGCGCGGGTCATCGTCGATGGCACCCGCGTAGCGGACCACGCCCTCGGCGTCGATGATGTACATGTGCGGCGTCGTCTTGGCGCCGTACGCCTTGCCCGTGGCGCCGCTCGCGTCCTGGAGCACGGGGTAGCTGAAGCCCTCCGTCTTCTTCCAGGTCGCGGACTTCTCCGGCGTGTTGTGCGCCGTGGAGTCCACCGCCAGCCACACGACCTTCTGGGCATCGAAGCCCTTGAGCGTGTTGGCCATCGTGTGCGCCTTGTAGTGGCGCTGCACGAAGGGGCACTCGGGGTTGGTCCACTCCAGCACCACCACCTTGCCCTTGTACTTCGACAGCGCGTGCTCCTTGCCGGCCTCGTCCTTCAGCGTGAAGGCGGGGGCGGGCTTGCCGACCTCGGCATCCGCGAGGGCGGGCATGCCCACGAACAACGAACCGAGCGCGAGAGCGGTGAAGACCTGCTTCATGGCGTTCCTCCGGGTTGGGGACTGAGGACTGCGGGATGCATCAAGGCCGCGGGAGCTGCGCGGCGCACAACACCTTCGAGCCGTCCGGACGCGGCGCACACGCCGACGCGCGCTTCACCGAGGCCACCACTGAATCCACCGTGAGCAGCTCCGGCAGCACCTCCGGCTTGTCCGGCGTGCTCGGGCTCAGCACCAGATACATGGGCACACCCGCGCGCCCATGGTCCGCCAGCCGCGCGGTGATGCGCGCGTCGCGGCGCGTCCAGTCCGCCACGAAGAAGGCCACCTGGTGCTCGGTGAACGCGGCGCGAACCTCCTCGCGCGACAGCACCGTGCGCTCGTTGAACTTGCAGGTGAGGCACCAGTCCGCGGTGAAGTCGATGAACACCGGCTGCCCCGCCGCCAGCGCGGAGGCCACGGCCTCATCGCTCCACGGCTGCGCCATCGCCACGGTGGAGGACGCCTTCGCCGCCGGAGCCGCGGCCTCGTCGAAGCGCAGCGCCGCCACGCCCGAGCCCACCAGCACCACCGCCGCGATGCCCAACGACGCCCAGCGCCTGCCACCCTCCTGCAGCTGCGACTGGCCGTACACCCACGTGCCCAGGCCCACCGCCACGAGGAACGCGAGCAGCCGCGCCATGCCATCCACGCCGGCAAGCCCGCCCATCACCCACACCAGCCACACCGTGGTGCCCAGGAGCGCGAAGCCCAGCACCTGCTTGAAGCGCTCCATCCACGCGCCCGGCTTCGGCAGCTTCTGCACGAGCCCCGGCACCAGCACCAACAGACAGAACGGCAGCGCGAGCCCCAGGCCCAGCGCGGTGAACACCGCGAGCACCGTCAGCGGCCCCGCCGCGAACGCGAAGCCCACCGCCGTACCGAGCAGCGGCGCCGAGCAGGGCGTGGCCAGCACCACCGCGAGCACACCCTCGCCCGCGCTGTGAAGCAATCCGTGGCTCTGGTCCACCTTGCCAGCGAGCGCCGTGCCGTCCAGGCCCACGTTGAAGACACCGAAGAGGTTGAGCGCGAACGCCACCAGCACCGCGCTCACCGCCGCGACGAAGAGCGGCTCCTGGAACTGGAAGCCCCAGCCCACGCCCGCCCCGCCCGCGCGCACCGCCAGCACTGCGCCCGCGAGCGCCAGCATGCTGGCCACGATGCCACCCGCGTACGCCGCCGCGTGCGCGCCCACCCGGCCCTGCTCCTGGCGCACCATGCGCGTGAAGCCATACGCCTTGAGCGCCAGCACCGGGAACACACACGGCATCAGGTTGAGCAGCGCGCCACCGAGGAACGCGAACAGCAGCGCCATGCCCAGGCCCATGGAGGCCTCCTGGGGCGCGGCCGGCGCGGCGCTCGTCACCGGCTTCACCGCCGCGATGGAGTCCTTGATGGAGGGCGCCTTCGCCACCACGGTCGTCGGCACGGAGCCCGGCGGCGCCGCCACGACGGGCGCCAGGGCCAGGTCCACCTCGAGCGCCTGATAGCCCGTGGCCTTCGTGCCCAGCCGCAGCACGCCCTTGAGGCGCGGCTCGGCCTGGGGCACGTCCGGCTCCGCCTTGCCCTTGAGCGCATAGCGGCCCGGGGCCGTCTGCGTGAGGGTGACCTTGTCCACGCCAGGGTTGCGCTCGGGGACGAAGAAGTCCTGCTCCGTCGCGGGCACCGAAGCGCCGCCGCCCGTCAGGGTGACGGTGCCGGAGAACTCCTTACCCGCGGTGAGCTCCTTCGCGTCCAGCGCGAGCACCGCGCTGTGGCCGGTGTCCTTCGCCGGACGGGGGACCTGCGCCTTCGCCGCGTCGAACGTGGGCGCGGCCTCGGCGTCCGCCATCGTCGCGGGCCCCACCGGGATGGAGCGCGTGAGCATCAGGTCCGCGGGGATGCAGTGCACCTCGCACACCAGCGCGTTCACCGCGGCCGACAGGTTGAGCGAGCCGGTGGCCTGCTCGGAGGCGCGCGCCTGGGCGAACAGGAGCACCTCACCCTCGTAGCCATGCGTGGTGATGAAGCCGTCAGGGGTGCGGAAGGTGCTCGGGAACGGCCACTGGAGCGCGCCCACGGTGGAGCCGGGCGTGTCCCACGCGATGTCCGTCTCCAGGCCGGAGTCGCCCGGGTTCTTCCAGTAGACATGCCAACCCGGGTCCAGACGGAAGCGCACGCCCACGCGGAAGGTGTCGCCCGGCTTGACCTGGGTGGCGTCCACCAGCAACGAGGCCTCGATGCGCGGGTCGCCCTCGTCGGGTGCGCCCGTGGCCACCGCGGAGGGAGGCAGCGCCGCATGCGCCACCGCCGCCGCCAGCCACAGGCCGATACCGCCCACCAGGGCGAACCTCTTGGACACCGAGTGCTTCATGCGCCTCCCGTTAACCCAGCCGCGACGGGCCCGCCAGCATCCGCGTGCGGACCACGTCCGTGCCAGAACCTCCCAGGCAGGCGGACATTCCCCGCGCCCGGCCGTGGCCAGGGGAGGTCACGAGACACACACACCGGCGCCAACAAGAGGGTGGCCCACCCGGGAGGGGCAGGCGGCCGAGCCTCAGTCCTCCGACTTCCAGGGCGCCAGGGCGGGCAGGGGCAGCGCCGGACCGATGCGGCTCAGGGTGATGCGGGACGCCTCCGAGTGCGCGCGGCGCATCACCAGCGCCTGCGGCTGGGCCGCGCGACGCTCGACGATGCGGCGCAGGTCCGCCAGCCGCTCCAGGTGGCGCTGTGGGGGCACCTCGGGCGCGCCCAGTCGCGCGAGCTTGTAGAGGGCCAGGTCCGCGGACTCCAGCGCCTGCTCCGCGGCGGACTGCTGCTTGCGTCCCAGCGACTTCCAGGCGGCGGCCTCGGCGGCGACCAGCTCCAGCTCCGCGGACACCGCGCGCACGAAGCGGCCCTGGTCGCTGTCGGTCTCCACGCGCGTGACGAACACGGGTCCCCGGCGCGTGTCACTGCCCTCCACGAAGGACGTCGTCACGCCCAGGCTCCACTCGGTGGACACCGGACGTCCCGCGAAGAGCACGCGGCGAGGGAAGGACTGGGACACCGAGCCGAGCGACGCGCTCATCGCGTCCCCCTCCACCCGCGCGGGGTAGCGGTGCCGGCAGCGCAGCTCCAGGAAGCCGGAGGGGAGCACGTACACGCGAGCGTCCGAGCCCACCTCGCCGAACAGCTCCGCGGACAGCGAGCCCACGGCGTCGGGCAGCCCCTCCGGGTCATCCACGTGCACGAAGCCCGTGCCGGACGGACCGGTGAGCGCCTCCAGGATGTCGGGCAGGTAGTGGCGCCCCAGGCCCAGCGCGTGGAGGGCGACGCCGGACTCGACGACGCGCGCGCCCAGCGTCTTGAACTCGGAGAGGTTCGACTGTCCGACGGACGGCTCGCCGTCGGTGAGCAGCAGCACTTGCGGACGCGCGCCGGGGACGAGCACGCGGCGCACGGCGTCCGCGCCCCGCTCCACGGCCTCGTGCAGCGCGGTGCCCTCGCCGGACTCCAGCCGGGAGAGCGCCTTGAGCAGCGCCGCCTTGGCGGGCGCGTCCATCGCGCGCACCGGCAGCACCTGCTCCGGCTCCGCGTCGAAGGTGAGCAGGCCCAGGTAGTCACGGGGACTGGAGCGCTCCACCAGCGCCTGGGCCGCCTGCACCGCCGCGAGCAGGGGGATGCCGCGCATGGAGGCGCTGCGATCCAACACCAGGTTCACCGCCACGGGCGCGCGAGGCGTGTCGACGTTCGCCTCCAGCGTGACGAGCAGCAGCACTTCCCGGCCGTGCTCCGCGTCCCGCTCCACTGCCAAGGCCGTCTGCTTCATCCGCGCTCCCGTGCGAGCCCACGACCCATTTTGCCGCGAACTGCCCCAGGGAGACGGCGTCTCCCAAGGCCGGAAGTCTCGTGGACCACACAGGGGGCGCCTCGCGGGGGTGAGGCCAGCACCGTCGAGGATGTCGGCAGTCACACCCCGGACGCAAGAGGGGCCGTCCGCACCCCACGCGGCTGACGACACACACCGTCGCGATTCATGTCTTGTCCGGGAAATCCCACCGGCCCGGGAGCCACCACGAAGGGGCCACCGCGCGAGCCTTCCGACGTCTCAGCAATGCCCCCGCGCGTCCACGAGCCGCGGGGGCCGCGTGTCACTCCGCCGCGTTCCACCCCCCCCACGACTCCTCGGCGTAGCCCCACCTGCGGCCACCGGCGGAGCCATCCACGGGCGTCACGCTCTCGCACTCGCCATCTTCCGCGAGGTCCACATACGGCAGCCCCTCATCGTCCATGTACGTGGTGTCATCGTGAACCATGTCCGGCTCCTCCACCGGGCGCTCCGCTCGACGAGGGTGAACGGCCTTCCGGCTCGCCTCCCCGCGGACGCCCCTTTTTCGGTCCTCGTGGGCCCGCCCCATGCGGTACCCCGTCACAACTCGTTGACCGATTTACATGCCATGGTGACCATGTCGCTTCGCGTTGTAAAGCCCTTGGGACGTCAAAGTTTCGGGCCCTCCCTCGCTCCGCTGCTCCCCTGCCTGCCCTCCAGCCATGGACCCAACAAATACAGCCAGTTGGAGCAACATCCGGTGGCGGACAGTCTAGGGAGCCATCGTACAAGGTAGGGCCTACCCCCGCCGGATGGAAGCACACACCTGTCAACACTCGGCCGTTTTCAAGCCGGTGAGCGCTGAGTGCGGGTGTTGGTAAATCGGTGTAGCGAGCCAGCTTGCTCGCCCAGGGCATCGCGCCGTGCTTCAGTCCCAAACACCCTGCCCGCTCGATGCTTGATTCGAGAATCACCCCTGTTAGGGTTGACGGGCACTCAAGTTTTGCCGCATCGCGGCAACGGGCCTACCGCAACATCCCCTGAGAGGTCCCCCGAGTCCCAATGAGCCCCATCATCACCGGCCTTTTGCTCGCCATTGCCATCCCCATCTTCGTGATGACCATGTCCGGTCGCGTGGGCGTGCTGCTCGCGATGAAGAAGGAGGGGCGGCTCGACAACATCCCCCTGCGCATCAAGCGGCTCGTGCTCTTCGGGCTCGGGCAGAAGCGCATGGTGGACCCGGAGGAGTTCACGCCCGGGTTGATGCACGTGCTCATCTACGCGGCGTTCATGGTGCTGCAGGTGCGCACCCTGATGATGTTCGCGATGGGCTTCTCCACGGGCGCGCTGGAGCTCTTCACGGATTTGAACCACCCGTTCTGGCTGGAGAACGCCGGGGTGGGGATGCTCTACCGCGTCTACCTGCTGGTGAAGGACGTGGTGGCGGCGCTCGCGCTGGTGGGCTGCGGCTACTACGTGTGGACGCGCTGGAAGGTGAAGCCGGACCGCATGTCCCAGTCGTGGGAGGCGTACCTCATCCTGGGCTTCATCTCCGGGCTGATGGTGTCCGAGTTCATGTTCGGCGGCAGCCACATGGTGGCCGCGAACGCCGCGGCGCAGGTGGCGGTGGGTGCCACGCAGGTGCCCGCGTCCCCGGCCGCGCTGGTGTGGTGGGAGCCGTTCACCAGCCTGACGGGCCTGGCGATGATGCCCCTGGGCGCCACCGCGGCGCACGTGCTGGGCACGGCGGGGTTCTGGATCCACCTGGTCATCGTGCTGGCGTTCCTGAACTTCCTGCCCATCGGCAAGCACTTCCACATCATCACCGGCCTGCCCAACGTCTTCTTCCAGCGCACCCACTCCACCGGGAAGCTGTCCACGCCCAACCTCGAGAAGGAGGAGTTCGGCGCGGCGACGGTGACGGACCTGACGTGGAAGCAGGGCCTGGACCTGTACTCCTGCACCGAGTGCGGTCGCTGCCAGACGCACTGCCCCACGTACATCACGGGCAAGCCGCTCACGCACAAGGCCGTCAACCAGGACCTGAAGCACTGGCTCTGGGACAACGAGCAGTGGGTGGAGGAGGGCTACGGCCCCAACCACATGAAGGAGGCCCTGCCGGAGATCGTCGGCAGCGCGCTCAAGTCGGAGACGGTCTGGGCCTGTACCAGCTGCGGCTGGTGCGAGCAGGCGTGTCCGGTCTTCATCGAGAACGTTCCGCGCCTCATCGACATGCGCCGCTACCAGGTGCAGGTGAAGGCGGACTTCCCGCCCGAAATCCAGCGCGTGTTCGAGGGCATCGAGCGCCAGGGCAACCCCTGGGGCCTGGGCCAGGACCGTCGCGACGAGTGGGCGGAGGACCTGGCGCTGCCCACGTGGGGTGACGACGGCGGCCCGTACGAGTACCTGTTCTTCGTGGGCTGCGCGGGCAGCTACGACGACAAGCAGAAGAAGGTCAGCCGCTCGCTGGTCAAAATCATGCGGGAGGCGGGCGTGAGCTTCGCCACGCTGTCCAAGCAGGAGATGTGCAACGGCGACTCCGCGCGCCGCATGGGCAACGAGTACCTGTACCAGACGATGGCGAAGACGAACGTCGAGTCGTGGAACTCGATGGGCGTCAAGGCGGTCATCACCCAGTGTCCGCACTGCTTCAACACCATCAAGAACGAGTACCCGGAGTTCGGCGGCGAGTACCGCGTCATCAATCACACGGAGCTCATCAACGAGCTCTTGCGTGAGAAGCGCATCAAGCTCTCCGCGGTGATGAACACGAAGCTCACCTACCACGACCCCTGCTACCTGGGCCGGCACAACGGCGTGTACGACGCGCCCCGCGAAGTGCTCAAGGCCATCCCCGGCCTCGAAGTGGTGGAGATGCAGCGCAGCAAGCGCGAGGGCTTCTGCTGCGGCGCCGGTGGCGGCCGCATGTGGATGGAGGAGCACATCGGCACGCGCATCAACCACAACCGGTTGAACGAGGCGGCGCTGACGCTCAAGCACGCGGAGGACCCGACCACGCCGTTCCCGGACGCCGCGGACCGGAAGAAGCCCGGCCAGGTGGGTGACTACAAGGAGAAGGGCGGCACGGGCATCGTCGCCGTCGCGTGCCCCTTCTGCTCCACGATGCTCGGCGACGCGGTCAACGACACGGGCCGCGAGGAGAACATCAAGGTCAAGGACATCACCGAGCTGGTCGCCGACGCGATGGAGACGCGCGGTGGCCCGGCCGGCGGTGTCACGCCCGGCGCCACGCTGAGCGCCAAGCCGGAGTAGTCCCGCCGCAATCGCCTCGAGCGAGGGCCCGGAGGCTTCCTTCAAGGAGCCCCGGGCCTTCGTCGTTTCAGGGCGCCCACTCCAGGAGGTACGTGCAGGACGGGCCCTCGCGGTGGAGGATGGCGACGCGGGGCATCCGCGCGCCGGAGAGCGTGAGCACCGACTCCAGCACGCCCACGTAGTAGTCAGGCCGTCCGTTGATGTCGCTGAGCCACAGCTCCACGCGGCCCGGTGCGCTCGCCTTCACCTGGGACGTCACGTAGTTGTCCGCGCCGCGAAACCCGCGGTTGAGCTGGAACAACATGAACTGGGGACCCAGCGCGCGCGCCCCCACGCCGAGCATCCGCCCCACCACCGTGCCCAGCATCCCCTGCATCACGGTGTGGCCCAGCTGGCGCCACGCCTCGTCCTCGGGGAGGTCCGGCCACACATCCACCAGCACGATGCGCTGCCAGCGCAGCCACTGGGACAGCGGATAGGTGGGCAGCAGGGGTTTGGACAGGTCCAGGCCCGCCTCGCGCAGCGCCTCCCAGCCGGCGGCGGAGAGCCGGTCCTTCAGCGCGAGCTGGAACAGTCCGTGGACCGTCCCGCCCTGGACGCGCTTCGGTTCAGGGGTCTCCATAGGGTCTCGCTTCACACTTCCAGACCACCGTATGTCCCGCGGGCGGAGTCGGTGACCGCTTCCACGCACGCGTGGCGGGTGGTGAACGGCGCGACTGTCGCCGTGCCGACGCGCGCTCAGGGCTTGCGTTGCTTTTGCGAACGCAGCGCCCGCTCCAGCCGCGCGGTGGGGCCGTCATCGCCCAGCTTGCCGGCCACGTACGCACCGGCCGACGCGAGCTTGTGACCGAACCCCTCGGGTCGAGCGGGCGCGGAGGAGGTGCCCATCCGCCCGGTGGCCATGTGCGCGCGGGCCATGTCCTGGTCGGCCTGGGAGCCCGAGTCCCACAGCAGGCGGACGCTCTCCGAGTTGCCATAGGTGGCGGCCAGCACCAGGGCCGTCTCGCCCAGGGCGTTGGTGAGGATGGGGTCGCCGCCCGCCTCCATCAGCAACGCCACCAACTCGGAGTGGCCCTCGCGCGCCGCCACCATCAGCGGCGTGAGCCCCTCGTCGTCGAAGGGGTTGGGGTCGGCGCCCGCGGCGAGCTGGGCGCTCAGGGACTTGCGGTCATTGGCGAGCACGGCGTCGAAGAGGGACATTTTCAGCCTCCGTGCTCGCGAGCATCGCGCCTTTGGGGGCGCGGATGCCACCCGCCGTGGGACTACAGGGGGCCGTACGAGGGCTCGGCGGCGCTGGGCACCGCCAGCGTGACGGAGTTGGACGGCGCCGCGGCCACCGTGGCGCGGTAGATGCCCGGGTCGCTGCCCGCCGAGTCAGCGAAGAGGAAGCCCACCTGGCTGGCGCCCGTCCACATGGGCCACGTCTCCTGCGCGCTCGCGCCGCCGTAGCTCGTCACGCGCCGCAGCGCGCCCAGCCGCCCGTTCGACAGCGGGGCCACGTAGGTGCGCACGCTGCCCGAGCCCCCGCGCCCATCCAGCGCCACCTGCGTGCCGTCCGGCGACACCGCGACGCGGTTGGCCACCGCGACCACGTCGCCCAGGGACGAGGTGTACTGGATGGAGCCAGCCGTCAGCGGCACGTACGCCACCTGGGTCAACTGCTGCAGGCCGCTGCCCGCGGGCGCCACCACCGCGCTCCCGTTGGGCACGAACGACGGCGCCCCGTAGGCGATGGTGGTGTTGGGGGTGAGCTCCTGGAAGCCGCTGCCGTCGGTGTTCACCCGGCCCAGCGACGTGAGGGAGCTGTTGCTCGGGGAGAAGACGAAGACGACGCTGCGGCCGTCCGGGCTGAAGGTGGGCGTGCGGAAGTTGGAGCAGCCGCGCGCGCACGCCGGGTCATTGGAGGCGAACAACGTGGCCACCGTGCCGCCCGTGGTGGGCACCGTCTGCAGGGCGGTGGCGCCATTGGCGGCGCGCGCCACGAAGACGACGCCGCGGCCATCCCGCGACACGGAGGGCCAGTACGCCCCGCCGGAGCTCGTCAGCCGCTGCGGACTGTTGGGGTCCCCCGCGTCATCCACCACGTAGACATTGCGGTCGGCCTCCCGCACGAAGGCGAAGCCCCGGCGGAAGTCGACGTCACCGATGCCGCCGCCGCCACCCGCGTCGTCGAGCGCCTCGCACCCACCCAACAGCCCCACCGCCAACACGCCACCGACGAAAACCCGCATGCCCGTCATCAAAGTCGTCGCTCCACGTTGCCCGGCCCGGTCCAGAGCCCCGCACTACAGGGCGCACGGGGGCGGACGTCAACGCATCCGACGGCATTCACGGGCAGGCGGGCGAGGGCGCCGCGGTCTCACCGGTTGAGCTTGTTGAGCTCGTTGCGACACTGGTTGCAGAGCGACAGCTGCTTGCGGTCGCAGTCCTGCGGCGTCTGCGCGAAGAACATCACGCACCGGGGGTCCTCACAGTAGGACAGCCCGAGCAGGTGACCCGCCTGGTGGATGGCCTCCACCTGGAGGCGCCGTCGCAGGTGCTCGCCGTCCGCGCCCTGCCGCAGCCGGAACAGGCTCACCACCGCCGTGCGCGACTCCCGGTCCGCCTCACCGAAGACGAACGGCGAGTCCGGCACGAAGAGGTCCACGTCCGTCACCCCCAGCACCAGCTGCTGCCCCGGCTCCATCATCGGCGTGAGCCGCTTCATGATGGCGTTGCAGTGGTACTGCGACCGGTCCTTGTTGAACGCGTAGGCGGGCGTGGTGAGGACGACCTTCGACACCACCGAGGCGGTCCCCATCTGGGTCGCCAACGGGTCCTGGAGGTCTTTCAACAGGGAAGCAGTCTGGCTTCCCACGGAGACCAGCAGGAGTGTCTTCTGCGGCATCGGGCCACCGTCCTTCATGCACGCGGACGGACGCGCTGGCTACCGCGTCCCCCCGGAGCGGATTGACTGGGGCGCAAGGATTCGAACCTTGATACTCAGAGTCAAAGTCTGATGTCCTGCCATTAGACGACGCCCCAGCAGGTTCGCACGTGTACTTCTGGCGGCCGATTCTACGGCATCTGGACGGGCTCGGGAACCCACTCTGACGTCAGGTTCGGCGCGGAAGTGGATCAACCCCGGAAAGAGCCGTCCCCAGGCGCCGAATTCCACCTGGGGTGAATACAATGCTCTGGCTGTATCGGCGGAGCCCGGCGCTGGCCTGCCGCCGGGCCCCGTTTCAAGGTGATGCAGGGTGTTTCAGCCCTTGAGGACGGCGATGGGCGTCAGCCGGCGGACCGGGGTGACGAGGTCGGCCTCGTCCTCGAGCACCTCGGCGATGTCCCGGTAGACGGCGGGAGCCTCCTCCACCAGGGTCTCCGCCTTGCTGGCGTCGTGCACCACCCGGCGCAGGGCGTGCGCCAGGGCGGCGGGCCGGATGCGTGCCCGTGCCTCCGTCCGGGAGAGGACCCGTCCGGCGCCGTGGGAGCAGGAGCGGAACGAGCGAGGCTCGCCCAGCCCCTCCACCATATAGGAGGCGGTGCCCATGGAGCCGGGGATGAGGCCCCGCTGTCCGGCCTCCAGGCCCACCGCGCCCTTGCGGTGGACCCAGAGCGTGCGGCCGAAGTGCTCCTCCAGGGCCACGTGGTTGTGGTGGACGTCCACCGTCGCGTCGGCGTCGGGGGTGAGGCCGAGCACGTCGGACAGCACCTCCAGCGCGCGGGCCGCGAGCGCGTCGCGGTTGGCCCGGGCGAAGCGGCAGGCCAGCTGCGTGTCCGCGAGGCACGCGGCGCCCTCGGGGGTGTGCAGGCTCAGGCCCGGCAGCGTGCCCTCCCCGAGCGCCGTGGCGACGCGGAGGTGGTGGTCGGCGATGGCGGAGCCCACGCCCCGGGAGCCGGAGTGCAGGAGCAGCCAGAGGTCTCCGCCCGCGTCCCGGTCCAGTTCGACGAAGTGGTTGCCTCCGCCGAGCGTGCCCAGGTGCCGGGGCGCCAGTCGCTCCCACTCGCGGCACAGCCGTTGGGTGGAGAGGGGGGGTGACTCCAGCTCGACAGGCAGCGCGAGTCCCCGGCCCCGGTGCGTGGCGTCTCCCACCGGGATGACCCGGGACAGACGCGCGAGCAACGACTCCAGCAGGTCTCGACCGAGCAACGCGGCGGGATGCGCGAAGCGGTACGCGCGCACGCCGCAGCCCAGGTCTCCTCCGAGCGCGCCGGGCACGATGTGATGCCCGGTGGCGAACACGGAGCCCACCGCGACGCGCCGCGCGACGTGGAGGTCCGGCATGGCGGCCACGTGCTCGACGACATAGGGCTGGGAGGCGATGAGGCGCAGCTGCTCCTCCGCGCCCGGTGGCAGACGACGTGTCCACGCGAGGATGGGGATGCTCCCAGGCTCGGAGGGGAGGACGCGCGGGCTCATCGCGCACCTCCAGGCTCGGTGACTCCGATGAACGTGAAGCGCAGCCGCGGGATGCGCTTGAGGTTCAGGTGCTCGGCGAGCAGGGAGCGCAGGTAGCCGTGTGACCTGGCCAGCGCGTCCTGCACCTCGCGGGGACTGGACTCGGATTCGGGCGTGAGGGTGTAGCCGATGTGGATGAGGCGACCGTCCGGTGTCAGCTCGAACGACGCGAGCTGGAGCCCCTCGAAGCAGGGGTCCGACAGCTCCGAGCGGAAGAGGTGCGCCACCTCCTGGGACAGCGAGGACTGCACGCGCAGGTGGTGCGCGGAGAAGGTTTCAGAGGACGACGAGGAAGCACCCTCACGCCGACGCGGCGCGCGGGAACGACGGTTCCAGGAAGAAGACATGAGTGGACGCAAGGATTTCCAGCCGAGCCACGTGCGACGGGGTGTCGGGGCTCACGCGCCCGAGCACACCCGTGTCACGTCGTCGGATTGCACGGTGACAATGGCTTCACGCCCTGCCCTGCCGTCCGGAAACCGTCCCGCTTCGTCCCACCCAGCATCGATGGCGGATGAGGAAGCGGTGCTCAGTCTCCGAGGGAGGCGCACGACGCGAAGCGACCCGAGACACCGTTGAGCGCAGTCCCCATGGCACACCTCCCGCCGCGCACGGACACATCCGCCACGGACCTGACTGGATTCACGTCTCACGCGAGGAGGCGCTCATCGCCTGCCCGCGTTCCACTCCGGACGCGGACGATGAATCGGACGCCGTCCTGACAGCGGTGCTCGAGCGCGTCGCGCCCTCCTCGTGGGAGGGGCTGTCGTCTCCTGGCGGACAGCTCACGGCGTCGTCTTCACGAGCGAGCCGCGCGGATGTCCGCTGGTGGCCACCACTTCTTTCCACCATCCGACGAGGAGCCCCCAGTGGGATTGGCCCGCCCGCACCTTGCTGCCTACGCAGCAGGAGCGCGAGGGCGAACACATGGCGGAAGTCTTCGATGTGGTGGTGATTGGTGGCGGGCCCACGGGAGAGAACGCGGGAGCGCGAGCCGCCGCGGCCGGGTTGTCGGTGGCCCTGGTGGAGCACGAGCTGCTCGGTGGTGAGTGCTCGTACTGGGCCTGCATCCCGAGCAAGGCGCTCCTGCGTCCGGGCGACGCGCTGTGGATGGCGAAGCAGGTGCCCGGCGCGAGGGAGACCCTCAAGGGGCCGCTGGTGGCGAGCGCGGTGCTCGAGCACCGCGACGCGATGGTCAGCCATTACAAGGACGACTCGCAGTTGAAGTGGGCGGAGGGCGCGAAGCTGAAGGTGGTGCGTGGCCACGGCAAGCTCGCCGGTCCGCGCAAGGTGCGCGTGGAGGCCAGGGACGGCGGCGTGAGCGAGTTGGAGGCCCGACGCGCCGTGGTGCTGGCCACGGGCAGCCGGCCTCGCATCCCAGACATCCCGGGCCTGAAGGAGGCGCGGCCCTGGGACAACCGCGAGGGCACGGCGGCCAAGCAGGTCCCCCGGCGACTGTTGGTGCTGGGAGGCGGCGCGGTCGCGGTGGAGCTGGCGCAGGCGTGGCGCTCGCTGGGCTCCGAGGTGACGCTGGTGGAGCGCGGCAAGGCGCTCCTGTCCCGCTTCGAGCCCTTCGTGGGAGAGCAGGTGGTCCAGGCGCTGCGCGAGGACGGCGTGAAGGTGGTGATGGGCGCCACCGTCACCCACGTGAGCCGGCCCGGAGGCCAGGGCGAGGTGACGGTGAAGCTGTCGACGGGCGAGGAGCTCCGCGCGGACGCGCTGCTGGTGGGCATGGGCCGCGTGCCCCGCACGGACGCGCTGGGCCTGGAGACGGTGGGCCTGAAGCCCGGCGAGACGGTGCAGGTGGATGACCAGCTTCGCGCGAAGGGTGTGGAGGGCGGGTGGCTCTATGCCTGCGGGGACGTGAACGGACGGAATCTGCTGACGCACATGGGCAAGTACCAGGCGCGCCTGGTGGGCGACGTCATCGCGGGGAAGAAGGCGAGCGCGTGGGCCGACACCAAGGCCACACCGCAGGTCATCTTCACGCACCCTCAGGTGGCCAGCGTGGGGCTCACCGAAGCGAAGGCGCGCGAGCAGGGGCTGCCCGTGCGCACGGTGCAGTACGACTTGGGCAAGGTGTCGGGCACGTCGCTCCTCGGGGAGAAGCTGGGCGGCACCGCGAAGCTGGTGGTGGACGAGAAGCGCCGCGTCGTCCTGGGCGCCACCTTCACCGGCCCGGAGGTGGGCGAGATGCTGCACGCGGCCACCATCGCCGTCGCGGGCGAGGTGTCGCTCGACACGCTCTGGCACGCGGTGCCGTCGTTCCCCACCATGAGCGAGGTGTGGCTGCGACTGCTCGAGACGTACGGGCTGTAACCCATCGCCACCGGCGTCACGCCGGCGAGCCAGCCCGCATGCATGTCTGACTTTGCGTCCGGGCGCACAATCCCAGACACCCCCGCGCGCCACGGTCGCGCGGGCGGGCCCGTCATCGCCCGTGAGACATGACGTCGAGCGCCCGCACGCTCCCTGGCCAGGCCCGTGTGCCCCCAGGTCCGTGAAACACCCTCTCCGCGCCAGGCCCACACCGCCGGACACCCTGTCCTGGCTGGAGCGCCCCGGCACCCGGAGCCCGCCCCTCCGTCCACACACAGGCCGTTGCCCGGCAGGGCCCCGGCGTGAAATGGTGAACACCTCCCCCGCCCTTCATTCCCCCGCGATGAACGTCGATGTCCTGGGGCCGTGCCGACACCACGGCCTTCCCCGCCCATGGCCCTCACTCCACGTGATTGGGCCCGTCCACCCGCCCAGGAGCCTGGCCCCGTGACGACCTCGTCCCAGTCCGCGAGTGCGCTCAGCGAGCCCTCCAGCCCGACGACCTACACCTCCACGAAGTGGGCCCGCTGGCTGTGGTGGCTGGTCCTCGCCGTGCTCCTCGTCGCCGCCGTCGCCGTGGGTCAGCACCCTCGCCGGGGCGTGGACTTCCGCGTCTACCTCACCGCGGCCGAGCGCTTCATGGAGGGCACCGACCTCTACCGCGTCTCCGACGGCACCATGCCGTTCAAGTACGCGCCCATCACCGCGCCCCTCTTCATCCCCTTCTCCCTCATGCCCTCGCGCATGGCCGTGGCCCTGTGGAACGTGGGCTCCATCCTCGCGCTCATCGCCGTGGCCCGGCTCACCCGCCGCGCGCCCCATGGCGCGGGCGAAGCGCCTCCCTGGTCCTGGGGCCCCGCGCTCGCCACCATCGCCCTGCTGCCCGCCTTCACCTTCGAGCTGTTCTACGGACAGGTCGACGTCGTCATGCTGCTGCTCGTGGTCGTCTCGGCCCTGGGCGCCGAGCGCGGACAGGTGTGGCGCCCCGGCGCGGCCTTCGCCGTGGCCTTCCTGCTCAAGCCGCCCGCGGCCCTCATCGGCCTGTTCTTCCTCTGGCGCCGGCACTGGAAGGTCATCGGCGCCACCGCCGTGTTCGGCGTGCTCCTGTGCCTGCCCACCCTGGCGCGCTACGGCTGGGACGGCACGCTCGCCCAGTTCCAGATGTGGAGCGAGACGCTCGCGCGCACCACCCCACCCTGGGTGCTCAGCACCAACGCGCAGGGCCTGCCCACGCTGTTCATCTCCCTGTTCTACCCGGGCTCGCTCGAGACGCCGCCCGGCTCCACCATCACCCTGGCGCAGCTGGTCGCCCTCACCGTGTTCCTGGTGGGCGTGGCCTGGGCCCGGCCCGGTCCCGCGGACCTGTTGGCCCTGTGCTGCCTGGGCGTGACGCTCCTGTCACCCTTGGCGTGGCGGGCCAACTACGTGCTCGCGTGGCCCCTGGTGCGCGCGGCCATCGAGGGGCGTGTGCGCGGCAACCTCACCCTCATCGGGGTGATCGCCTTCATCGGCACCGTGTTCTCCGACAAGGGGCTGGGGTTCGACTGGTCGCAGGATGTGATGCTGATGCGCCCCTTCGCCCTCATCTACTCCGCGTTGCTGATCGCCACGTTGTGGCAGGTGCGCAAGCAGGGCTCGCTGTCGGCCATGACGCTCGGTGACACCCTGGCCCGTCTGCCGCGCACCCTGCGTGGCATGCGGGCGTCGTGACGCTTCCGTCATCTTCCTGGCCTGAAAGTGTCACGGGGGCCGGACACCCCTGAAACATGGCGTCGCTATATGCGCGTCAGCCATGTTCGAAACGTTCGACAGCGCCTCCGATGTCGCCTCGGCGCGCAGGTTCGCGCTCTCCACCTCGGCATCCGTCGCCGTCTTCGTGCTCATCGGCGTCGTGGTCGTCACCGCCGCCGACAAGGTCCGTGATGTCATCAAGGAGCAGAAGGGCACGGACGTCGTCTTCCGTCCGCCCCCGCCTCCCGTCGTCGAGGTGAAGCCGCCTCCGCCGCCGCCTCCCGCGCCGCCCAAGCCCAAGCTGCCGCCCAAGGCCGCCCCGCCCGCGCTCGCCAAGGCGCCGCCTCCCACCGCGCCGCTCGTCGCGCCCGCCGCCATCGTCGCCCCGCAGGCCGTGCCGCTCGAGAAGCCGCCCGAGGCCGCCACGGAGACGGTGGCCGCCGCGCCCATCGCCGTCGGTGGCACCGGCGCGCTGGTGCCCGGCGGCGTGGCGGGTGGCACGGGCTCCGGCCAGGCGCTCGTCGGCGGTGGCGGCCGCGCGGCCCCCATCAACCTGCCCGAGTCGGCCACGCCGCCCGAGCCGCTCGAGTCCAACCTCATCCCCGAATACCCCTCCGACGCCCGCTCTCGCGGTCAGGAGGGCATGGTCATCCTCAAGGGCGTCGTCGAGGTGGATGGCCGCGTCACCCAGCTCAAGGTCATGCGCGGTGACGAGCCGTTCGCCAGCGCGGCGATGTCCGCGGTGCGCACGTGGCGCTTCAAGCCCGCCGTCGTCGAGGGCCGCCCCACGGCGGTCTTCCGCATCTTCAAGGTTCCTTTCCGTCTCAAGTCGTAGGTCGTCTGTCTCATCCCGCACCTGCCCCCCAGGAGCACCTCGTCATGAATTTCAATCTTCGGGACATCTACAACCACATGGGCGTGTTCGCCCTGGGCATCGCCTGGACGCTGATGCTCTTCGCCGTCGCGTCCCTGGCGGTGTTCTTCGAGCGTCTGTTCGTCTTCTTCCGCTCCCGCAGCAAGTCACGCGTCTTCGCCGCCCGCGCAGGTCAGCTCCTCATGCAGCAGCAGCACGAGGCGCTGGTGAAGGAGGCGGAGGGCACCAAGGGCAGCCACCTGGCCATGTTGCTCGGCGGTGGCATGAAGACCTTCCTCGCCAAGTCCAAGCTGCCCGCGGGCAAGCTGGGCCCGGTGGAGCTCACCCGCCGTGAGCTGGTGCGCATCAACGAGCGCGTCAGCGCGGACGTGCGGCGCGGGATGTCCGTGCTCGCCACGGTGGGCTCGGTGGCGCCGTTCGTCGGTCTGCTCGGCACGGTGGTCGGCATCATCGAGGCCTTCTCCGGCATCGCCAAGGAGGGCTCCGGCGGCCTGGGCGCGGTGTCCGCGGGTATCGCCGAGGCGCTCGTCGTCACGGCGCTGGGCCTGCTCGTCGCCATCCCCGCGGTGCTGATGTTCAACTTCCTGTCCACGCGCGCCGACTCGCTCCAGCTGTCGCTGGACGCGGCGCGCAGCGAGCTGATGGACCACCTGGAGGACATGTCGCCGGACAAGCGCCCGGGCACGAACAACGGCGCCGTGGCCACGGGCCCGGAGACGGTGGCGCGCCGGGAGGGGCTCGATGTCCGCCCGGCGTAGTCTCACCCCGGAGATGAACGTCACGCCGCTGGTCGACGTGGTGCTCGTGCTCCTCATCATCTTCATGGTGGTGACGCCGCAAATCGAGTCGGGCGCGTCCGTGGAGCTGCCCGCCGCGACGAATCCGGACAAGGAGAACAAGGAGCTGGAGCCCACCACGGTGAGCCTGGCCTCCAACGGGTTCTTCTACCTGGACCGCAAGGAGCTCAAGAAGGACGCGCTCATGGTGGAGCTCAAGGCGCTGCGCGAGAAGAAGCCGGACTCGCCCGTGGTGCTCAAGGCGGACCGCGGCGTGCGCTACTCCGAGGTGCGCGGGCTCTTCAAGAGCATGCAGGAGATGGGCTTTCCGGGCATCAACCTCCAGGTCGTCGAGAAGAAGGGCCCGTAGGAACACGCCATGGCATTCGACCTCGGAGGAGGAAAGGGCGGCCTTCGCCCTTCGATGAACGTGACGCCGCTGGTGGACGTGGTGCTCGTCCTCCTCATCATCTTCATGGTCGTCACGCCGTTGATGACCAAGCAGATGTGGATGACGGTGCCCGCCAAGCCGGACAAGGAGGACACCACGCCTCCGCCTCCGGACGCGCTGCCGCCAGTGGTGCTCACGGTGGACCGCTCGGGCATCTTGCGCATCAACCGGGAGGAAGTGCCGAGGGACCAGGTGGTCACGCGGCTGCAGCGCATGCTCAACGCGCGCCCGGACAAAATCGTGTTCTTCGACGCGGGCGACGACGTGCCCTACGGCGCCGCCATGGAAGTGCTGGACCTCGCCCGGGGAGGCAATCTCACCGTGGGCGTGCTGCCTGACAAACTCGCGGACTGAGTCTTCCGCGCGGCGGCGGGTCGTGACCTCGAGTTTGCGATCCGCCGCCTGAATCGTCACAAGCCATCCATTCCAATGCCATCCGTATCGCGTTCTTTACGGCGCGACCGTTGGCAAGGAGAGTCGTGTTGTCTCCCGCAAGCTTTTCGCGCGCCCTCGTGGCTGCGCTCACCCTCATCACCACCCCCGCGTTGTCGCGGATGAACGGCCAGGAGCCCGTCGCTCCCGCCATGGTGGCCCTCGGTCAAACCCCTTCCACCCCCGGCGGGGAGAGCACGCCGTCCGGGACGGAGACGCAGGTCGTCCCGCCCGTGACGGACCCCAACGCGCCCCCGTCCGAGGAGCTGCGCCCCTCGGCGCCCGGCATGGCGCCCGCGCCCGACGGGACGAAGCAATCACAGACACCTCCGCCCTCACCCGCGCCGAACGCGCCCCAGTCCGGCGCCGTGCAGCCGGATGGCTCGCAGCCGGGCGCCACGCAGGCTCCCGCCGCCGTGCAGCCGGATGGCTCGCAGCCGGGCGCCACGCAGGCTCCCGGTACGGTGCAGCCGGATGGCTCGCAGGCCCCCGCCACGGTGCAGACGCCGGGCGCCGAGGAGACTCCTGCCGAGGGCACCGTGGCCGATGAGGCCGTGACGGCCGAGGACGAGGCGATGATGGCCGAGGCCTCCGAGCCGCCCGCGGGCTTCACGGGCGTCTACGGCAAGGTCGTCGACGAGACGAACCAGGAGGGCCTCATCGAGGCCACCGTGAAGGTCGTCACGGGCGCGCAGAAGCAGGCGCTCACGGACCTGGACGGCAACTACCGGCTGGCGCTGCCGCCCGGCAAGTACGACCTGCGCGTCTTCTACGACGTGTACCAGGGCCGCCGAATCACGGGCGTCATCGTCACCCAGGGCAAGGCCACCAAGCTCGACGTCGCGCTCAGCGCCGACGTGGGCGCCGTGCAGGAGGTCGTCGTCGAGGCCCGCGCGGACCGCCGCGCCGAGGGCGCCCTGCTCCAGGAGCGCAAGAAGGCCGCCGCCGTCTCCGACGCCATCAGCGCCCAGGAAATCGCCCGCACCCCCGACTCCAGCGCCTCCGACGCCGTCAAGCGCGTGGTCAGCGCCACCGTCGTGGACGGCCGCTACGTCCTCCTGCGCGGCCTGGGCGGCCGCTACACCACCACCCTGCTCAACGGCGCGCTCCTGCCCAGCCCTGAGCCCGACGAGCCCAGCGTCCCGCTGGACCTCTTCCCCACGTCGCTGCTCGCCAACCTCAACGTGGTGAAGAGCTACACCGCGGACCTGCCCGGCTCCTTCGGCGGCGGCACGCTGCTCATCGAGACCAACACCTACCCCAGCCAGTTCGAGTTCAAGCCGCGCATCACCTTCGGCGGCGACACCGAGTCCACCTTCCAGGGCCGCAACGCCCAGCGCGGCGGCGGCGCCATGGAGTTCCTCGGCTTCCCCGGCGACTCCCGCCGGCTGCCCGACGCCATCCCCACCGACCACTCCCTGGGCAACGGGGGCGAGTCGCGCGAGGAGCTGACCAACCAGTGGAAGAGCTTCAACAACGTGTGGAACGCGCGCCGCTCCACGGCCCTGCCGAACATGGGCCTGAGCGCGTCGCTGGGCGACACGCTGCGCTTCGAGAACAAGCGCCTGGGCTACCTGGCCACCGTCAACTACGGCCACCGCGAGAACACCCAGCGCACCCAGTACACCAAGGCCGCGTACGACATCCGCGGTGACTTCGTCAGCTACGACGACGCCCAGACGCAGCTGGGCACCGAGGTCGCCAACCTGAGCGGCCTGGCCAGCGTGGGCTACCAGCTGAACCGCGACAACGAGCTGACGCTCTTCAGCCTCTACACCCGCGGCACCGAGACGCGCACCACCACCAGCGACGGCGTGGACTCGCTCAAGGGCGACCTCTACCAGGGCAGCCGCCTGCAGTTCATCGTCCGGCAGCTGTCCTTCAACCAGCTGCGCGGCTTCCACCGCATCGGCCTGTTCGGCGACTCGGAGGTGGACTGGCAGGCGAACTTCTCCCGCGTGGACCGCGACGAGCCGGACACCCGCGACTCGCTCTACAGCGACAACCTGGGCAACCCCTCCGGCGGCATGTCCTTCCCCAACCAGGCCAACAGCGGCGAGCGCTTCTTCGCCGACCTGGGTGAGACGTCCTTCGGCGGCAGCCTCAACGTCACCGTGCCCTTCAGCGACGTGCGCGTGAAGCTGGGCGGCCTCACGCAGCTGTCCTTCCGCGACTTCCGCGCCCGCCGCTTCCGCTACAGCATCAGCCCCAACTCCGACGTGGACCGCTTCCTGCCGCCCGAGGTGCTCTTCAGCGCCGACTACCTGGGCAACGGCATGCGCATCCAGGAGAGCACCCGTCCGGATTCGGACGCGTATGACGCGTCGCTGGGCATCTTCGCCGGCTATGTCACCGCGGACGTCACCCCCACCGAGTCGCTGCGCCTGGTGGGCGGCGTGCGCCTGGAGAGCTCGCGCCAGGAGCTGGTCGCGCTCAACCAGTTCACCGACGTGGAGGCCTCTCGCAACAACGTCAACTACCTGGACTGGCTGCCCTCGCTCAACGCCATCTACGCGCTCACCCCCACGGTGAACCTGCGCGCCGGCTACAGCTACACACTGGCGCGGCCGTCCTTCCGGGAGCTGGCGCCCTTCACGTTCTACGACTTCGTGCGCCGCCGGAACGTCTCTGGCAATCCGATCCTGGTCCAGACGCGCATCCACAACGTGGACGCCCGCGTCGAGTGGTTCGCCGGGGAGAACGAGGTCCTGGCCGCCAGCGCCTTCTACAAGCGCTTCCAGAACCCCATCGAGCGCGTCATCAACTCGGTGGGCGCTGGCGACATGAACTTCGAGAACACGCCGGCCGCGAACACCTACGGCATCGAGCTGGAGGCGCGCACCTCCCTGGGGCGCATCACCCCCGCGCTGCAGCCGCTGAAGGTGGGCGCCAACCTCACGCTCATCCAGTCGGAAATCGACCTGGGCAACGTGCAGGGCCTGCAGACCAACTCCAAGCGCCCGCTGCAGGGCCAGTCGCCCTACGTCATCAACGTCAACCTCGGGTACGAGCGGCAGCAGAGCGGCACGGAAGTGGCGCTGCTCTACAACGTGTACGGCCGCCGCATCGCCGAGGTGGGCACGGACAACCTGCCGGACGTCTACGAGCAGCCCTTCCACCGCGTGGACCTGGCCGTCACACAGAAGCTCACCGAGGCGACGCAGCTGAAGCTGACCGCGTCCAACCTCCTCAACTCCCGCATCAAGTTGCAGCAGGGCGACATCGCCCTCGTCGAGTTCCGCCCGGGCCTCGCGTTCTCCGCGTCGCTGGGCCTGTCCCTGTAGTTCCCTCCCGAAAGGAAGTCTCGTCATGAAGCGCTTGTTCGCATCCCTCTTCATCATGTCCAGCCTGGCTGTTGGCGCGTACGGCTGCGGCGACGACGACAAGAAGGAGCCGCCCACCACCAACCCGGAGCCGACCAATCCCGAGACGGTGGAGGTCTCCCAGGACATCACCGCGGACACCACCTGGAAGGCGGGCAACACCTACATCCTGAAGAAGTACGTCTTCGTCAACAGCGGCACGCTCAACATCGAGGCGGGCGCCACGGTCAAGGGCGAGGTCGGCAGCGCGCTCATCATCACCCGCAACGCGCGCATCAACGCGGTGGGCACGGCGGAGAAGCCCATCGTCTTCACGTCCTCGAAGGCGGCCGGTGAGCGCGAGGCGGGCGACTGGGGCGGCGTGGTGCTGCTGGGCAAGGCTCGGCTGAACGTCTCTGGCGGCGAGACCACCATCGAGGGCTTCTTCGCCAGCAGCGGCAACGACCAGACGAAGTACGGCGGTCAGGACGACGCGCACAACTGCGGCACGCTGAAGTACGCGCGCATCGAGTTCGCCGGCTTCGAGCTGGCGCCGAACAACGAGCTCAACGGACTGACGGTGGGCGGCTGCGGCTCGACGACGAACATCGACTACGTGCAGGTCCACCTGGGCCTGGACGACGGCATCGAGATGTTCGGTGGCACCGCGCCCCTCAAGCACATCGTCATCTCGCAGGCGGACGACGACGGTCTGGACTACGACCTGGGCTACTCGGGCAAGGTGCAGTTCCTGGTGGTGCAGCAGAGCGCGCGCGTGGGCGACCGCGGCATCGAGGCGTCCAGCCACAAGACGACGCCGACGCAGGAGCCCATCAGCATCCCGGAGATCTGGAACGCGACGTTCATCGGCTCCAACGCGGACCCGGGTGGCAACCCCTCGCAGGAGGGCCTGGTGTTCAACACCGGCGCCGGCATCCGCCTGCGCAACGCGGTGGTCGCGTACTTCAAGGACCAGGCGGTGGACGTGGACGGCGAGGCCTCCGCGGCGCTCTTCAACGAGCCGGGTGACTCGCGGCTGTCCATCCGCAACACCTTCTTCTGGGACAACGCCAACCTGACGGACACCATCCCGTTCGCGCCGAACCCGAAGGTCGAGGGTGGCGTGACGGTGGACCCGGACGTGAGCCGCTTCAACGAGGCGGAGAAGATCATCGTCGCCGCCAACGGCGTGAAGGTGCAGGACCCGCAGCTGACGGACGCGACGAACCTGACGGCGCCGAGCTTCATGCCGAAGACGGGCTCGCCGCTGCTCAACCCGGACAACGCCGCCACGCCGGGCGCGGGCTTCGACACGTCGGCTCGGTTCGTGGGCGCGTTCGGCACCACCAACTGGATGGCCGGCTGGACGTCCTTCCCGACGAACTAAGCCGTCTCGGGTGTACCCGTCCGGCGTCCGCGGCCTGAATGCGGAAGCCGGGCGGTCTCGTGGCCCGGTCGCGGGTCTTTCCGGAGGGGGGCTCCGGGAGACTTCGCGTCCGGGCCGCGGTTTTTCCAGGCAGCAGGTGCTGCCCTCACGTCGTGACGCGACTTCCCTCGCGCTACGCGGAGGGCAGCACGCCGTTGCCCTCGTGGGCGATGGCCAGCGACTCGGCCGTGGCGCCCTCGGAGAACAGGGACGCGCCCTGCGCGGGACGCGCCTTGGGCGGACGGCCCCGGCGCTTCGGCGCGTTCTCCTCGTTGCCGTTCGCCGCGGCCACCGGCTCCGCCGCAGTGCTCTCCGCCTTCGGCCCCTTGCGCATCGGACGCGGCAGGTGGATGGCGTCCAGCTTCGTGGCCAGCTCCGGGTTCTCCTCGGAGAACACCCGCGCGTAGGCCAGCGCGCGCTGGCCCTTCTGGAGCAGCGCGTCCTGGCTCTCCTGCAGCCCCTGGCGCGCCGCCTCCAGCGCCGCCTGCGCCTGGGCCACCGCCTCCGCCTTCGCTCGCACCTGCGCCGCGGCGTCGTCCAGCACGTCCCCGCTCATGTCCGGGAAGCGCACCTCCGCCAGCTCCGTGGTGAACAGCTCGAGCAGCGCACGCAGCGCCGGGGAAATGGGGTCGTTCTCGTTCGAATCGAACATGGCGGGCCTCCTGGCTCCTCGCGGTAGGGCCGCCATCTGCTCACGTGTTCAGTGTCAGATCAAGAGGGTACGCTGCGAGGCCGGATTGTCGGCCCCGCACGCGTTTGCTCCCACACACCGCCGGCTGACGCTTCGTTCAGTGCCAGCGTCCGGCGTCAGTCCACACGCACCAGGGCCGCTTCGCGCAACCCCTCGTTCGCGCCGACGTCCACCGAGAGGTAGTGACGGCCCACCCCGTCGAAGGTCTCCGGAATCGCGCCGCCGCCCCCGGAGATGAACGCCGGGATGCCCGCGTTGGTGAACGAGTAGTACGAGTGGATGTGTCCGTAGAGCGTGAGGTCCACGCCCTCGCGCGCGAGCTTTCCCACCAGGCCCGCGGACTCGCCCCGGTTCGCGAAGCCGCCGCCGCGCAGGCCCACCGGGTCTTGCGGCGGCACGTGCATCGACACCACGTGCGTGCCATGTCGCGACGACGCGAGCCACCCGTCGAGCTGCTCCTCCACGATGGGGTCCAGCGTGCCGCTGCTCGAGTCCACCACCGTGAAGCGCACGTTCTGGAAGACGAAGCTCTGGTTGCCGCGGCCCACGAGCGACGTGTACTCCTCCGCGTCCTTCGAGAAGGTCTCGTGGTTGCCCAGCGTCGCATACAGCGGGATGGGGGAGCCTGCTTCGAGGCGCTCCTGGAACTCCAGCAGCTGCTCGCGGGTGCCGTTCTCGGTCAGGTCTCCGGAGAAGAGGATGAAGCGCAGCGTGGGGTCCTTGGACAGGCGCGCGTAGATGTCTCCCACGCGAGGCAGCGCCTCCTGCACGTCCGCCAGCGCCGCGAAGCGGAACGGCTCCGAGGAGTCCCAGCCCGGCGGGGCCACGTGCAGCTTCGCCACCGCGCCCGCGCGCAAGCCCACGCGCCAGGCCTTCACCGTGCGAATCGACTGGGGCACGGGCTCCACCGCGAGCAGCTCGCCGTCCTCCAGCTCCGCGACGAGCTCCGCGTCCGGCATCGCGTTGCGCACGGTGAAGAGCCAGTTCGTCGGCGCGCTCGCGTCCAGCGTGACGCGCGCGGAGAAGACCGGGGCGTTGCCCCACAACGTCACGCCTCCGGACTCCACGCCGCGCACCGCCGCGAGCCCGTCGGCCACCACGAGCGAGAGCCCGCTGCCCTCGGCCTGCCCGACCTTCAGGTCGCGCATCGCGCGGTTCTCCGCCGGACGCAGACACCCAGCCAACAACAGCGCCGACACCACGCCCACGCTTCCGAGCCGCATCACAGCGCTCCTCCCGACAACGGCCGATGACTCGGCACGCCGCGCGTCCGCGCACCCTGCTTCGCGGCGCGACGCTCGATGCTGCATCGATGCGCCCTTCAGCATCCGCTCGCGCATCACAGGTCACCGCCAGGCGCGGAGATGAGCGACGGGCGCCCCGCCCCGTCGGTCCGCTCACGACGTCCCGTCGTGGAGTCGGTCCACGTCCGCTCGCGCATCACAGGTCACCTCCGAACGCGTAGATGAGCGACAGGCGCCCGACGAGCGCGCCACCGGCCTGCGCCTCCGCGGCCACGCCCCACGAGTCCGTCAGCAGCACGCGCCCGCGCAGACCGAAGTTGCCCACCACGCCTCCACCCAACGAGCGCACTCCGCCCGCGAAGTCATCCTTGCGGTGGTCGTAATAGAGCATCGCCTCGCCCCGGAACGGCCCGCCGCCGCGCCCCAACCACACGCCGTAGCCGAAGGTGAAGAGCAGCTGCGTGTGCAGGTTCCCGTCATCCACCGGGCCGAAGTAGCTGTAGCCCTGCAGCGACATGCCCAGGCTCACCTCGGCGAACGAACCCGCCAGCGCCGGGCTCACCCGCGACATCGCGTAGCGGCCTCGCAGCCCCAGGTCCGCACCGATGACGGCGAAGCCCTCCGTCGGAAAGCGGTGGAACAGCCCGACCAGCTCCGCGTCCAGCGACGACCCATCCGAGCCCTCGAGCCGACGCTCCGGAACCCCGAGCAACCGATACGCCCCACCCACCCGCACCTGCGTGTTGCCCTCGTCCGGCGCCAGCCTCGCGGTGGCCCGCAGCTTCACCTCGTCGAAGCGCGCCACCGCGCCCAACGACACGAAGTGGTCGTAGTCGAACGACGTGTCGCTCACGTACTGGTAGCCCATCTCCAGCTCCAGCGGCGGCAACGACGGCGGAGGCACCCCCGGGTCGAACGTGGGCGACACCACCGAGTACAGATTCGCGAGCGCGGAGATGCCGAACACGCTGAAGCCCGCCAACGTCACCGCGTACAGCGGCGCGATGGTCTTCCGCGATGCCCCCGTGAGCACGATGGGCACGCCACCCGCCGCGATGAGCCCCAGCCCCGCGCCCTCCAGCGCGAACAGCCGCTTCGCCGTGTGACCATCCCCCGCCACCGCCGGCGCCAACCCGTGGAACAAGAGCCCCGGCACCACCGCCACCACCGCGGGCAGCACCTGGAACTCCCGCGGCTCGCTCGACGACGACGCGGGCATCAGCGTCAACGCACCTTCGCGCGCCGCCGGCGCCGCCGTGGATCCACTCTCCAGGTCCCCATCGGTCACGACCCTCAACGGGAAGTCCGACTCGGGCTTGCGCTCCTCCTGGGAGGACGTCTCCGCATCGAGCGGCTCCACCGTCGGCCGCATCGCGGGGCCCACCGTGACGCGACCCGGCAGGTCTCTGGGGATGTCCGACCCGCCCAGCTCCGGACTCCGGGCGAGCAGATCGAACGCGGAGGGTCTCACCGCCTCCAGCTCCTGTGCCCGGCCGCGCATCGGCAGCGCGAGCAACGCGCCCATCACCACCAGGGCAAGGGGCCTCGAGCGGGAGGACAGCTCGGACAACATCGGCGTCGCCTCGTTTCTCCGGAAGAAGGCCGACCGCCCTCCACCACCGGCCCGTGGCCGCGCCCGCCTACATAACCGCCCTTGCCCCGCGCGCGCCGGACACGTCCGTGAAGAAATGTGAAGCGACCCGACAGTCTCGCGCGTCGCGCCCACAACCCTCTGGAATCACGGCGACTCTTCGCAACAATCCCCCGGACCCCGGATTATCCCCCGACCACGACGAATCATTCTGAGACGCCGCGCCCCCTCAGTCCGAGAGCTGTCACCCCCCCGAGACACGCCACCCGGACGAGGTGAGGGATGACTCAGGTCTCGGTTTTCCACGCGCTTTTCCACCACGTCCCGAGGCATGGCACACCCCCGTGACGCCTTCGCATGCGACTTGAGCCCGTTCCGGGACTTTCAATGGAACAAGAGTATGCTTGGTGTTTCACAACGACCTGACCTGGCCTTGTCAACGTGGCGGAATCCCCCCCTCAGCAGTTCGGCAAGTACGTCCTTCTTTCGAAGATTGCCGCGGGCGGCATGGCCGTCACCTACCGCGCCCGGATGACGGGAGCCGCGGGCGTCACGAAGCCTTGCGTCATCAAGCAGATCCTCCCCCACTTCGTGGACGAGGCGGACTTCGTCGAGATGTTCATCGGCGAGGCGCGGCTGGTGGCCAGCATGAGCCACAGCAACATCGCGCAGGTCTTCGACTTCGGCGAGGTGGACGGCCAGTACTTCATCGCCATGGAGCTGGTGCAGGGCCAGCCCCTGTCCAAGGTGCTGCGCCGGGCGCAGCGCGCGGGCATGGGGTTCTTCCCGGAGCCGCTCGCGCTGCACGTGGCCAGCAAGCTGTGTGACGGCCTGGACTACGCGCACCGCCACGTGGGCGAGGACGGCGTGGAGATGGGCCTGGTCCACCGGGACGTCTCGCCCGACAACGTCCTCATCTCCTACGAGGGCGAGGTCAAGGTCATCGACTTCGGCATCGCCAAGGCCACCAGCGCCGTGGAGGCGAAGACGTCTCCGGGCACGCTCAAGGGCAAGTACCCGTACTTCTCTCCGGAGCAGGCGCAGGGCCGACAGGATTTGGACGCCCGCACGGATGTGTACGCGGCGGGTGTGGTGCTCTACGAGATGGTGTGCGGCAAGCGTCCCTACGAGGGCGAGTTCGTCACCGTCCTGCCGCGCATCCTCACGGGGGATTGTCTGCCGCCGTCGGCGAACAACCCGACGGTGAGCCCGGAGCTGGAGACGGTCATCGGCAACGCGATGGCCATGGACCGGGAGGCGCGCTACCAGACGGCGAAGGAGCTGAGCGAGTCGCTGGTGCAGCTGCTCTACCGCGACAACTCGCGCTTCACGCCGACGATGCTGTCGCAGCTGATGGCCTACCTCTTCGCCGAGGAGTTGATGGCGGAGGGGCGCAAGGCGGAGGTGTCGCCCGCCTTCAAGGAGCAGGTCGCGCTGTGGCAGGCGGGCATCGTGGAGCCGTCGCAGGGCCGTGCGCGGCCCCTGTCCTCGGGGAGCGTGTCGCGGCCCTCGAGCCCCGGCGTGCGCGTGAGGCCCGGCAGCGAGGGCGGCGCGCGCCCCCCGAGTGACGGCGCGCGACGCTCCTCCCCGGGCAGCAACCCCGACATGCGCAAGGTGTCGAGCGCGGGCGGACGCCGCGCGACGAACACGGGCATCCCTCGCGCGGAGGGCACCGGCCCGGGCCGCAAGTCCGGCTCCTACGAGCGCCCCGGTCCGCCCGTCCCGGAGCTTCCGGACGAGCCCGCCACGGACGCGGGCATCGACATCCTCAAGACGTACGTCCCCACCGTCGTCCCCGCCGCCGTGGCCTCGATGGCCGACGACCCTCGGGACACGCCGGTGGAGAGCCCCGTCGTCACCGCGCAGTCGGTGGCGCCGCAGCCGGCGCGCACGTTCACGGGGACGGGCTTCCGCACCGCGGCGGACGAGGCTCGCGAGAAGCTGGCCCGCGAGGAGGCCGAGCGCGGGGCGAAGCGTCAGAAGGACATGCGGACGATGACCCTCTACATGTTCGGGTCGGCCATCGTCCTGCTGTTCGTCGCGCTCTTCTATCACTTCGTCATCAAGTCCGACCCGCCCCCGGAGGCGGTGGCCGCCCACACCACCACGCTGCGAATCACGTCCACGCCCTCGGGCGCCAGCGTGAACCTCAACGGCAAGGATGTGCCGGGCAAGACGCCCGTGACGCTGGACGGCGTGCGCGTGGGCGAGGCCAACACCCTGGCGCTCACGATGCCCGGGTACTCGACGTGGATCCGCCGCTTCACCCCGGCGTCGGTGTTGCTGGAGCCGATGAACGCGGAGATGGAGGCGCTCAAGCCTCCGGAGCCCGCGCCCGTCGCGGCGGCGCCCGTGGAGGACAAGGCGGATGACGACGTGGTGCCCCTCGTCACCGCCGCGCAGGATGACGGTGGCGTGGCGGAGGGTGACGCGGGCACGGTCGCCGTGGCCGCGGCGGTGGAGGAGAAGCCCGCAGAGCAGCAGCAGGGCGCACTCGAGAAGATGAGCGCGTCGCGAAGGGCGCTCCACGAGGTGGACTACCCCACGCGGCTCCTGGTGCTGCGGCCCCAGTACAACGCGGCGCCCATCCCCGAGTACTCGACGGCCTCCATCGACCTGAACCCCTCGCTGTCCTATTCGGTGTGGACGCAGGGCAGCGCGTCGCTGGCCGAGGGCCGGAGTACGGCGTCGGGGACGCTGGTGTACTTCATCGAGGGCGAGGGCCCGGCGGACTCGAGCTTCGGCCTGCTGAGCGCGTCCACGCGGACCATCAAGAACGCGCGCAAGCTGCATGTGTTCGCGGTGGATGACAACGGGCCGGAGGACAACAGCGGCACCGTGCGCGTGAACATCCGGCAGTCCGCGTATGTGCCTCCGCGCTCGTTCACGTTCGACGCGAAGGAGCACGCCGTGCAGCTCAAGCCCGAGCACCAGGTGATGCTGCGCGGCCTGAATCCGCGCGCGACGTACCTGTTCACGGTGCGCGACGACTTCGCGGAGGTGCGCCCCGGGGTCAATGGACGCATCCAGCAGATGCTGTGCGTCGAGCGGGGCACGGAGCCGGCCTCGGTGCGCGCCACGCACCGCATCCTCGAGACGGGCAAGCGCTACCAGATTACCGACACCGAGGACCTGCGCTGCTTCTTCCCGGACATGAAGCGCGAGGACAACCAGGGCGCGCTCGAGGTGGACATCGTCGATGCCACCGCGATGACTCGCAAGGAGCGGGCCGCCGCGCTCAAGGGCTCGCGTCGCTCGGAGCGGTAGTCCGTCAGTGTCGACGTAGCAGGCGACAAGGCGAGCCCTCCGCGCTCCTCCCGGGCGGCGAGCATGAGCCGGAGCCATTCATCGGGGGCTCGGCGGCATGCGTTCCCGGGCCTCGGCGCGGTGGCTAACCTGTTTCTGGTCGCGCCCGCATCGAACGGGCACGAGGCGATGACAGCTTCCCGCCGTAAGGGCTATCGGGGCCCGGTGGTACTCGTGGCCCGGCTCGACAAGACGGGAAAGGCACGTGGGCGCGGAGCCGAGGAGGGCACCGGGCCCACGAGTCTATCCAGGCTCCTCGCGTGAGCGCATCAGCGCCGCCAGCTCGCCGTCCCCTGGGAACGGGCTCTGCTCCAGCGCCGAGATGACGGCCTTGCGGTCCGCCTCGCCCTTGTTCTGGCTGAGCTTGAACTTGCCCTCCAGCCGCGTCACCCGGAGCTCGAACGCGACGATGCCGCCGAGCAGCCGGTTCACGTACTCCTGGGATTGCTCCATCGTCCACGGCTGGGCGTTGCCGGACTCGTAGCGCGCCGCCGTGTCTCGCAGGATGCGCAGCACCTCGTCACGCGACTCGAGGATGCGCGGCCGACCGTACGCGTGCACCGTGGCGTAGTTCCACGTGGGGACCTGAGAGCCCGTCGTGTACCAGGTGGGGGACACGTAGGCATGCGGCCCCTGGAAGATGACCAGCGCGTCGCGCTCGGCGGGGAACGTGCGCCACTGCGGGTTCGGCAACGCCATGTGCGCGAGCAATCGCAGCGCACCCGCCGCGTCCCGCTCGACGAGCAATGGCAGGTGCGTGGCGATGGGTGCGCCGTCCTCGCCCATCGTCACCATCACGGCGAAGGCGTGCCGCGTCATCAGCGACAGGAGACGCTCCGCGTCCCGTTCCTCGAAGTGGCGGGGGATGTACATGCCCCATTGCGTCCCTCGGGAGGGGCCTCGCCGTCAACCCGGGCTTAAGAACTGCGCAAGGTTTGTCCCCTACCTTGGGTTGTGTGCGCGGGGCCGGCGCGCGCTTCGACGTGTGTTGCGGGGAGACACCATGAAGCTCAAGGCAGGCATGCTGGCGGTCGCGCTGGTTGGCGCGGGTTGTGGCGCGGAGAAGACGCAGGACACCACCGAGCAGCAGTCCGTGGTCGCCGTCGCGGGAGCCATCAACGAGGCACAGTCGGCGGACGTCCCCCTCGGCTCCCGGTTCCTGGAGGGGTTGCCGCTGGAAGTCCGTCGCTGGGAGCACGAGGGCTTCCAGTGCGACGCCGAGCCGGAGACCGCCGAGGTGGAGGTCTGCGGACAGAGTTTCCCCTCCGAGCTCCACCTGTCCTGGACCGACTGCGAGGCGCGCGCTCGTGGCCCCCGGGGCGGAGGTTGCGGCTGGGAGCGACCGCCCGCGCCCGGTGGCGGCCCCCGGCCCGAGGACTCCGAGCGCGGCGAGGCCACGGGTGTGGTCTCCTCCGGCACGGTGGATGTGGTGACGGCCATCGCCCCGGCCGAGGCCTGTGGTGAGGACGCGCCGCTGCGCTTCGAGCAGCAGTCCACGCACGACATCACCCACGCCATGGAGGATGGCCGGAGCGCGAAGATGGCGGGCAGCATCGCCTCCACCTCGGTGCGGGTGCCCGGTGCTCGCCAGACGCTCAGCCGCTCCGTCACCGTCGACACGACGCGCACGCACCTGGACGCGGAGGGCGTGGTGCTCGACAGCCTGCACCTCACGGGCTCGCTGGAGGAGCACTTCGACGCGGAGGCGGAGACGCCCACGCGCACCAGCAACGGCACGCTCACCGCGACGCTCGCGGATGGCAGCTCGTCGTCGGTGACACTGACGGGCATCGTCCGGGTGCCGCCGTCCGTCTGCGCGTGGCCCATCGCGGGCACGCAGGCGCGGACGAACGCGGAGGGCACCACGAACACGCTGGTGTTCGGACCGGAGT
Source organism: Myxococcus guangdongensis (assembly GCF_024198255.1). Classification (NCBI taxonomy): domain Bacteria; kingdom Pseudomonadati; phylum Myxococcota; class Myxococcia; order Myxococcales; family Myxococcaceae; genus Myxococcus; species Myxococcus guangdongensis. The sequence goes on from NZ_JAJVKW010000011.1 coordinate 241,381, forward strand.
GCGGACAGGCCACGCTCGATGGCGAGGCCCTCACCCTGCCCGCGCGTCCGCTCGGCCCGCGTGACGGCGGCTTCGGTGGCAAGCCTCCCCGGGGCGGTGGACCTCGCGGCGGCGGGCGCTGAAGCCTCGACGCACGGCGAGTCGGGCCAAGGCGCGCGCTCCCACCACTGGGCCCTGAAACGACACGGGGCGCGGCGCCTGCTCCGGCACCGCGCCCCATGAGTACGCGCATCCCCGGCTTCACGCCGGGCAACGCCGCATCAGATGTCGAGGTTCTGCACGTCCAGCGCGTTGCGCTCGATGAACTCGCGTCGCGGCTCCACCGCCTCGCCCATCAGCAGCGAGAAGATTTCGTCGCTCTCCACCGCGTCCTCCACCCGCACCTGCAGCAGCGTGCGCGTGATGGGATTCATCGTCGTGTCCCAGAGCTGCTCCGGGTTCATCTCGCCCAGACCCTTGTAGCGCTGCAGGCCCAGGCCCTTCTGCGCGTCCTTGCGCAGCGCCGCGTGGACCTCCTGCACCGAGTACGCCGTCACCGTCCCGGCATCCACCTTCACCTTGTACGGCGCATCCCCCAGGGACTTGAACGCATCCCGCAGGGCCACCAGCTCCACGTACTCGGGCGACGACAGGAACGCGTGGTCGAACACCGTGGGCCGCATGGCGCCGTTCACGTCCGTGCGGAACACCAGCTTCTTCGTCCCGTTCTCCGTGTCCGTCTCCACCTCGTGCGACACCCGGCCCAGCACGTCCGGCATGCGCCGCTCGAACTCCGCGTACGCGCCCTTCACCGCCGCTGCCAGCGCCGCGTCGTCCGCCAGCATCTCCGACGTCAGCCGCGAGCCCTGCACCACCGCGTCCACCACCCGCGCGTCGCGCCGCTTCGCCTGCTTCTCCAGCCGCTCCTCGTACGTAATCACCTTCTCGAGCAGCGCCTTCAGGTCCGCGCCACCCACCTCGCCCGAGGGCGTCAGCACCCGCCCATGCTCCGTGGCGATGCCCAGCAGGTACTCGTCCAGCGCGCGCTGGTCCTTGACGTACTTGTCCTTCTTGTTGCGCGTGACTTTGTAGAGCGGCGGCTGCGCGATGTAGAGGTAGCCCTTCTGGAGCAGCTCCGGCATCTGGCGGAAGAAGAACGTGAGCAGCAGCGTGCGGATGTGGCTGCCGTCCACGTCGGCGTCCGTCATCAGGATGATGCGGTGGTAGCGCGCCTTCTCCGGGTTGTAGTCCTCCGGACCGATGCCCGTGCCCAGCGCCGTGATGAGCGTGACGATTTCGGCGCTCGTCAGCATCTTCTCGAAGCGCGCCTTCTCCACGTTCAAGATCTTGCCGCGCAGCGGGAGGATGGCCTGGTTGCGCCGGTCACGCCCCTGCTTCGCGGAGCCACCTGCGGAGTCACCCTCGACGATGTACAGCTCGCTCTCGTGCGGGTCGCGGCTCTGACAGTCCGCCAGCTTTCCGGGAAGCCCGCCGCCGTCCAGCACGCCCTTGCGGCGCACCGTCTCACGCGCCTTGCGCGCCGCGAGCCGGGCCCGGCAGGCGTCGCCAATCTTCGCGATGATCTTCTTGCCGATCATCGGCGTCTCTTCCAGGAAGGTGGCGAGCTGGTCGTTCACCATCTGCTCGACCAGGCCCTTCACCTCGCTGTTGCCCAGCTTCGTCTTCGTCTGCCCCTCGAACTGGGGGTTGGACAGCTTCACGGAGATGACGGCGGACAGGCCCTCGCGGGCGTCCTCGCCCGTGGGCGTCTCCTTGAGGTCCTTCCAGAGGCTGCCCTTCTCCGCGTAGCTGTTGAGCGTGCGCGTCAGGCCCGCCTTGAAGCCGGACAGGTGGCTGCCACCCTCATGGGTGTTGATGTTGTTGGCGAAGGTGAAGACGCGCTCGTCGTAGCCGTCGTTCCACTGCATCGCCAGCTCGAGCGACACGCCCTCCTTCTCCACCTTGAAGGAGATGGGCTTCTCGTGGAGCACCTGCTTCGACTTGTTGAGGAACTCCACGAACGAGGAGATGCCTCCGTCGAACTTGAAGTCGTGCTCCTTGTTCGTGCGCTCGTCGCGGATGCTGATGTGCAGCCCCGCGTTGAGGAACGCCAGCTCCCGCAGACGCTGGCTGAGCGTCTCGAAGTTGAAGTCCACCGTCTCCATCACGGTGTTGTCCGGCTTGAACGCGATGAAGGTGCCGCGCTTGTCCGTGGTGCCCACCTCCTGCGGCGACGACTGGGGGACGCCGCGGGCGTACAGCTGCTCGAACACCTTGCCGGCGCGCAGGACGCGGACCTTGAACCACTCCGAGAGGAAGTTCACGCACGTGACGCCCACGCCGTGCAGTCCGCCGGAGACCTTGTAGGCCCCGTTACCGAACTTGCTGCCGGCGTGAAGCTCCGTGAGGACGACCTCCAGCGTGTCCTTGCCCTTGAACTTCGGGTCCGGGTGCGGACCGACGGGGATGCCGCGCCCGTTGTCCAGGACGCTCAGCGAGCCGTCCACGTGGATGACGACCTCGATGTCCGTGCAGTGGCCCGCGAGCGCCTCGTCCACGGCGTTGTCGACGACCTCGTACACGAGCTTGTGGAGCCCGTAGGTCATCGTGTCGCCGATGTACATGCCAGGGCGCTTGCGAACGGCCTCCAGGCCCTCGAGCTTGGTGATGCTATCGGTCCCATACTCCACGGGCGGCGGAGCGACCGCGGCGCCAGTAGCGGGGGTCTTTTCCATGTGATGCTGTCCTTGGGAAAAGGAGCCTTGCAGAAGGCTTGTGCGTACCATTTAGAGGCACACTGAACAAGAGTAACGAGCCCGCGCAAAGCTGCGTAAATATTCGTGAAAATCGCTTGGCCGCCCCCTCGGGCGGCGGCGCCCCGGAAGCGGGGGTTCAGGCGTCGAACCGCGGCGGTGGGAGGCGCTCCTCCAGCGCGGAGATCAACTCTTCGAAAACAGCTTTGCGGGCGAAGAGATGCCGGGTGACGAGCACCCTTCCCTCTTCCTTGAGGAACAGACCGAGCACGTTCCCCCTGCGGCCGAGCCGGCGCACCGAATCAATCTGGCCCCAATGCAAGTCCAGCTCGCTGGCGCTGAAGGGGCGGGCCACGCGCACACCGCGCGCGTCCAGCGTGACGCCCCAGCCGGTGCGAGGCCGCAGCCGGTGGAGGGCCACGAGGAAGGCGAGCATCAGCCCCGCGCTCACCCCCGCGCGGGCCATCTCCTGCACGCCGCCGCCTTCCTGGGCGTTGGCCAGGGCCCACGCCGTCAATACCGCCAGCACGCAGGCGCCCAGGAAGAGCGCGATACGGGGGACGCGAGGGTCGAAGGCGTAGAAGCGCTGGCTCGTCATGAGTGCGGGCGCACCCTACCCGTCCTGGAGGACGGGCGCGCGCTTTTGCGCGGTGCGATGTTCGCCGTCCGGCGCGGAGCCCCTAGGCTCGGGGCATCCCATGACCGATGCCGAACTGAACGACCGCCTGCGCGCCAACGTCATCGCCTTCAAACACCTGCAACGGGAGCGGGGCATGCTGCGCCACTTCGGCGCCCCGGGCCTGGACGCCTTCTGCCTGCCGGCGTACCCCGCCGAGTCCCACTTCCAGCAGGCCTACTTCCAGACGCCCCAGGCGCTCGCCGAGGGACTGCCCGCCCTGGAGGACTTCTACCGGCGCCAGGGCATCCAGGGCTGGCGCGTGGCGGTGCTGCCCGGCCAGGACGAAGGGGCGCGGCTGCTGGGCGCGCACGGCTATCGCCCCGACAACCGGCTGCCCGGCATGGGGCTGGCGCTGGCGGACATCCCGGACGAGCCCCCCACCTTCCCGCTCGTGGAGACCGACTCCCAGGAGGAGATGGTGGCGCTCAACGTCCGCGTCTGGGGCAAGTGGGACGACATCCTCTCCGTGTGGAACCAGCCGCCCCGGCTGCCCGTGCGCACCCTGGTGGCGCGCGAGGAGGGCCGCGCCCTGGCGTGCGGCTTCAGCCTGGACGTGGACGACACCGCGGGCGTGTACATGGTCGTCACGCTGCCGGAGGCGCGGGGCCGGGGGCTGGCCGCGGAGGTGATGAGGGGCCTCTTGTCCGGCGCCCGCGCCCGGGGCATGGCGGCCTCCGTGCTCCAGGCCACCGAGCAGGGCCGGGGCGTGTACCGCAAGCTCGGCTACCGCGAGCTGGGGGACTGGGTGAACTGGGCGCGCCGCGCGGAGGATTAGCAGCCCCGCTTCAGCGAAGCGCCTCCAGCTCCTCCAGGACGGAGAGCACCTGCGCGGGCTGGCGCGCCTCGCTCAGCCGCGCGGACAGCCCTCGCGCGGCCAGCCGGGCCACATGCGCCATGCGCACCAGCCGCACGCGCCCCAGTTCACCATCCACCGCCGCCACCACCAGCCGCAGCGGACGGCCATCGGGCGTGTCCACCGCCAGCCCCTTGGCCAGCGTCACCAGGGCCGCCACGGGGGCCGCGCCCGGCACGAAGACGTGGGGCACGGCCACCTCGCCGCCCACCGCGCACGAGGACGTGATGTCCCGCCGGCGCAGGCTCTCCGCCAGGCGCGGCGCGTCCACGCCGGGCAGCTCCACCGCCAGCCGCCCCGCCACCACGTCCAGCACGTCCTCCCACCCCTCGCAGGACAGCTGGAGCACCATCCGCTCGGGCGCCAGCAGCGGCGCCAGCGCCGGCACCGGCGCGTCCGAGGGCCCCCGGCGCACCGGGAACTCCGCGTCCAGGAAGTCGCGCACCCGGGCCAGCTGCGCCCCCGACAGCCGGCGCCGCGCCAGCTCCAGGAAGAGCGTCCCGGAGCCCGGCACGTCCTCCAGGTACTCCGTCACGTAGGGGCTGACCCGGTTGGCCACGTCCATCAACAACCCGGGAGGCACGTCCAGCTCCCGGGCAATCGCCGTGAGCCGCTCCACCGTGGGCGGCGCGTCCACGCCATTCTCCACCCGGCTGAGGTACGCGCTCGACACACCGATGCGCCGGGCCAGGTCCCTCAGGGACAGGCCCGCGTCCACCCGCAACAGCCGCAGCGTCGCACCCAGGTGCATGGCGGTGTGCTCAGCTCCTCGAGGCCACCGTCTGCGGGGAGACGGGCTGCCCGGCGGCGACCGCGTCCGCGACCGGCTCCGACTCGTGCACCACCAGCAGCGAGCCCGGCGCGTCCCGGATGATGCGCTCGCGGTGCAGCCCGAAGACGCGGTCCTCCAGGCCCCACTGCGCGCCCATGCCCACCACCATCAGGTCATAGCCCCCCTGACGAATCTCCTCGAGCACCGCGTCCTCGGGGGACTCGTGCCGCACCACCTTCAGCCGCACGCCGGAGCCCTCCGCCGAGGGGAACAGCTCCTCCACCTGCGCGCGCGCGTGGGTGTTCTCGTGGGACGTCACGTGCAGCACGGTGATGTCCGCGCCCGCCTGCTTCATCAGCCGCCGCGCCAGCTTCAGCGCCGCCCGGTCATGCCGGCTGCCGATGAAGGGCACCAGCACCCGCTTCACGTCGGCCAGGCCCCGGTCCACCAGCACCGCCACCGTGCCGCCGGCCGCGTCCTTCATCACCTCGTGCACCGTGCCGCCCAGCACCGTCTGGCTGAACAGCGGCTTGTGCCAGCCCAGCAGCACCAGGTCCGCGCGCTTGGCCTCCGCCGTGCGGCGGATGTCCTGCGCGGGCTCCGTGGACACGAAGGACAACGGCCGCACCGACAGGCCCAGGCCCCTCGCCCGTCCGAGCAGCGGCGCCAGCGCGCCCTCGCCCTCGACCGACTCCTCGGACGCCCCAGCGCGCGGCTCGGCCTCGCGCAGGGACACCCGCTCCGGATGCACCAGGTGGAGGGCATGCAGCTGCGTGGCCTCCGTGCCGGAGAGCGCCTTGGCCAGCGTGGCCATGCTCGGCCCGGCCTGCTGATGGGAGACGCACATCAGCATCGTGTAGGGCGTCAGGCCCGGGGCCGTGGCCGGCGCCAGCTCCACCTTGTCCCGCGCCATCTCCTCCATCGGGTAGATGAGGCGCAAGAGCGGCGTGGTCATGAACGTGGTCACCAGCGCCATGATGACCATCATGGTGAAGAGCGTGGGCGAGATGACGCCCAGGTCCAGGCCCAGGTTGAGGACGATGAGCTCCATCAACCCGCGCGTGTTCATCAGGACGCCGACGGCGCCCGCCTCGCGCCAGCGCATGCCCGTCAGCCGCGCCGCCACCGCGCTGCCGCCGAACTTGCCCAGGCAGGCCAGCAGGATGATGACACCGCAGGTCATCCAGGCCTCGGGCGTGTTGAGCAGGCCAATCTGCGTGCGCAGGCCGCTGAAGGCGAAGAACAGGGGCAGGAGCAGCACCACCGCCGTGTCCTCCAGCTTCTCCACCAGCGCCTCGGCCAGCCCGCCCTCCTTGGGGATGACGGCGCCGAAGAGGAACGCGCCGAAGAGCGCGTGGATGCCAATGAGCTCCGTGGCGAGCGAGGACGCGAGCAAGAGCAGCAGCGTGCCCGCCACCACGTTCTGCGTCAGCCCCTCGCGGCTGGCCACCCGCGCGCCCAGCCGGGCGAGGAACGGCCGCACCGCCAGCAGCATGAAGGCGATGTAGCCCACCGCGAACGCCGTGGTGAGCGCCGCCTCCGCCAGGCTCGCCGCGCGGACGATGGACACCACGAAGGCCAGCAGGCACCACGCCGTGACGTCATCCACCGCGGCGCACGTAATCGCGATGGCGCCGATGCGCGACTGCAAGAGCCCGCGCTCCGTGAGGATGCGCGCGAGCACCGGGAAGGCCGTGATGCTCATCGACACGCCCATGAAGAGCACGAACGAGGAGAACGGCACGCTCGGGTCCGACAGCGACTTGTAGAGCCACAGCGCGCCCGCCACCGCGCCCAGGATGAAGGGCACGACGATGCTCGTGTGGCTGATGGCCACCGACGCGTGCCCGCGCCCCTTGAGCATCCTCGGGTCCAGCTCCAGGCCGATGAGGAACATGAACAGCACCAGGCCCACCTGGCTCAACATCTTGAGCACGGGCATGGAGCTGGCCGGGAACAGCGAGTTCATCAGGTCCGGCGCCAGCCACCCCAACAGCGACGGCCCCAACACGATGCCCGCCACCACCTCCGCGATGACCAGCGGCTGCCCCAACCAGCGCGCTCCGCGGCCGATCAACCTCGACACGCCGATGATGACAATGAGCTGCGTGATGAGCAGCGTGAGCGGGTTGAAATGCATCCGGCCTCCTTCGGGAAATGCGCCTGTTAAGTGAGCACTTACCAGCCCACCTCGCGAAGCGTCAAACGCGCATTGCCCCCGGGTACGAGAGGCCCCGCTCCGCTGGAGCGGGCAGGCGGACGACACACACCGGAGCGGCGTCAGGCCGCCTGGTGTCTGCGAACGGCGTCCAGCAGCGTGTCCACGTCCACCGGCTTGCGCAGATGTCCACACGCGCCAATCTCCTCGGCCACCTGGCGGGCGTTGGCGGACGCGGAGAAGACGAGCACGGGGATGTCCCGCCATGCGGGCACCTGGCGCATGGCCCGCGCGAAGCCCGCGCCATCCAGCACGGGCATCATCATGTCGAGCAGCACGAGCGCGGGCAGCGCCGACATGTCACCGAGGACGTCGAGCGCGTGCTTGCCATTGATGGCCCCCGTCACCGAATAGCCCGCGTCGCGCAGCACCTCCTCCAGTGCCTCGCGCAGGTCCGCGTCGTCGTCCACCACCAGCAACGGCCCAGTCACGCACTCGCCTCCTTCTCACGACCCCACCACCCACCGGCCTCGAGAGTATCTCCCGCCACCGACGCATACGTCATATGTCTCGACGGGAGGCGGTCGCTCCGTCCCAAGCTCGTGTCGTGTCGTCGGCGCGGTGTTGAGCATTGGCCACTCCACGGCGACGTGCACGTGTGCATCTAAGGATTCCTCGTGAAGCCGTGAAGCACGCTGGGTGACGAGCGACCGCGTGGGCTCTCGGGTGCTGGGAGTCGATACGCGTCCTGGGGCGAACGGGGCCTCGCCCTGGCGACCTAAGGGTGCGACACCCTCTGTCTCGGAGACACCGTCGCCGTGTTTCACGACGTGCGCGCGAGCGGGCCCGCCCCCATCTCCTTGCCTTGCTCGCGCGGAGCCGAGGGGCCATGGAGGCCCGCTGTCACCCGCGCGGGCAGAGCCGGGGGACGCGCCATGACCGAAGCACTCTCACGCCGTGCCGCGTTCGGGCACGCCGCCGCCGTCGCGGGGCTGGGCCTGCTCACGGCCGCCTCGCGCGCCCACGCCCAGCGCAGCCTCAAGGAGGACCTGGCGGTGCTGCGCGCGCTGCTCGTCGCCGAGCGTGACGCCGTCGCGACACATGACGCCCTGGCCGGCGTGCTCGCGGCCGCGCCCGCCACCGACGCGCTGTTCGCCTTCCGGGGCCTCTTCGAGGCGCTCCGCTCGCGCTTCCGCCAGCAGCACGCGGAGCACGCCGAGCGGCTGGTGGGCGCGCTCGTCCAGCAGCGGGGCGCCGACGACGTGGGCGCGGGCACGGCGCGGCTGCCCGAGGACTTCGCGCCCTGCCTCCAGAACGCGCTCGATTTGCTGACCAACCTGGAGAAGGCGTGCGCCATCGGCTGCGTCCAGGCGCAGACGACCCTGAGACTCGACGCCAACGGGGGGCTCGCCGCCGGCATCGGCGCCGTGGCCTGCCAGCGCTTCGTCGTGCTGAACCTGCTCGCGCGGGGCTTCGCCACGCCGCCCGCGTCCACCGCGAACCAGCCCGCGGACGCGCTCGCGAGCCTCGCCGCCGCGTGGGTGCCGCGCGCGCTGGCCATCAGCCTGGAGGACGGCGTGGGCCTCGACGACGAGACCGGGCTGCCTTTCTACGACGTGACCCGCTGAAGGAGACCCCCCATGAACTCGAACCCGCTCCTCGCGCGCCGCCGCGTCCTGCAGTGCCTGGGCCTCGCCACGGGTGTCCACGCGCTCGGCGCCTGTGCCGACCCCCTGGAGTACCGGCCGAACCAGGAGGTGAACCCCATCGAGCGCGCCCGGGAGGTGGGCGCGCTCAACACGTTGCTCGCCGCCGAGTACGCGCTCGTCGACGCCTACGCCCAGGCCACCTCGCACCTGGTCGCCGCGCGCGATGACTCGACGCGCTCCCCGTCGGAAAGGGAGCAGGCGGTGCTCGCGCTCGGGATGGCGCGGGCCTTCCAGCAGCACCACGTCGCGCACGCGGCACTGCTCGCCCGGACGATGACGGACCTGGGCGCCGTCCCCGTGCGCGAGGACACGCTCTCCTACACGCCGCCCGCGGGCTTCAAGCCCTCCGTCGGCAACGTCCTGAAGCTGGCCGCCAACGAGGAGCGCCGCTCGGTCATCGCCTTCACGCGCGTGCTCGCGTCCCTCCAGACGCCGGACACGCGCTTCGTGCTCGCCTCCATCCAGGGCATCCACGCGCAGCACTTCGCGGTGCTCACGGCCCTGGTGGAAGCGCGCCTGGAGATGGCGCCCGCGCTCGACGCCGCGCGCGTGGTGCCCCGCCCCTTCGTCGCGTCCACCGAGGAGCTGGGCGGCGGCGAGGGCCTGGGCACGGAGCCCGACCTCGCCGTCGGGGACGCGGGCTGAAGCGGCCCTACCGCCAGGTCAGCTCGAACTCGCTGTCGAGCAGGGCCACCTGCCGCCCGCTCACGCACACGTCGCGGGCGCCCACCGCCTCCAGCGCGCCCCGCAGCACGCCCTCGTGGTACGCGGCGGGCATGAAGTCGCGGCGCATGATGAAGCGCGCGCTGCGCTCCCCCGTCCACACCGGGTAGCGCTCCCCGTAGCTCACCGCCATGCGGTACGCGTCACCCAAGGACTCGAGCAGCAGCCGGGGGCTGCCCGCGGCCTCCGCCAGGAGCTCCCGGCCGAACATCGACGCCAGGAAGTCCACCGTGGCCTGCGCGCCCATGCGCTCGAGCACCTCGTCGAAGCCGCCCTGCCGGGGCGCCAACAGCCGCGCCGCCGTGGACACCATGCGCAGGTAGCGCGACACCGAGTAGAGCTGGAACGGGTTGATTTCCCACACGCCCGCCACGCCCTTGCACCGCGCGACGGCGCCCTCGCCGCCCAGGAACGCGATGACGTGCAGCGCGCCCCGGAAGAACATCCCGCGCGCCTGGTCGTCCTCGGTCGCGGCCAGTCGACGCTGCTCCAGCTCCCACGCCGCGCCACCACCGCTCACATCCAAGCTCACGTACATGGTCGTCTCCCCGAGGGACTCGCACTGCCTCGGCTCAGGGGACACGTCCGGCGTTTGCTTAGGTTTTTCTGTGTTCGCCGGATTCCCCCCACTTCCTAGGTACCAACCCTCTCATATTTTTCTACCCCTGTCGAATGGTTCGAGATGGCCCCGGGGTCCGGGCGGGGCTTTGGCCAGCGTACGAAACGCCCGGATTCCAGGCACATAGCGCTCGCGCAGGCCCAGCGCCGGGAGGTCCCCCGGGGTGCGGGGGACCTGGGACGTGCGGGGGAAAGGGCGTGCGGGCGGCGAGCACCGGCTTCCGCGGCGCGCGGGTCAGCGGGCGGCGAGCACGGACTCGGCGGCGCGCAGGCCCGCGCCCGCCTCCGCCCGGTGTCCGGCGGCGAGGAGGGCGCGCTCCACGGCGCCCACGGTGACGAGCACGTCGCCGGGGCCCACGCGGTTCATGTGGCCCACGCGGAAGTAGCGCGTCTTGAGGTCCGGGTGGAGTCCGCCGGCCACCACCACGCCCTCCGCCTTCACGCGGCCGACGAGCGAGGCGTCCACGCCCTCCGGGTAGTAGACGGCGCTGAGCGTGTTCGCCGTCACCGCCTCCGACACGGGCAGCAGGCGCAGGCCCAGCGCGCTCCACGCGGCGCGGAAGGCGCGGGCCAGGCGCTGGTGACGGGCGAAGCGCGCCTCCATGCCCTCGGCCAGAATCTGCCCCAGGCTCACGTCCAGCGCGGTCACCAGGTTCACCGGCGGCGTGGCGAAGTACGACGGCTTGCCGCCCGCGTACGCCTCCATGATGGGCAGCCACTCCGCCCAGTCCGAGTACACGCTGGCCACCGGCGCCTTACGGCCCTTCCACGCCTCCATCGCCCTGGGGCTCGCGGTGACGAGCGCGAGGCCCGGCGGCACGCCCACCGCCTTCTGGCTGGCCGTCAGGTACACGTCCGCGCCCCACGCGTCCTGGTGGAACACCTCGCCCGCGGTGGCGCAGACGCCGTCCACCACCGACAGCACGCCGAGCGCCCGCGCGGCCTTCACCAGCCCCTCCACCGGCGTCAGCACGCCCGTGGACGTGTCCACGTGGGTGACGGTCATCACCTTGAAGCCGCCGCGCTCGAGGTGCGTCTTCACCTCCTCCACCGTGGGCGCGTCGCCCGGGGAGGCGCGCACGTGCGTCACCTTCGCGCCGTGCCGCTCGAGAATCTTCGCCATCCGGTCACTGAAGTAACCGGTGTTCACCACGAGGGCCGCGTCGCCGGGCTCCACCAGGTTGGCCACGGCCATCTCCATGGCCAAGGTGCCGGAGCCGGAGACGACGAAGGGCTGCGCGGAAGGGGCCAGGCACACCTCGCGCAGACGCTGCAGCGCCCGGCCGAAGGTGACGATGAAGGCCGGGTCCGTGTGGCTGAGCGAGGGGGCGCCCAGCGCGCGCAGCACCTCTTCCTCGAACTCCACCGGCCCCGGAATCATCAGCAGTTCTCTCACGGCGTCACCACTCCTCGCGGGCTCGGGGGCTCCGAGCGGTTGGGCGTCACGGTATAGGCACGGGGGACGACGGGCGGGAGCGGCGTGCCCCCGGGGGCGCACTCACAGTCGCTCGAGCAGCTCCCACAGGATGGAGAAGCCCTGCCGGAAGTCCTTGAGGTGCGCCTGCTCGTTCGGCGCGTGGTAGTACTTCATGTCGCCGAAGCCCGTGATCTGCACGTCGCAGCCCTGGCGCTGCAGGTCCCTCACCAGGGGCAGCGAGCCGGTGAGCGAGAAGGGCTGCGCGTCCACGCCGCGCACGGCCTTCATCGCGTCCTTCAGCGCCTGCAGCCCCGGCGAGTCCAGCCGGCACGCGATGCCCTCGGTGCCGCCGCCCTGGAAGCGCAGGGCCAGCCGGCCGCGCCGCCCGTCCTCCGTGCGCGTGCGAGGCCAGCCCGCGGGGACGTCGCCGCGCTCCAGCCGCGCGTCCAGCTCCCGCACGAAGTCCTCGGTGGCGCGCCGCACCTCGGCCATGTCGTGGAAGGGCGTCAGGCGCACGTCGCCCTTCACCACCACGTCGCCGGGAATCTTGTTCTCCTTGGTGTTGGACGCCTCCATCACCGTGGCCTTGAGGCTGGAGGTGGCGAGGAAGCCCCAGCGCTTCTCGTCCTCGTTGGGCGGGTAGCGCGCGTGGAACCAGCGGCCCAGCTCCAGCGACGCGGCCATGGCCAGCTCCAGCGCGTTCACGCAGTTCTGCGGCATGCCCGAGTGGCCCCCCACGCCCGTCACCTTCAGCTCCCACACGCTGTTGCCCGCGGTGCCCACGGTGGGGCCGAAGTTGGCGCTGTCCAGCCAGTACACCGGCTGGCCCACCAGGTCCTTGAGCCGTCCCTGCTCGGCCACGTAGCTCAGGCCCAGGCCGGGCAAGTCCCCCGCCTCCTCGTTGGCGATGAGCACGACCTTCAGCGTGCGGCGCGGGCGCACGTTGGCCTCGGCCATCTGCGCGAGCAGGTCCGTGGCCACCGCGACGTGGCCCAGGCAGTCGGTGACGCCGCGCCCGTAGAGCAGGCCGTCGGGGCCCTCCCACAGCTCGAAGGGGCTGCGCTCCCAGCCCTCGGAGACCTGGTCCGCGGGGACCACGTCGAAGTGCGCACCCACGAAGCCCACCGCGCCCTCGCCCGTGCCCTTCACGGTGAGCACCAGGCTGACGCGCGACTCGTTGCCCTGGGAGGCGAGGGACTCGGCGTGGATGAAGCCGCTGGCGATGTGCGGGGCCAGCGTGTCCAGCACCACCTGCGCGGCCAGCCGCTCCTGGGGCACCAGCCCCGCCTCCAGGTTGTTCTGCAACCGGGGCGTCAGGGCGATGAGACGCCGGAGCACCTCCAGAAAGCGGTCTTCCTTCAACTTGAGCGCGGACATGGGCGCGGATTGGAGCCCAGGTGCCGGATGGATGTCACTGAAAACGACGACGCCGGGGCCATGTGCAGGGCCCCGGCGTCGAGGACTTCATGCGTCCGCGCTCAGCGGTAGGTCAGCGCCTGCGAGTCCATGCGGGCCGACTGGCCGGCCGTGAAGCTGTTCATGCAGGAGTCGTCGGAGTAGTCCATGAAGTTGGTGATGGGGTCGTTGCCGGCGGCGGGGCAGGTGTTGCGGCCCGTGGGGCAGCCGTACGCGGGCGAGGACTCCGCCGGCGTGTCGCTGACCGAGTCGTTCGTGGTGGAGCAGCCGCCCTGGAACGTGTGGTACAGGCCCAGCCAGTGGCCGACCTCGTGCGTGCCCGTGTCACCCAGGTTGTACGGGGACGCGCTGCCGCCCGGCACGCTGGAGTACAGAATCACCACGCCGTCCATCGACGGGTTGCTGGCGTAGCTGGAGGGGAACGTCGCCCAGCCCAGGAGGCCGCCGCTCAGGTTCGCCGAGTAGATGTTGAGCGCGTTCTTGCCGCCCTTGCGCAGCGCCGTCTTCATGGCGCGCTCCGCGGACGAACCCGAGCCCAGGTTGTACCAGGTGGCGTTCGTGGTGCGGTCCGTCGCCGTCAGCGTGAACGTGAACGGCGTGCTCGCGTACGCGGCGTTCAGCACCGCAATCTGGTTCGTGATCATCGCCGTGGTGATGTCGCCGTTCGCCACGCCCGTGCCCTTGTTGATGACATGGAAGTAGACGGGGATGTTCACCGAGCCGTTGGGACGCGCGAAGGCAGACACCGCGCGCTCCGACTGGAAGCGGCGCTCCATGTCCGCCATCTCCTCGTGCGTCGGGTTCACGCCGCAGCCGCGGCCCTCGATGGCCTGCTGACCGGGCTGCTCCTCGGCCGCCGGCGGCGTGGGCTCGGGCTGCTGGGCCTCCGGAGCGCTCGAACAGCCGGACAGCAACGCCAGGACACCGATGACCACGGAGAAACGGCCACTGCGACGCGCAACGAAGCTGGACATTCCCGACTCCTCGGAAAATGCGTGGAATACGTACTTTCCGCGAAAAGCCGTCTCATAGTCAAACCCTCTCCTGGCGCGGCGGCGCGGAGTCGAAGTGGAATGTCCGTGGAGGACACACCATGACGCGCAAATACATTCATCCCAGGCTGGGGCTGTTCATCACGGAGCTGGGGGCGACGCCGAAGCCGCCCGGGACGGGGAAGCCCGGCGGCCCCAAGCCGATGACGACGATGGCGGTGGGCGAGGAGTCGAAGCAGCCGGACAGCGGCCCGCGCGATTGACGCGGTGCGCGTCCCTGGAGCTCCCACCGGGCATCTGCTTCGCTTGGCGTCCATGACGACTGGCGTGGTGGCACTGGTGGGCTCGCGGGAGGACATCCACATCCAGGAGGTGGGCCGGAGGCTCGAGGCGCTGGGTGTGGAGAGCGTCGTGGTGGACACGCTGACGTTCCCCGACGAGACGCGGATGTCGCTGACCGAGGACCTGGCCGGCATCCGCGTGGACGGGCGCGAGCTGGGACGTCCCGCCGCGGCATACCTGCGCGGGCTGTACACGCATCCGTTGGCGCACGGCGTCGACGCCTCGGAGGCGATGGCGGAGGACTGGCGCACCACGCTGACCGTCTTCCGTGAGAAGGCCACGTTCCTGTTGGGGCTGCTCGGCCGGTGGGAGCGGTTGGGCGTGCCGCTGTACAACCCGACCTCGGCGGACTGGGTGCTGCACAAGCCCGTGCAGTTGAGCGCGCTGGGGGCCGCGGGGCTGCCGGTGCCTCGCACGCTGTGGACGAACGAGCCGGAGGCGGTGCGCCGCTTCGCCTCGGGCGGACGCGTGGCCTACAAGCCCGTCATGGGCGGAGCCGCCACGCAGGAGCTCCTGCCGGAGGACCTCACCGACGCGCGGCTCGCGGCGCTGGCCGCGTCTCCCGTCACCTTCCAGGAGCTGCTGCCCGGCGAGGACCTCCGCGTCTTCGTGCTGGATGGCGAGGTCATCGCGAGCCTGCACATCGTCACCTCCGCGCTGGACTTCCGGCAGAACGAGGAGCGCATCGAGCAGGTGGTGCTCCCGGACGCGGTGGCCCGGCAGTGCGTGAAGGCGTGCGAGGTGCTCGGCCTGCGCTGGACGGGGCTGGACCTCAAGCGGGGCCTGGATGGCGAGCTGAAGTTCCTGGAGCTCAACGGCTCGCCCATGTTCCTCGGCTTCGACGCGGGAGGCGGCACCGACGTGGCCGGGCACTTCACGCGAGCGCTGGCGAAGCACGCGCGGGGCGGATGAACCCTCTGGAGGCTATCGCCACAGCGTCGCGAGCACGGTGCGCGAGGCCCCCCACGCCAGCGCGCCGAGCACCAGCACCAGCGCCGCGGTGAACAGGAGCGGACGATGGGGACGCGGGTGCATCACCGCGCGCAGCTCCTCGGTCATCGCGGGGTCCGAGTCCAGGTCCTCGTCGTCACGGGGGGACGTCATCGCTGCTCCATCTGGTTCTCGACGAGCGCGCGGTAGCGGCCGCCGGGGATGAGCACCAGCGCGTCGTGGGTGCCTTCCTCGACGACGCGGCCCTTGTCGAGCACGACAATCTTGTCCGCGCGGCGCACGGTGGACAGCCGGTGGGCCACGACGACGAGCGTGCGTCCGGTGGCCTCGCGCCGCAGAGCCTCGGTAATCGCCCGCTCCAGGGATGCGTCCAGGTGACTGGTGGCCTCGTCGAGGAAGAGCACGCGCGGGTCGCGGTAGATGGCGCGCGCGAGCTGGAGCCGCTGCTCCTCGCCTCCGGACAGCCTCACGCCCGCTTCGCCGATGCGCGTCTTGAGGCCGTTGGGCAGCGCGAGCAGCTCGTCCAGGCACGCGGTGCGCCCGGCGTGCAGCAGCCGCTCCGCGTCCGGCGTGTCGTCGCCCAGCGCGATGTTCTCCGCGAGGGTGCCGTCGAAGATGTCGGTCTTCTGGAAGACGAAGGCCACCGAGCGGCGCAGCGCTACCGGGTCGAAGGTCTCCAGCGGCTGGCCGTCGTAGAGCACCCGACCCTGCTCGGCGCGATACAGGCCGTAGAGCACCTGGGTGAGCGTCGTCTTGCCCGCGCCGGAGCGGCCGACGATGGCCGTCATCTTCCCCGCGGGCAGCGTGAAGCTCACGTCGTCGAGCACGGGCGGCTCGTTGGGGGAGCCGTAGCGGAAGGTGACGTGGTCCAGGCGCAGCTCCGGAGCGCGGGTCAACGCGCCGGTGCCGGGCGCGGTGTCGTCGCGCAGCTCGGGCGTGGACTCATAGACGATGTCCACGCGGCGCAGGGAGATGACCACGTCCTGGAGCTGGTGGATGAACATCACCAGGTTCTGCATGGGCGCGAGCGCGAGGCCCAGAATCGCGAGCGTCGCCACCATCTGCCCCAGCGTGAGCCGGCCCTCCAGGACGAGGTGCGCCTCGTAGACGAGGATGCCCATGGACACGGCCTGATTGACCAGCTGCGCGCCGGAGGTGTGCACGGTGTCGTGCAACCAGATGCGCCGCGCGGCCTCGGCCTCGCGGGCCTGGAGCTTCTCCCAGCGCGTGCGGGCCTGTCGCTCGGCGCCGCAGGCCTTGAGCGTCTGGATGCCGCCGAGCATCTGCATCTCCAGCCGGCTCGCCTCGGCCGCGACGCGGAAGCGCTGGTGGTCCAGCACCGTGCGGCGCGGCATCAACAGCAGCGTCCACACCGCGTACACGGCGGCCCCGCCCGCGAAGAGGGCGAAGACGGCGCTGTCGTAGAGGAAGAGCACGGCGCCGTAGCCCACGAGCATCACCAGGTCCAACAGCACGGACACGGACGCGCCTTGGAGGATGCGCCGGATGCGCTGGTGGTCCTCGATGCGCTTGAGCAGGTCCCCGCGATGACGCCGCGCGAAGAACGTCACCGGCAGGGACAACAGGCGCCGCCAGAACTGCGCGAGCAGCAGCGCGGAGAAGCCCCGGGACAACAGGAAGAGGCCCGCGCCGCGCGCAATCGACACGGCGATTTGCGCGACGAGCAGCACCGCGAGCCCCACGCCCACCGCCGTGAGCAGGGAGATGTCCCGACCGCCCACGGCCTTGTCCACGAGCCCCTGGATGAGCAGGGGCTGGGCGAGCGCGAGCGCCTGGAGCAACAGCGTGGTGAGGAACACCTGGAACAGCAGCAGGCGGTAGCGCAACAGGCCGCGTCCGAAGCGTCGCAGCGCGCCGAAGCGGCGGGACGTGACGGGCGCGGCGGGGACGGGGATGGGACGGAAGAGGGCCTCGGTGGGCTCCAGCGAGAGGAGGATTCCGTCCCAGTGCTCACCGAGCTTCGCGCGCGGGATGCGCCGCAGGCCCTGCTCCGGGTCCCCGACGACGGCCTCCTTCGGGGTGACGGAGTAGAGGACGACGAAGTGGTGGTCGTCCCAGTGCGCGATGCCGGGGAGGAGCGCCTGGCCCTCCGCATCCTCCAAATCGGTGGGGTCCTCCACATGGAAGCCGCGGACCTTGAAGCCGACCTTCTCCGCGGCGCTGGCGAGGTCCGGCAGCGAGGTGCCCACCGTCTGGACGTGGGAGAGGTCCTTGAGCGCGGCGAGCGAGTGCGCGGCGCCGTGATACGCCGAAATCATCTCCAGACACGCGGGCCCGCAGTCCGCCTCCTCGAGCTGGTGGCGCAGTGGATACGGTTCCAGGGCGACGGCGAGCCGGGAGCGGGGCACACCGCAATCGCTATCACGGAGCGCCGGGGGCAACCAGCCACAGGCCGACACGACGCACAGCGGCTTGCCCGCGCCCCGGCGCACAGCCTCTGGTCAGGTGGACACGACCCGGCGCATCGGGCTCGTGTGGTGCCGACTGCGGCGGCCCTGGGATTCGCGGGTGGGAGGGTTCACGGCGGGCGTCACGTGTCCTCGTTGTGCGGCGACACGAACGGCAACACGCCGCCCTTCAGCTCCCCGAGCACCCGCCGGGCCCGGTCCACCTTCACCTCGCCTTGCTGGACGAGCAGCGCGGCCACGGCCTCCACCCACTCGGGCGGCGTGCCCGCGCTCACCGCCACCGAGCGCGCGTGCAACGCCATGTGGCCCTTCTGGATGCCCACCGAGCCCAGGGCCCGCACCGCCGCCAGGTTCTGCGCCAGCCCCACGGAGGCGAACAGGCACGCCAGCTCCCGGACACCGGGATGTCCGAGCACCTTGAACGCGGCCTGCACCCCGGGGTGCACGAGCAGCGGCCCGCCCACCGTGCCCAGCGCGAGCGGCAGCTCGATTTCGCCCACCAGGTTCCCGTCCTCGCGCTTCCACGTGGACAGCGGCCCGTATCGACCCGTGCGCGAGGCATACGCATGCGCGCCCGCCTCGATGGCGCGCCAGTCCTGGCCCGTGGCGAGCGCGATGGCGTCGATGCCGTTCATGATGCCCTTGTTGTGCGTCGCCGCGCGGTAGGGGTCCGCCTGGGCGAAGCGGCTGGCCTGGACGATGCCCTCCGCGATGTCCGCTCCTGGCAGGCCGTTGTCGGCGAGCAGCTCCTCGGGGATGACACACCGCGAGCGCGCCAGCCGCCGGTCCGCGAGGTTGGAGAGGATGCGCAGGAAGACGCGGCCCCGCGTGAGCTCCTCGATGCGAGGCGCCACGCCCTCCATCATCGTGTTGATGAGGTTGGCGCCCATGGCCTCCTGGGTGTCGATGTGGAAGTGCACCACCAGGAGCGGCTCGCCCAGGGGGCCCTCGGGCGCGTCGAGGAGGCGGACCTCGAGGTCCTTCGCGCCGCCGCCTCGCCGCACCAGCTGGGGCTGCAGCGCGTTGGCCAGGTCCAGCAACTCCGAGCGCGCGGCGAGGATGCGCGCCCGCGCGGACTCCGGGTCGCCGTACCGCGTGAGCTGTATCTGTCCCACCATCAGCGACGGCTCGGCCCCCGCGACGAAACCTCCCGCCGAGCCGACGAGCTTCGCGGCGAACGAGACGGCCGCGATGACGGAGGCCTCCTCGATGACCATCGGCGCCACGTACGCGCGCCCGTTCACCGTGAGGTGGAGTCCCAACCCCAATGGCAGGCTGAAGCAGCCCAGCGCGTTCTCCACCATCGAGTACGCCTTCTCCGCGCCCAGGCCCTCCTCACCGGTGAGCGCGGCCAGGTCCGAAGCGCTCAGCCCCAGCTCGGCCGCGACCCGTGCACACCGCTCCTCCAGGGAAAGCCGATGAAAACCCGAAAAGATGCTGCGGCTGATATCGATGCCCATGGGGATTCATCCTCGATGTATTTCTTTGCCGGGAACCCACTCGCGAGCCGCTGCGACATGGCTTCAAACCATAATCACCCAGACAACGTCTCGCAGTGGATTCCTTGAACGTCTCTCCGTCACAAGACCCGCACCCAAACACAGACATCACCCGCATGGGGAACGGCGGTTCCCCGCACCGTGAATCACGGCACGGTGTCAGGGATGTGGGGGGCGCCACGAGAGGGCGCATCGGGTTCGAGGTGCCGACGGCCACGGCCCTGGGATTCGAGGTCGCGCCACCCTGGGGACGTCCGACGTCGACGGAGAGCGCGCAGCCCGAGGCACGCTCGGTGAGGTCGACCATCGCGTGGGCGTAGCCAGAGTCGCGGCACAGCGACATGAAGCCTTCCACGGTCTGGGGAACACGGCTCCTCGCCACCGGGCCTCTTCGACGAACGCCTCGAGACCTCCACGTCCGGGTGGCACCGCGACACGAAGGGCATGGGGAAATTCACGGCGGGAAGCACGTCTTCCTCCTGGCGCTCGGATGGCCATTCCCACGGCGGACGGACGTTGGGGCAGGGCCCACTCCGCCGTGAACGCAGTCACGAGCACCAAGATAGAGACATTGAAAACCCAGACAACCCCCGACCCTGGTACAAAGCCCGTCATGCCGCGGACTGCGGGTCCATGTCTCGACAGACGCGGGGACGGTGACAACCCGCCGGGTGTCCTCACAGGGACAACCAGACACGGCCCGTACCTTGAAACATCTGGCGGCAAGCAGCCCCCGGGCGCATCACCCCGAGGGCTCGCCTCCGTGTCGGACCTCGCTCACTCCGCGGCGGTCGCCGGAGTCGTCGGCGCGGGCGGCGTCACCGACTCCCCCACCGTGACGGAGGCAGGCGGCCGGGTCTCACCCGCGGGCGAGGCGGGCGCCTCGGCCTTGGGCTCCACGCGCTTCACCTTGCCCACCTGCTCCAAATCCTCGCGGTTGTTCAGCGAGAAGCGCACCAGCGCGCGGAGGATGCGGTTGCGCTTCACGTTGCCCAGCACCTCGCGCAAATCCTCGTACACCGTGGGGTCGCTGATGAGCCCACCCACCGTGCCCTCGCCCTTCGCCACCGTCGCGGTGATTTGCTTCAGGTCCGCCGCCGCGCTGCCCAGGTCCGCGAACATCCCGCTCGCGTCCCCGTACACCAGCTGGTGCACCGCCCCATTCGGGCTCTTCTTCGCGTCCTCAATCAGCCCCGCCAGCTGCCCCGCCGCCTCGCCCAGCTCGCGCAGCGCCGTGGCGCCCTCGTTGCCGTAGATGAGCGCGTGCGCCGTGCCGTCGCCCGTGCGCACCTCGCGCAAGAGCGCCTCCACGTGCCCCACCGCGCCATCCACCCGCTTCGCCGCGCTCGACGCGTTCGCCATCATCGTGCGCACCTCGCGCCCCGCCTCCTTGTCGTAGATGAGCGCGTGCAACACCCCGTCCCCGTTCTGCACCTGCTCCAGCACCGCCCTCAGCGACGCCATGCCTCGCTGCACGTCGCTGGCGAGCCTGGGGTCCCCGTACGCATCCACCGTCTTGAGCAGCGACTTGCTGATGGCCACCGAGTTGTCCATCACCTCGCTCGCGCCGCTGAGCAGCTTGGACAAGTCCCCGCCCGTCGACGACGCCAGCACCCCGTCCGGCTCCATCGGGGGCGCCGCGGGCGTGCCCAGCGAGATGTCCACCGCCTTGTCCCCGAGCACCCCCATGCTGCTCAGCTGCGCCATCGAGTCCTTCTTCACGCGGTCCGCGTACCTCGCGGACACCTGCAGCTGGACCTCCAGCTTCGGGTCGTCGGGGTCCTGGGAGAAGTAGATGCCCGTCACCTTCCCGACCTCCAGGCCGCCCAACCACACCGGGGACTGGTCGTTCAGGCCCTGCACGTTGGCGAAGTACGCGCGGTACGTCACCTTGCTCTGGAACAGCCGCGACTCCTGGCCGATGAAGAACACCACCACGCCCGCCACCGCCAGGCCCATGGCCACGAACATCCCGGCCTTCAGCGCCAGCCGCTTCTCGCCCGACGTCGACGTGAACAGGCTCATGACGCCCCTCCCGGCTCCAGCTCCACCCGCCGCGCGTCCAGGAACGCCCGCACCTCCGGCACCCTCGAGCGTCGGAACTCGTCCGGCGTCCCCACCTGGACGATGCGCCTGTTGGCCAGCATCGCCATCCGGTCCCCCACCGCGAACGCGCTCACCAGGTCGTGCGTCACGACGATGGAGGTGCTGCCGAGCTTGGTCTTCATCGAGTTGATCATCGCGTTGATGGACTGCGTGGTGACCGGGTCCAACCCCGTGGTGGGCTCGTCCCAGAGGATGACTTCCGGATTCGTGGCGATGGCCCGCGCCAACCCCACCCGCTTCTTCATGCCGCCCGACAGGTCCGCCGGCATCAGCCGCTCCGTGCCCGGCAGGTTCACCAGCTCCAGCTTCTCCGCCACCCGGTCGCGCACCTCGGACAGCGGCATGTCCGGGTAGTGCTCCCGCAGGGGATACGCCACGTTCTCCCCCACGCTCAGCGAGTCGAACAGCGCCGCGCCCTGGAACACCATGGCCACGTGCCGCCGCACCGGGATGAACTCCCCTTCCGAGAACCCCGTCACGTCCCGGCCCTGAAAGAGGATGTGTCCGGCGTCCGGCCGCTGCAGCCCGATGAGGCACTTGAGCAGCACGCTCTTGCCCGTGCCCGAGCCCCCCAACACCACCAGCGTCTCCCCCGCGCGCACGTCCAGCTCCAGGTCGTCGTAGACGCGCTTGGGGCCGAAGGACTTCTGCAAGTGCTGGAAGTGGATGAGCTGCTCACCCGGCGTGGGCTGCTGGAACTCGAACGTCGGTGCTTCCTTGCGAGGGGCGAAGGGCATGGCACGTCACAGGTACAGCGTCACCTTGGTGATGAAGAAGTCGGCCAGACACACCGCCACGGAGGTAATCGCCACCGTCTGCGTGGTGGCGCGTCCCACGCCCTCCGTGCCGCCCTCCACCGTCAGCCCCTTGAAGCAGCCCACCAGGCCGATGATGAAGCCGAACACCGCGCCCTTGAACACCCCGGACACGAAGTCCTGCATGAACACCGCGTCCAGCGCGCCCTGGAAGAACAAGTCGAAGGAGATGGCGTACTGCGTGTTCACCACCACCGCGCCCGCCACCAGCCCCACCACGTCCGCGAACACCGTGAGCACCGGCATCACCAGCAGGCACGCCAGCACGCGCGGCACCACCAGCTTGCGCAGCGGGTCCGCCCCCAGCGCGCGGATGGCGTCCACCTGCTCCGTCACCGTCATGGCGCCCAGCTCCGCCGCCATGCCGCTGCCCAGCCGCGCGCCCACCGTGAGCGCCGTCAGCACCGGCGCCAGCTCGCGGAACAGCGTGAGGATGACCACGCGCCCCACCGTGTACTGCACCCCGAAGCGCGCCAGGAAGTAACCGAACTGCAACGAGATGACGAGCCCGGCGAACATCGCCGTCAGCAGCGCGATGGGCAGCGAGCGCACCCCCAGCGACTCGATGTGGAAGATGAGCGTCTTGAAGTCGAACGGGGGCCGCACCACGCGCTGGAGCACCTGCCCCGTCATCACCGTCATCGCGCCCAGCGACTCCAGCCGCTCCTTCGCCTTGTCCCAGAGCCCGGGGCTCGGGGTCGACACGTGCTCGTCCGCGTCCGCTTCCGTCGAGGCGTTCATCCGACGTGCTCCGACTCGAAGCCCGCCAGGAGCGCGTCGAAGTCCGCCATGCGCTCCATCGCCAGCCCCGGCGGCGCCACGTAGGAGAAGTCGAACACGCAGTTGTCCTTCTTGAGCACCACCAGCTCCAGCTCCACCGGCACGCCGTCCATCTTCGCCAGGTAGCGGCTGCGCAAGGCCTCGCGCCCGTCCATGGCGACCACGCTCGTGGCCACCTCCTGGCGCTCGGTGAAGCCCATCAACAGATGGCGGGTGAGCACCGGGAGCGGCGGGTCGTCATGCCCCTCACACGTGGCGTTGATGGAGAGCGCGCGGCCGGTGCCCTCCTCGGCGAAGGCCAGGTCGTTGCCGTCCAGCCACACCCGGCGCCAGTGCTTGGGCAGCTCACCCACGCGGTAGCGCACGTCCGGCTTGGACAACACGGAGTCCTCGAAGCTCACGCGGCGGCAGCCCACGCAGGAGGCAAGAAGCAACACGAGCAGCAGCGTCATCCTCGGCATGGCACCGTTCTTCGCGGCATCTACGTCCGGCCCTTGCGGGCAAGTCATGCGACAGCCCAGCCGTCGCTGCAAGAAATTCCGTGTACTGGAACGCCCACGACCTCGCCCTTTCTCCCACCCCTGGATGGTGGGTACCGGACACTGAACCTCGCGGGTTGCACGAAGAGGTGCGTGATACCGGAACACTGCCGTGGCATTCCCTCCCTGGAAAAGGGGGCTGGCCCGTCCGCCCCGTCCTCGGACAATCACGCCCGGCTCCGGGCGGGGGCAGTGTCTGGGAGGAACACCCGTTCGCAGGTTCCAGGTGTCACCCCTCGGAAGGAGGTCCCATGGACGGCGGACTCGCGGTGTTCGGCTTCGGCGTCTTCCTACTCTCCATCGCCGGCCTGTTCGACCGCACGGCGTACGGCATGGTGGCCGCCCTGCTGGTGCTCTCGGTCGTCGCCATGGGGATGGCCTTCAGCGAATCGAAGCGGCTGCGCGACTGGGCGGCGGGGTTCAGCATCGCGCTGTTCCTGCTGGGCATCGTCGCGCTGGTGAGCGGCACCGTGTGGTGGCTCACGCTGGGGACCTTCCTGTTCGCCGCGGCCTTCGGCGTGCTGTGGGCGGAGTTCCGGTTCAGCGTCTTCGGCAACGTGCGACAACAGGACTTGCCCGTGCATCACGCGCGGCGGATGAACGTGCACTGGCCCTGGCACCGGCGTCGCTCGGTGCACTGAGCCGTCAGCCGGCCGGGGGCGCGGTCTGTTCCCGCAGCGTCACCGTGCCCGAGTGCACGGAGAGCCACAGCGTGTCCTCGGCCGCGGCGCCCCTCACCAGCGAGCCATCCGTGGTGGACAGGAAGACCTGCGCGCCGCTCCTCGCCAGGTAGTCCATCAGGTAGGCGTTGCGCTCCGGGTCCAGCTCGCTCGACACGTCGTCGAGCATCAGCAGTGGCAGGAAGCCCGTGCAGGACTCCAGGTTCTCGATTTCAGCAATCTTCCAGCCGAGCACCAGCGCGCGCTGCTGCCCCTGGCTCGCGTAGGCCCGGGCGCTGCGGCCCCCCAGCGTCACCGACACATCGTCCGAGTGCGGCCCCACCGAGGTGAAGCCCCGGTCCAGATCCCGCCGCATCCGGGCCGTCAGGGCTTCGCGCAGGGACGCGGCCAGCGCGGGCTCGTCCGCCGTGGCGAAGTCACCCGCCAGGTGCGCCGGGTGATAGCCATACACGGCCGGGTCCACCGTGCGACCAATCGAGGCGAAGGTCGCCTGCGCGCGCGGCGCCAGCTCCGCCATCAGCGCGCGCCTCCGCGAGTAGATGCGCGCGCCGGCCCTGGCGAGCGTCTCGTCGTAGGCGTCCAGGTAGGCGGGGTCCACCGCGCCGCCCTCGCGCAGCAGGCGGTTGCGGTTCTTCAGCGCGCGCGCGTACTCGCGGCTCTCGCGCAGGTACGCGGGGAAGCGGTTGAACACGGCGCGGTCCAGGAAGGCCCGCCGTGAGTCCGGCCCACCCTTCACGACCTCCAGGTCATCCGGGGTGAAGGCCACCACGGAGACGCCGCCGAAGTACTCCTCCAGGCTCGCGGCCTTCTTGCCGTCCACGAAGGCCTGCCGGGTGCCGCCGCCCACCTCCACGGAGATTTCGCGCTCGGCCCCCTTGAGCAGGAAGCGGCCGGACACGCGGGCCGTCTGGGTGCCCCAGCGCACGAGCTCCGACAGCCGGCCGGCGCGCAGCGGCTTGAGCGTGGCGAGGAAGTACAGCGCCTCCAGCAGGTTCGTCTTGCCCTGCCCGTTCTGCCCCACCGCGATGGTGGCGTGGGCACTCGGGGTGAGCGACACCTGCGCGAGATTGCGGAAGTCCTGGACGTGGAGTGCGAGGAGGCGCACGGCGCCCCCCGTATACCCGCGTTGGGACCGACAAGGGAGGTTATCTCGCGCTCAAGACGCCAGGTCCGTGGCGGCCACGTCGAGGGGCCTCTCGGGCGCGAGCGGGAGCTCCACGATGAAGGTGGAGCCCTGTCCCGGGTGGCTGTCCACGCGGATGACGCCCCGCATGGCCTCCACCAGCGTGCGCGCGACATACAACCCCAGGCCCAGGCCGCCGTAGTTGCGCTCGGACACCGCGCGCTCGAACTTGTGGAAGATGCGCGCCTGGGCATCCAGGCTGATGCCGATGCCCTCGTCGCGCACGCTCAGGCGCGCGAGCCCCACGTCCTGCTCCACGCGCAACAACACGGGCCGCCCCGCGCCGTACTTCAGCGCGTTGGACACCAGGTTGGTGACCACCTGCTCCAGCCGCATCCGGTCCCACATCCCCACCGCGGGCGGCCCGCCCTCCAGCTCCACCTGACACTCCGCGCGCTCGGCCTCCGGCTGGAAGCGCACCACCACCTCCTGCACCAGCGCGCGCAGGTCCACCGGCTCCAGCTCCAATCGCAGCCGTCCCGTGCCGATGCGCGACACGTCCAACAGGCCGTTGACCAGGTCCGCCAGCCGCATCACCTGACGAATCATCCCCTGCACCTCGCGGCCGTGGCGCAGCGCCCAGGCGGAGTCCGGGTCGGAGAGCGTCGCGCGCGCGAAGGCCTGCAGCCGCAGGCTCAACACCGTCAGCGGCGTCTTCAGCTCGTGGCTCGCCACGGAGAGGAACTCGTCCCGCGCGCGGATGGCCTCCTGCAGCCGCTGCTCCACCGTCTTCAGCCGGGTGATGTCCAGGAAGGGCAGCAGCGTCACCGCCGGGTGGCCATGCATCGCGGGCAACATCTCCGAGGAGATGCTCAGCACCCGCTCGCCCACCTCCGTGTGCCACACCGCCTCCATGCCCTCCAGCTTCTCGCCCCGCGCCGCGCGCGAGGACGGCAGCTCGTCTGCGGTGAACCTGCGCCCCTGCAGGTCCGTGACGTGGAACAAGGCGCCGTACTCCGACGCGGGCACCCGCGTGGGGATGTGCTGGCCATGCAGCCGGTCCGCCGCCGCGTTGGAGAAGACGAGGTTGCCCGTGCCCGGCTCCGCCATCACCACCGGCATGGGCATGGAGTCCAGCACCGCCTCCAACCACCGCTGCTGGTTCTCCACCGCGTGCCGGGCGAGCACCTGCTCGGTCACCTCGAAGGCGAACGTCACCAGCCCATCCACGCGCCCCCGCTCGTCGCGCAAAGGCTCGTAGAGCATGTTCCAGTAGCGCGTCTCCACCTGGCCCTGGCCCGCATAGTCGATGGCCAGCGGGTACTCGTGCGCCGCCACCGGCTCGCCCGTCTCCAGCACGCCCAGGTACAGGCTCACCAGCTCCGGGGAGATGTCTGGAATCGCCTCCAGCAGCGCGCGGCCCACCAGCGCGCGCCCGCCCATCAGCTTCTGGAGCAGCGGGTTGGCGAACTCGAACCGCAGCTCCGGGCCGCGCAGGAGGTTGATGGCGACGGGGGACTGCGTGAGCAGCTGGTAGAGCCGACCGCGCTCGAGCTGCTCCGCCTCGCGCGCGGCCAGCTCCGCCGTCACGTCCTTGTAGGCCAGGGCGATGTGGCGCACCTCGCCTCCGGACGCGGTCAGCGGGAAACACGTACACGCGATGGCGATGCGGTGCGCGTCCTTCACCTCGATGTGCCGCAATTCCTTCACGTCGTACCAGACGACCGGCGTCTGCACCGTCTCACCCGCGAAGGCCCGGCGCAGCAGGACATCCAATCCCAGCTTCGCGACCAGCTCGTCGCGAAAGAGGCTGTACTCGGGCGGCGGCACCGAGCCGAACATCGCCCGGTACGCCGGGTTGCTCAGCCGGCAGCGGCCCTCCACGTCGAAGATGGCGTAGGGCACGGGCGAGTGGAGGAACAAGCCCTCCAGCAGCGCCAGCGGGTCCGTCACGAAGGAGAGCTGTTCTCGCAGCGCGGGCTCGAATGGGCGCACGACGCCCTCCACACCGGCCGTACGGCCCGTCTGCTTGCGCTGCTTCCCACCCCGAGAGCCGTGGCCTTTGCGTGTCGGCACGGCCCATACGACTAGCAGAAGACTGTCATTCCTGGCAGCGCGGAAAGGTAGGACACGTCTTGTGGGCCACGTCCTGACAGGGTTTGTTGGAACCCATCATGGCGGAGCCACTCAAGACCTTCTTCGACGCGCGACTGGTGGAGCGGCTGGGCACCTCGCTGCACCGCGTGCACCCCTCCTTCCCCCTCGACACGTTCCTGCGCGAGGCCCGAGCGGGCCTGGAGGCACACGAGCTGGTGGGCCGGGCCCGGCACCTGTGTCTGGCCATGCGGCGCTCGCTGCCTGAAGACTATCCGAAGGCAGTGCAGGTGCTGTTGCGCTCGCTGGGGCCGGTGCGGGAGGTGGACCGGGTGGGAGGCATGGAGGTCTTCTTCTACCTGCCCCACACCACCTTCGTGGCGGAGTATGGGTTGGGGCACTTCGAGGAGTCCATGAAGGCGCAGCACGCGCTCACCCAGCGCTTCACCGCGGAGTTCTCCATCCGGCCGTTCCTGGAGAAGCACCCCGAGAAGACGCTGGCGCGGCTCGCCGAATGGGCCTCGGATTCGAACGTGCACGTACGGCGGCTCGTCTCCGAGGGCACGCGGCCGAGGCTGCCGTGGGGCTCCCGCCTGCGGGCCTTCCAGCAGGACCCGACGCCGGTGCTCGGGCTGTTGGAGCTGCTCAAGGACGACCCGGAGCTGTACGTGCGCAGGTCGGTGGCCAACAACCTCAACGACATCGGCAAGGACCACCCGGACGTGCTGGTGAAGGTGGCCAAGAAGTGGATGAAGGACGCCACGCCGGAGCGCGAGTGGCTGGTGCGTCACGCGCTGCGCTTCGCCATCAAGCGCGGCGAGCCCTCCGCGCTGGAGGTGGTGGGCGCGGGCAAGCCCTCCGGCATCGAGGTGCGCGCCACGCAGCTGCCCAAGCGCGCGAAGCTGGGCGGCGCCATGGACGTGCGCTTCGTGGTGGCCAACCGCTCCCGGAAGGAGCAGTCGCTGGTGGTGGACCTGGCGGTGCACTTCTTCAAGTCCCGGGGCGAGGCGCCCCAGCCCAAGGTCTTCAAGGTGCGCGAGCTGGTGCTCGGCGCGGGCCAGGAGGAGGAGGTGGGCAAGCGCGTGTCGCTGGCGCAGCTGTCCACGCGCCGCCACTACGCCGGGCCGCACCGCATGGACGTGCGCGTCAACGGCGTGGACCTGCCGCTGGGGACGGTGGACGTGGTGGAGTGATTCGGCGGGCCTTCAGCGCGAGCCGAGCAGCTTCACCAGCTTGTTGTAGACGCCCATCACCAAGAGGGGTGACACCCACGAGCCGATGAAGCGCGCGGGCTGCGTGCGGCCCGCCAGCTCCAGGCCCAGGGACACGCCCATCGAGCAGAGGCTGGCGAACAGGAAGACGTGTGAGGGCACCTTGGCCGTCTGCTGTTCAATCAGGCGGGTGAACGAGCCGTCGGCGTGTTCTGCGCGCACGACGGGCGGTGCCTCGTAGTCGTGCTTCGAGGCCTCGCTCGCTGGGTTGACGTCCAGGCTCATGCTCCCTCCCCTGGCGGCCGGTCAGGCCCGCCCATGCCCCGCACGGGCGAGGAGGCCC
Source organism: Myxococcus guangdongensis (assembly GCF_024198255.1). NCBI lineage: Bacteria > Pseudomonadati > Myxococcota > Myxococcia > Myxococcales > Myxococcaceae > Myxococcus > Myxococcus guangdongensis. Next base: position 270,362 of record NZ_JAJVKW010000011.1, read on the forward strand.
CATGCCTCCCGTCGTGGCGGTCCCCATCATGGTGGGACCGGACCTGGCGAAGGGCGAGAGGGTGAACCACACACCAGACACGACAGAGGGCGAGGCGGGCGACCTCCAGCTCCCGGAAGCGGGCGCGGGGCCGCTGCTGCAACGCGACTACTGGGCGGTCATCCGCCAATGCCATCACCGGCCGTCGGACCTGGTGGACTGGGTGGCCCGGCGCTTCCCGGAGCTGGCGCCGGACGAGTTGTGTGTCTTCGAGCGGGAGGGCCCCTCGCGCGAGGGGCAGCCGCTGGAGTTGGGGGAGCACCTCACGGTGCACATCCAGGGCGCGGGGACGTTCGGCGTGCGCGTCATCCACAAGGACCGGCAGAGCCTGACGCTCGCCACGCTGCCGGGGCACCCGGAGGCCGGGCGCATCACCTTCGGCGCGTACCGCAACGAGTACGGGGACGTGCTCTTCCACATCCGCAGCCGGGCGCGCTCCGGCTCGCCCTTCCACTACTGGGGCTTCGTGGCGGGGGGCGAGGCGATGCAGACCAACACCTGGACGGAGTTCGTGCTGCGCGTGGCGGTGTCCACGGGCGAGGGCGTGGTGGGTGTCATCCACGCGGAGACGGCGGAGCTGGAAGACGAGCCCCAGGGGGGCGACGTGACGGCGGGTCCCACGTTCCTCGCGCGAGGAGACGAAGCCGATGATTGAGTGGCGATGGCTCTCGGGTTGGACGGACGAGGAGCTGGCTCCGAGGCTGGAGGCGGCGCGGGCGCTCTCGCGCAACTTCGAGGCGGCGTCGGGGGAGATGACGCTGGAGGGCGGATGGAACCAGGTGCACTCGGTGGCCTCGTTGGGCCGCGAGGCGCCGGGATTGCCGGTGGCGGATGGGCTCTTCGCGCGCGCGAAGGGGGTGCTGGAGACGTTCGACTTCTCGGACCCGCGCATCGTGCGCTGGCACTTCAACGCGGACTCGCCGCTGCATGGGCGCACGGTGCTGCTGGAGCTCAAGTCGCTGGCGCAGCGGCTGCGCTTCCTGTGCGCCGCGCGCGTGGGGGATACGCGCGAGGAGCATGGGGAGACGTGCAGCGTGTTCGGCTTCAGCTTCGAGACGCTGGGGGGCCACATCGAGGAGGGGCGCGAGTGGTTCCTCCTGCGCAAGAGTCACGAGACGGGCGAGGTGCGCTTCCACATCGAGGCGGCGTGGCGGCCCGGGCGGTTCCCCACCTGGTGGAGCCGGGTGGGCTTCACGGTGGTGGGGCGGCGGTATCAGCGCGCGTGGCATCGGCTGACGCATGCGCGTCTGCGCGCGTTGACGTGGCATCACCCGGAGCTCGCGGGGCGGCCCGCGGAGCACGGCAAGGTGGACCACTCCGGCCATGAGCTGGAGGAGTTGGGGCCGGTGCGCTTCTTCGCGCAGCGGGCACCGGGGCGACTGAAGTCACAACTCGAAGAGGAGGTGGAAGCCGTGCAACGAGGACACTGGTTGACGCCCGTCGGGCTGGGAGTGATGGCGGGGATGCGGAGCATGAGCGCGCCGGCGCTGGTGAGCCATCGGCTGGCGGAGTCTCCGGAGCCGAGGACGGACCCGCTGTCCGTCGCGCTGTCGAAACCCTGGGTGCCTCGGGTGTTGGAGGTGCTGACGCTCGGGGAGCTGGTGGGGGACAAGCTGCCGACGACGCCCGCACGCGTGAAGCTGGTGCCGATGACGGGCCGCATCTTCATGGGCGCGGTGGCCGCGGCGACGTCGGCGTCGGGGCAGACGCGAAGGCGCGTGGTGCTCGCGGCGGCGCTGGGTGGGCTCGCGGCGGCGGCGTCGACGTGGACGTTCTATTCGCTGCGCAAGCTGGCCACGACCCGGTTCCGCGTGCCGAGCATGGCGGCGGCGTTCGCCGAGGATGCGCTGGTGGCGGCCATCGCGTCGCGGTTGATGCCGCTGGTGTCCCATCGCCCCGCGGAGGCATGACGGACCGGGCCTCTCGCCTTCATCGCGGGAGGCCCATGCACGCGGGGGCCGCGCATGGGGCCTCGCGCAACGACGAGCACGTCGCGGCGTGGCGTGCGCCTCGCGATGCGCTGAGCGTGCGTCCTCAGACAGGTCCGACGCGTCGGGGCATCCGCTCAGCCCTGGCGCGTGGCCGCGTGCCTCGCGGCCTGGACCAGCGCGGGCAGGTCCTTCATGTCCCGCACGTCGCGCCCTGGCTCCTCGGAGGCACGGGGTGACGCGCGCGATGGCGAGAACAGTCGGGCCGGGGTCTGCTCCGTGCCACGGAGGATGACGAACAGGCGCAAGGCATCGCGCAGTCGCTCCACGTCCGTGCCGCTCTCGTCACGTGCTCGCCGCGCCGCGCTCCACAGCCGCGTCCACGCGGCCTCCTCGTTCCACGCGCCCGTGGGGCGCTCGTGGGACAGTGACGCCAGCTCCGCGGCCAGCTCGAACAGACCCGCGCGTCCCTCGTCGAAGGACTCCCCCGCGCCGAGCTTCGCCTCGCCTCCCGAAGCGGCCTCGCGCGCGGCAATCCACGGCAGCAGCGCGGGCACCTCTGGCTCCAGTGGCAACACGGGCGCAAGGCGCGCCTCCAGCAACGCGCGCAACCTCGCCCGCGCCACGCCGTGCCAGAAGGCCGCGTGCAGCACCAGCTCCGGCCCGCTCCGAGGCGCATGCAGCGGCGTACGCGAGGCCCGGCGCGACAGGAACTCCTTCACCCGCCCGCTGGTGTCGAAGTGCTCCAGCCGCGCCCACAGCGCGCCCAGCGCGGACTCCGCGAGTGGCAGGGCGCGACGCAGCTCATCCGCCTCCGCCTCGCTGAAGGGCAGGGCCCCCGGCTGCGAGGGCCGCTTGAACACGCGCTCGAACACCTCGGCCGCGGCGCACGCGGCGCGCAGCTCCGGGAGGTTGCGTGGCAACAGCTCGATGGCCCGTGCCCACGTGCGTCGGCCGAGCAGCGGCCCCGCCTCCAGCACCACCTCCTCGAGCCCCAGCAACATCTCGCCCAGCGACGACGCGCGCTCCGCCTCCGGCAGTCGCTTCCGGGCCACCTGCTGCACGGCGTCCCGCAGCCGCGTCACCTCGGCCATCAACTTCATGGGCGCGGCGTCGCGCGGCCAGCTCTCGGCGGTGGCGCGACGCTGGAGCGCGGCGAGCGTGGCGTCGACTTCGGGCTGCACCTGGGCCACCTCGCGAAGCAGCTCGAAGTGCGCGCGCACCCGGTCCTTCCAGAAGAAGGCATCCAACATGCCGCGCAGGGCGACGTAGCGCAGGCGCGTGGCCTCCAGGAGGTCCGCGCGGTCCTCCAGTCGTGCGCGCAGGTTGTCCGGGTGCGTGGCCACGGCCTCACTATAAAAGCGCGCCCCGCATCCCGCAGGCCCCCGGCCCCGCTCTCCTCGGAGAGCGTGCACGATGTGTCACCTGGGACCTCGCCCTGCCCTCCTGAGCGCACACCCCGCGCGGTCCCCGTCCAGAATGAGGCATCACGCGAGCCGCGCGGGGACCCGGACTCCACGACCAGGCGAGCGCGGAGCCGTCCCCTCTTCTTCGCGCCCACGAAAAAGCCCATGCGGTCCGGCCTCGGAGGCTCGGAGACGCATGGGCTCGCACGGCGACACGCCGGCCTTGGCCGACTCAGACGCGCATCGGCATGACCACCGCGGTGAACGTGCGGTCCCCCGGCGCGTGCAGCACGCCCGGGCTGTGCTCGTCACCCAGCTCGAAGCTCACCTCGTCCGTGTCCGTCACCGCGAGCACGTCCATCAGGTAGCGCGCGTTGAAGCCCACCGTGATGTCCTTGCCCTGGTACGCCAGCTCCACCTCGTCGCGCGCCTCGCCCAGGTCCGGGTTGCTCGCGGTGATGATGAGCTTGTTCTCCGCCAGCCCGATTCGCACCGCGTTGCTCTTGTCCGCGGACAACAGCGCGATGCGCTTGAGCCCCTCCAGCAGCCTGACCTTGGGCACGAGGACGACCTTCTCGCCCTCCTTCGGAATCACCCGCTGGTACTCGGGGAACTGCCCGTCGATGAGCCGCATCACCATCGTCAGGCCCGGCTTCTTGAAGAGCGCCGAGTTCTCCGCGAACCCCAGGTGGCACTCCGCGTCCGGCGCCTCGTCCAACAGGCGCTTGAGCTCCATCAGCCCCTTGCGCGGGATGATGACGCCGCTCTTGAGCTTGAAGTCCCCCGTCAGCTCCCGCTCGATGAGCGACAGCCGGTGACCGTCCGTGGCCACCATGCGGACCTTGCCGTGGGTCTGGGGCTCGAAGAAGACGCCGTTCAGGATGTAGCGCGTCTCATCGCTGGAGATGGCGAACTGGGTCTTCTTGATCATCTCCAGGAGGGTGTTGCCGCCCACCTGCACCAGCGGGGCGTTCTCCTCCTTGGGCAGCTTGGGGTACTCCTCCGCCGCCATGCCGACAATCTTGAAGTGGGCCGAACCACTGGCGATGTCCACGTAGTTGTTCGCCAGCTTCTTGAGCGTCACCTGCGCGTCCGGCAGGTTCTGCACGATGTCGAAGACGTACTTGGCGCTCAGCGTGACGGCGCCCGTCTTGATGACCTCGGCGGGGTGCTCGGACACGATGCCGATGTCCAGGTCGAACGCGGTGACGGTGATGCCGCCCTTCGTCGCGTTGACGAGCACGTTGGCCAGGATGGGCATCGTCGTCTTGCGCTCCACGATGCCCTGGGCGCGGTAGAGGGCCTTCTTCAGCTCGTCGGCGGCGATGCGGAATTCCATCGGAGGGCGTCCTTGAATCCCGGCCCCCCGGAGGGGGCCGATCAGGGGGGTCGATGTAGCCCGTGAGTACGAGCGGGTCAACGCGACAAAACAGTGCGAATCCCGCCGTCAGGACGTCAACTCACCCCCATCAGCCACCCTACCCGCGCTGTACGGGCATTCAGCCACGGACAGTCCAATTGACCGCCAGTCAGCCGGGTGAACGGGAGACTGGCCCAATCGCCGGGGGCGATGGACACTAGGTGCCTTCCCGCCTTCCGGAGCTTCCCATGAACGTCCGCCCGCTGTTGCTCGCCGCCCTCGCGCTGGGCTTCGCCGCTGGATGCAGCAAGCCGTCCGCCTCCTCGTCGTCGGCCGCGGGCGAGCCCGGTACGCCCTCCTCGGGCGACACCCGCCCGGCCGCCGAGAACGCCGCCCCCGACAATGACCGCAGCGGCACCCCCGTCGCCCCGCCGCCCTCCTCCGGCAACGGCGGCGAGGCCAAGGCGGGTGAGAGCGCCGTCTACATCGTCACGGACAGCGGCATCCGGTGCATCGCCCCGCCCTGCCCCTCGTACAACGCGGTGCTGGCGGACAAGCCGGGCATGGACGCGATTCCCGTCCACGAGCTGGACCTGACGGCGGTGACGGGCGGCAACGAGCAGCAGATGGAGTCGCTCATGCAGCAGACCACCAGCGGCGGCCTGCGCATCCGCGCCACGCTGGAGACGCGCGCCAAGGCGGGGCCCGCGGGCGACGCCACGGTGCTGCGCGCCAGCAAGGTGGAGTAGCCGTCAGAAGTGCAGACCCAGCTGGAGGCCGGGCCAGTGCTGCAAGCGCTTGTCGGCCTTCGGGTGGCTCTCGCTCACGGAGATGCGCGTCACCGACGCGAAGTCCGGCTGTCCCCACACGAGCCACGCGTTGTACGTGGGGCCGACGAACACCGCGAAGCGCGGCATCACCTGGACGCCCAGCATCAAGCGAAGCTGGCCCAGCACGTTGCCGCCGTCGCCCTCGAGCGGCTTCTGCACCGGCTGCACCGCGCCGCCCGTCACGTCCAGGTCCAACCAGAAGCGGTGCGACAGCACGATGTGCCCGCCCACGCCCAGGCCGAAGTTGAAGCGGGCCTCGTCGCGGCTGCCCGGTTCGATGCCCGCGAGCAGCGTCAGGTAGAAGGGGCCACCACCCAGCTTCACCGCGAGGTTGGCGAGCTGGATGTCGCTCGACCACAGCTCCATGTGGACGTTGCCCTTGCGCAGCCCGCGGCGGCCCGGCTCCGGGTTGGGGTCCGCCGACTGCGCGAACGCACCTTCACCCTCCTCCATCGCGAGGGGACGCGCCGCCCGGACCTCGGCGACCGCCACCCCCGCCCACAGCCACAGTGCGAGAAGGGCTCGGGGATTCATCACTCCTTCTTTTGAAGCGTGAAGGACACCTGCGTCAAGCCCTCGGGCAACATGAGCGACGAGGTGTCGGCCCCGGCCGACACCGCCAGCCGCCGGGCCGCCTCCACCACCGGCTCCACCGCGAAGGGCGCGTCCGAGGTGACCAGGAAGAAGCGCTCGAAGCGCGGCGCGTCGTCCAGCTCGTAGGCCCCTGGCAGCCGCTGTGTGCCGGAGGGGGACAACGTGGCGGCCTGGGCCCCGTGCTCGGGCGCGTGCAGCGTGACGGAGCCCCGCCCGTCCACGGAGAGGATGACGCCGTGCGCCTGTCCCGCCGCGACGTACGCCAGCTGCACCACGTCCCCCGGCGCCGCGCGCGCGCCGTCCGGGAGCATCTCGTCCGCCTGCCCCCGCTGACGGTGCACCTCCAGCTTCGGCTTCAGGCCCTTGGAGCGCGTGGTCTCCGTGTCCCACCCGGCCACCGGCGCGTCCACGCCGTCCGCGGGCCGCGACGACGGCTTCACCACCATGAACAGCGCGAGCGCCGCCAGCACGGGCACCATGCCCAACGCCGGCGTCAGCCAGGCGGGACGGGACGCAGGGCGCTCGGCGCCTCGGCGAAATCGCGCATCCACCTCGCGGGCCACACGCTCGGCGGGGAGCCGCGCCAGGGTGGCGCGCGTGTCGGCCTCCAGCGCGGCCAGGCGCGCGCGCCCCTCGGGCTCCGCTTCGAGCCGCGCTCGCGCGGCGGCCAGTTCGTCGGGGGGCAGCTCACCCAACAGGATTCGCTCCAGCAGCCAGTCCGGGGTGCGTTGGGGGGAAGTCATGCGGCCTCCAGCTCGAGCTCCTGCAACACGGACGTCAGCGCGCGCAGGCGCTTGCGCACACCGGACACGGACAGGCCCACCTCGCGCGCCGTCTCCTCCAGCGTCATCCCATCCACCAGGTGCAGCACCGCGATGTCGCGGCTGGACGCGGGCACCCGTCCGAACAACCGGTCCAGCATGCCCCGCGCGCTCGCCCGCGACTCGGTGTCGTCCGCGGAGGCGATCTGCAGCACCAGCTCGTCCTCGCGGTCCTCCGGACGGCGCCGGGCGCCGCGCAGGCGGTTGAGGCACACGGTGGTGGAGATGCGGTGCAGCAGGCTGGAGGGAGCGGCGTCCTTCAGCGCCCCCTGATAGCGCAAGAGCTGCACGAACACGTCGTGCATGGCGTCCACGGCCTTCTCCTCGTCACGCAGGAGGAAGCGGCAGCGCCGGAGCACCTGGGGGCCGTAGCGGCGGTAGTAGGCCTCCACATCGATAGACACCGGCTCGCGCCTCCCTCGTTCCGCGAAAGGGAACACCGGTGGCTTCGAAAAGTGTCACCAGCCTCTTCGCGTCCGGATTCCCTATCCCGATTCCTCCTGTCGGCGAAGGCCGATGCGCCCACGCCACCTGCAAAATCTACAGGACGGGCGGCCTCACGAGCGCTCGTCTTCCCAGGCGTTCAGTGTCAGGTTGTCGATGAAAACACCCCCTCGCGCGTGTACTCGACTGTATCGAGGCAGGTTCCCGTCACTACTTTCCGATACTCGACGCCCCCCCGAGCTCGTGACACCCGTGACCGAAGACGCCCTCACCCAGCTCAGGACGCGCTACCTGGCGGCGCAGCTCGCGGGCAACCGGAAGGAAGCCCTGCGCCTGCTCGTGGATGACGGCCTCCTGCGGGGCATCCCCCTGCAGATCATCCACCTGGAGGTCATCCAGCTGGCCCAGTACGAGATTGGTCGGATGTGGCAGGAGAACATCATCTCCGTGGCCCAGGAGCACCTGGCCACCGCCGTCTCCCAGCTGGCCCTCGCCCACCTCTACCGCCACCTGCCCCGCGACCCGCCCAACGGCAAGGTCATCATGGTGTCGTGCGTCGAAGGCGAGCTGCACGAGGTGGGCGCGCGCATGGCCAGTGACTTCCTGGAGATGGCGGGCTTCGACGTGCGCTTCCTGGGCGCCAACGTCCCCTCCGAACACCTGGCGCGCATGCTGCGTGAGGAGACGCCGCACCTGCTCGCCCTGTCCGTGACGATGTCGTACCACTTGCCCGCGCTGCGCCGCGCGGTGGATGCCGCAAGAGCAGTCGCCCCCCACCTGCCCATCGCCGTCGGCGGACACGCCTTCCGATGGGCCCCCGGCCTGGAGAAGGAGCTGCACGTGACCTTCCACGGCAAGGACGCGCGCGAGCTCGTCTCGTCCGCCTGCCGCACGCTGGGAGTTTGAGGAAAACGCATGGAGACACCGAGTCGCCAGTTGGCAGCGCGCGCTGACGTCATTGCCCAGGCCTCCGTCGAGCCGATGTATCAAGACCCCTTCTGGGAGGCGCGCTACGGCCCCGAGCGCGCACGCCGCTTCGGCGACGAGGATGCGCGCTTCCATGTGCGCTACCTTGTGCAATCCCTCGACGAGCATCGCCCCTCGGTGATGGAGGGCTATGCGCGCTGGCTGCGCACCTTGCTGGTGTCGCGGGGAATGTCCACCTTCCATCTCGACGCGAACTTCGCCGGGCTGGCCTCCGCGCTGGAGGCCGAGGGGTGGGGCCCCGGCACCGAGCCGTACGAGCATGTGCGCGCCGCCCGGGAAGCCCTGCGCTACCCGGAAGGTCCCTCTCGCACCCTGCAGGACGATGCGGCGGAGCTGTCCCGTGCCGCCACCGCCCGGCTGGCCCTCTACCTCACCCAGGAGGACCGCCCACGATTGGAGGAAGAGCTGAGACTCCAGCTTTCATACCTGGCCGACGCGTTGGACGCGGACAAGCCCGAGCTGATGGCGGACCACGTGCGCTGGTACGTGGGCTTCTGGCCTCGGCGGGGCTTCGGCCTGCTCGCCTTCCCCACGGTGCTGGGGATGTTGAAGGCGGTGCTGGGAGGCCGGCATCCCGAGGCGCGCGCGCTGCTCGCCACCGCGGGTGTTTCGTGGGAGGAGACTCGCTCATGAGACTCTCCGCTCCCGACATGGGCCTCGCCGTGGACGAGCTGAGCCGCGAAGTCGCCATGATGTGCGACGCGCAGGGCGTGCTCACGTGGGTGGACCCGCGCGCGCAGGGCGTGCTCGAGGCCGCCCCGGGCAAGACGCTGCGGGCCCTGGCGGCCCAGGGCACCGAGGACAAGGTGGACCGGCTGTTGATCCAAGCGCGCGACGAGCGCGTGGACGGCTGGGAGCTCATCCTGTGCCGCGGCCAGACGCCCACCACGTTCGCCTTCCGCGCGCGCCCGCATGAGGGCGGGGTGCTGCTGGTGGGCAGCCTGGTACCGGAGGACTACGGCCACGCGCTGGAGCAGGTGAGCACGTCGATGAGCGAGCTGTCCGCGCTGCACCGCGAGGCGGAGAGCCAGCGCCGCGAGCTCAAGCGCCGCGCGGATGAGCTGCTGCGGCTCAACCGCGAGCTGGAGGAGTCCAACCGCGGCGTGCGCAGCCTGCACGCGGCCCTGGACGAGAAGGCGGAGGGGCTGCACCGCGCCGCGGAGATCAAGAGCCGCGTCGTCGCCAACGTCAGCCACGAGTTCCGCACGCCGCTGCACTCCATCCTCGGCCTGTCCAAGGTCCTGCTCAACCCCATCAACGGGCCGCTGTCCTCGGAGCAGGAGAAGCAGGTCCAGTTCATCCGCAACTCCGCCGAGTCGCTCTTCGAGCTGGTCAACGACCTCTTGGATTTGTCCAAGGTGGAGGCGGGCAAGACGACGCTGCGCCACAGCCGCTTCGTGGTGCACGATTTGCTCAGCGCGCTGCGCGGCATGATGAAGCCCATGCTGCCGCCGGGCTCGCCGGTGGACCTGCGGCTGGTGGAGCCGGAGGCGCCGCTGGAGCTGGAGACGGACGAGACGCGGCTGAGCCAGGTGCTGCGCAACCTGGTGTCCAACGCGCTGAAGTTCACCGAGGCCGGCCACGTCACCGTCAGCGCGGCTCCGGGCCCGCGCGACACGGTGGTCTTCACCGTGAAGGACACGGGCATCGGCATCGCCCCGGCGGACCACGAGCGCGTCTTCGAGGAGTTCACCCAGCTGGACAGCCACCTGCAGCGCAAGGTGAAGGGCACGGGCCTGGGCCTGCCGCTGGCGCGCCGGCTGGTGGAGCTGCTCGGCGGCACGCTGTCGCTGCACAGCGTGCCGGGCGAGGGCTCCACCTTCACCATCATCCTGCCCCGCGTGCACATGGAAGTGTCGGAGATGGCGGGGCTGTCCGAGCGCAGCCAGCACCTGGACGCCAGCCGCGCGCCGGTGCTGGTGCTGGAGGACGACCGGCAGACCTTGTTCCTCTACGAGAAGTACCTGGCCCGCTCGGGGTTCCAGGTGCTGCCGGTGCGCAGCACGGACGAGGCGCGCCGCGTGCTCCAGCGCGTGCGGCCCGCCGCCATGGTGCTGGACGTGATGCTGGAGGGCGAGACGAGCTGGAGCTTCCTGGCGGAGATGAAGAACGGCGAGACCACGCGCGACATCCCCATCCTCGTGGTGACGGTGACGGACCGCGAGCAGAAGGCGCGCGCGCTGGGCGCGGACGAGTTCTGGCTCAAGCCGGTGGACGAGGTCCGCCTGCAGAAGAAGCTCCAGGAGCTGGCGCGCAGCGGGCCCGTGGAGCGGGTGCTCATCATCGACGACGACGACGTGCACCGCTACCTGCTCAAGCAGCTGCTCAAGGACACGCCCTACGTGTTGCTGGAGGCCGCCGGTGGCAAGGACGGCGTGCGGCTGGCGCGCGAGCAGGTGCCGCAGCTCATCTTCCTGGACTTCGTGCTGCCGGACATCACCGCCTTCGACGTGCTGGACGAGCTGAAGGCGGACCCGCGCACGCGGGAGATTCCGGTCATCCTCCACACCTCGCACGAGCTGCGCGAGGACGAACGGGCGCGGCTGGCGAACGAGACCGCGGCCATCCTCTCCAAGCACACGCTCAGCCGCGAGGTGGCCATCGGCCGCATCCGCGACGCGCTGGCCAAGGCGGGCCTGGGCTCCCACATCCCACAGGAGGGGCGCCGTGGTTGAACCGCGACTGGCCACCGTCCTCAACGTCAACGACGACGACGCCAACCGATACCTGGTCAACCGCATCCTCGAGATGGCGGGCTACCACGTCATCGAAGCGGCCACCGGCATGGCCGCGCTGCTCCTGGCCGAGCAGCACCGCCCGGACGTCGTCGTCCTCGACGTGAAGCTGCCGGACATCAGCGGCTACGAGGTCTGCGCGCGCCTGCGCGCCAATCCGGACACCGCCGCCATCGCGGTGATGCACACGTCCGCCACCTTCGTCACGTCCGACAAGAAGGCGCGCGGCCTGGACGCCGGCGCGGACGCGTACCTCACCCAGCCCTTCGAGTCCTCGGAGCTCATCGCCACGGTGCGCTCGCTCCTGCGGCTGCGGCACGCGGAGCAGGCGGCGCGCCGGCGCGCGGACGAGCTGGCGGAGATGGACCGGCGCAAGGACGAGTTCCTGGCCATGCTCGCGCACGAGCTGCGCAACCCGCTCGCCGCCATCATGACCTCCATCGGCATCCTCGAGCGCAAGCCGACGGATGACACGAAGGAAGCCCGGATGCGCGGCATCATCCACCGCCAGACGAACCACCTGGCGCGGCTGGTGGACGACCTGTTGGACGTCAGCCGCATCACCCGCGGCAAGGTGGAGCTGCGCTCGGGCCGCCTGGACTTGCGCGCGGTGCTGCTCCAGGTGGTGCAGATCATCCGCCCCATCACCGAGGCGCGCGGCCTGGGGTTGGAGGTGTCGCTGCCCGAGGGGCCGCTGGTGCTCAGCGGCGACGCCACGCGGCTGGAGCAGGTGTTCACCAACCTGCTCGACAACGCGGCCAAGTACACCGACAGCGGGCACATCTCCCTGCGCGTGGAGCGGGAGGGCGTGGACGGCACGGCGCAGGCGGTGGTGCGGGTGCGCGACACGGGCATCGGCATTCCTCCCGACGTGCTGCCGCGCATCTTCGACTTGTTCGCGCAGGCGGACACCTCGCTGGAGCGCACGCGCGGGGGCCTGGGCATCGGCCTCACCCTGGTGCGCCAGCTGGTGCACCTGCACGGCGGACAGGTGCAGGCGGTGAGCTCCGGCACCGGCAGGGGCTCCGAGTTCGTGGTGCGGCTGCCGCTCCTGCACGCGAACGAGGTGTCGCTGGTGCCGCCCATCAACACGGTGTCGCGCTCGGGCCGGCGCATCCTCCTGGTGGAGGACAACCCGGACGCGCGTCAGGCCATGCGCGAGCTGTTGGAGCTGTGGGGCCACGACGTCGAGGTGGCGCCGGACGGCCTGCAGGGCGTGGAGCTGGCGGTGAGGAAGCCGCCGGAGCTGGCGCTGGTGGACATCGGCCTGCCAGGGCTGGACGGCTACCGGGTGGCGAAAGAGCTGCGCATGCGCATCGGCCGCGACATCCGCCTGGTGGCGATTACCGGCTACGGCGGGCCGGAGGGCCATGACCGCGCGCTCGCGGCGGGGTTCGACCTGCACATCGTCAAGCCGGTGAAGCCCGACGAGTTGGATCGCCTGCTGTCCAATCTGTGAGGGATGCGGGGGTGGGCGCGGGCCGGCGCCCTTCACTTCTTCGGGCGGGGCGCTTCAGCGCCGGCCCAGGGCGTTGGCCACCAGCCCCAGCAGCTTCACGTGGGGGGCCTCCAGCTGACGCACGGTGCGAAGCAGGCGGCGCACCTCGGGCCGCTCGGGTGGGGACGACGACGACTCGCTGACGCGCGTGGGCGGGGCGCCCTGCGAGGCGAGCCCCAACAGCTCGTCCGCGGAGACATGCAGCTCGTGACACAGCTTCAGCAGCGTCTGCACGCTGGGAAGCATGCCGCCGCGCTCCAGCCGCCCATACACCTCCGTGGCCACGTCGATGCGCTCGGCCACGTCAGCCTGGGTGAGCTCCAGCCGGGACCGCGCGGCTCTTGCTCCCGCTCCGATGGTGGTTGCCAGTTTCTTGTCCATGCCTTACCGACCCGAAACGTTTGGCCGCTGGCATAGGACGTATAGAGGCAGACAGACAGAACTTGTCGGGTCAGCCTCAGGTTGTTCACCCAGCGGGTCACCGCTGTAGAGGGAGACTTTCGGGGTTCCGAGTACCTCGATACCCGCCCCTTTCTCTCGACGGAAGAACCGACTTCCACGCTCAACCCGGCACCCTGAAGTCGGGGGAAGAGCCCCTGGAAGCGGACGACCTGATACGTCGGGCGTCGATTTTCCTACGGTGCCTGGGAGTCCTACCGCCAGGGCCACCCCGCAGGGTTGTATCCCCTGTCGGACGGCGGATGACGTCGGCGCCGGTGTGTCGGAACGTCGCGAGCGGGCAGGCGGGCCGTGACGCTCGCCCTGCCGCACACGGTGTACGCCGGAGAGGACGCGACCTGTGACAACCGGTGGCAATCGACGGGGAGACGACCTTGGGAGTCGCGCGCGTCGAGGGCGGGAGGACTAATCTCGCGCGCCGATGTCGCTCGGACGGCGCAACCTGCTGGTGAAGCTCTGTGTGGCGATGGGCGTGGTCGCCCTGCCGTTGCTCGTCGCCATCCTGGGCTACGTGTTGCCGCAGCTGCGCGCGCAGCTGCACGCGGACCGGGTGCGCGGGCTGCGGCAGGCGGTGGAGACGGCCTACGGAGTCCTCCGGGTGTACGAGGCGCGCGAGCGCACGGGCGCGCTGACGCGCGACGAGGCGCAACAGCAGGCGTCCGCGCTGCTGTCGTCGCTGCGCTACTCGGAGGTGGAGTACTTCTGGGTCAATGACCTGGACACGCGGCTGGTCATGCACCCGCACCTGCCAAAGATGGTGGGGCAGGACATGAAGGGCTACCGCGACGTGCGCGGGCGGCCGGTGTTCTCGGACATCGTCACGCTGGTGCGGGCGCGAGGCGAGGGCGCGCTGGGCTACGAGGCGACGCGGCCGGGCTCGCCGGACCCCATCCCGAAGGAGAGCTACGTGAAGCTCTTCGAGCCGTGGGGTTGGGTGCTGGGCACGGGCGTGTACGTGGAGGACATCGACCGGGAGGTGGCGGCGGTGCGCCGGCGCATCCTCGTTGCGGTGGGCGGCGCGCTGGTTCTGGCGGCGCTGGCGGGGGTGTATGTCTCGCGCCGCGTGGTGAAGCCCGTGCGCGCGCTCGCGCTGGCGGCGCACCAGGTGGCGCGCGGGGATTTGTCCGTGCGCGTGGAGGTGCGCACCGAGGACGAGGTGGGCCAGCTCACTGGCGCGTTCAACACCATGGTGGCGGGGCTGGGCGAGGTGGTGGGCGCGCTGACGCGGGCGGCGGGTGACACGGCGGCGGACGCGGAGCGCATCCGTGTGTCGGCGGACGGGCTGTCCCGAACGACGCGCGAGCAGGCGGAGTCGCTCGAGCGCGCGGCCAGCTCCGTCCAGGAGATGAGCCGTCATGTCTCGCTGGGGGCGGCGGACGCGCGCGTGGCGGCGCGCTCAGCGTCGAGCCACGGACAGGTGGCGCGCGAGGGCGGCGTCGCGGTGGACCAGGCGTCGCGGAAGATGGTGGAGATCGTCGACGTGGTGGAGCGCTCGGCGCGCACCGTGGAGGAGCTGCAGGCCTCCGGCCGCGCGACGTCGCGGATGCTCCAGCTCATCCAGGCGGTGGCGGACGAGACGCGGATGCTCGCGGTGAACACCGCCATCGAGGCGGTGCGCGCGGGGCAGCACGGCAAGGGCTTCTCCGTGGTCGCCGGCGAGGTGCGCAAGCTGGCGGAGCGCACGCACGAGGCGGCGGACCAGGTGCAGGAGCTGCTGACGAAGCACGAGGCGGACACCACCGCGGCGGTGGAGCTGATGCGCCGGGGGACATCGAAGGTGGACGAGGGCATGGGCCTGTCGTCCGCCGCGGCCCAGTCGCTCTCGCGCCTGTTGTCCGGCGTGAAGGAGCTGGGCGAGCGCGTGGAGGCCCTGGCGGAGCAGAACGCGCGCCAGTCGTCCTCGGGTGAGGCCATCGCCGAGCGCATCCAGGCGCTGTCGGAGCGCTCCGCCGAGGCCGTGTCGGGCGTGGAGCGCATCGCCCGCTCGGTGGAGGACCTGAGGGCCCGGGCAGGACGGCTCCAGGAGCTGGCCGCCCGCTTCACCCTGGGCGGGCCCCCTTAGTTCCCGGCGTTAATCTTTCTTCATACCCGCGCAACGCCCAGGACAGCTGTGCCGGGCAGTCTGCGACTCCAACCTGGATGGACGTCCTCCATCCACACCTGGAGGTAGGAGACATGGCGCTGGCATTGACGCGGGCCCCCGGGCGCGAGCCCGTGGTGTTCGGATACGCGCTGGAGACGCTGCTGTCGGCGGCGGCGCCCCTGACGGAGCTCACGCAGAAGGCGCTGGAGCGGCAGGGCATCTTCGCGCTGCGGCCCCTGCACACGGCCTACCCCTGCGCGGTGTGGCCCCAGAGCATCCAGCTGTTGGCCGCCACCACCCTGCCCCACCTGGAGCGCGAGGAGGCCGAGTACGAGCTGGGCCTGCGCTTCGCACAGGCGTTCATCCAGGCGCGCCTGGGCACGGCGCTCCAGGACTTCGCGCAGGTGGTGGGCCCGGAGAAGATGTTGCTGCGGCTCGCGCGCTCGCTGCGCTCCATCAACAACTTCCTCGACGCCTCGGTGACGCCGACGGGGGACGACGGTGGTTGGGAGCTGAGCCTGTACCCGGTGCGGGAGTTCCTCGACCACCCGCGCCGTCGGGCGGACCCGCCGCACTTCATGCGGGGCCTGCTCACGTTCGCGTTCCAGCACAGCGGCGCGCCCACGGCCCGGGTGACGCTCACCCGCCACGATGAAGCGCGGGCGGTGACGACCTTCCACGTCAGCCTGTAGTCACCTCGGGCGGGCGAAGCTCACTGACACCAGTGCGGCTGACGGACGCAGTCGCGGCACAGGCCCCCCACGCACGTGCTGTTGCCCGGGCAGTAGTCATCCGGGTGACGACACGCCAGGGCCTGCTCGGTCTCGCCCAGCGTCTCCGGGACCGCCTCCTCCGCGGGGCCGCCACAGGCCGACAACGTCAGCACCGCCATCAACCCCAGCAGCCCCTTGTAGAGTCCTCGCATGGCACGCTCCTCGGCTCGGATGGGTACGAGCCTCCGAGATTAACCCGATTCCAGATGCCATGGGATTGCGACCCGGATTCGTCGCGATGCAGGGTGCTCGTTTGAGCGCGAGCAAGCGACACGGGCCCACCTCGGCGAGCACGGCCTCATCCGCTCGCCGCGAACAGGTGCAGGGGCCACGCCGCGCTCCACTCCCGACAGGCTCGGCGCCATCCATTCGCTACGAGCCGGCGACGCGGGCCTGCTCCTGACGAGCGCAGCGCCATCCATTGACCGCGAGCAAGCGCGGGCTGACCCCAGGCTCCTCCGATGAGCGCCACGCCACCAGCGTCGGCCGCGTGCCGAGCGCACGGGCCAGCTCCGCGCGAGCGGTGGCGAGCTCGTAGTTCGCCTGCACGCGCTGGGCGGCGGCGCTCGTGTAGGCCACCTGGGCGTCCCCCAGCTCGATGATGTTGCCCACGCCCGCGGCATAGCGCCCCTCGGCCAGGCGCAGGCGCTCGCGCGCATTGAGCAGGGCCTCCTCGGCGGCGGACAGGGCCTCGCGCGCGGCGGTGACAGCCAGTCGCGTCTGCTCCACCTCCAGGCGCACCTGTTGCCGGAGCGCGTCCTGCTGGGCCCGAGCATCCCGCACCAGCGCCCGACGCTCGCGCACCTCGGCCCGGGTGCGCCCGCTGTCCCACAGGTTCCAGCTCAGGTTCAGCCCACCGCTCACGCTCACGTCCGCGTCGACAGGACTGTCCCCCAGGTCCTGCACCCCGGCCGTGGCCCCCAGGCTGGGCCAGTACCCCCCTCGCGCCACGCCCACCTGCGTCTCCTGCGCCCGCACTTGGAGCTCACCGGCGGCCACGTCCGCGCGCACCGACAGCGCCCGCTCCACCAGGACCTCCGTGGCGGCCTCCTCGCCCTCGAGCGGCGCCACCGCGACGTCCCGCACCACGTAGTCCGTGGAGCCCTCCACGCCCATCGCCTGATTGAGCCGGGCCTTCGCGGACGCATACCCATTGCGCGCGCGGATGAGCTGCACCTGCGCGTTCGCGCGGGCCGTGCGCTGCTGGAGCAAGTCGATTTCGGGCCGCGAGCCCACCTCGACGGCGGCCTGCACCTGCTGCAACCGACGCGACTCCGTGTCGAGCGTCTCCTGCGCCACATCCAGCAGCGCGAACTGCGTGAGCGTGTCGAAGTACACGGCGCGCACGTCGAGCAGCACGTCCTCCAGCGTCTGCGCCTGCGAGGACTCCTGCGCCTGGGCGGACTGGCGCGCGGCGGTGAGCCGGCCGCTCGTGCGCCCGAAGTCATAGAGGAGCTGATTGGCGGACACGCCCGCGCTGAAGCGCTTCGACACACCCCGGCCGCCGGGCACCTCCGTCGTGAGGTTCCTGCCCACGTCGTAGCCCGCGCTGCCGCTCACCTGGGGGAACAGCCCCGCACGCGACTGGTCCGTGCGAGCCCGCGCCGCATCCGTCCCCGCCTGGGCCGAGCGCAACCGGGGCTGCCGCTCCCTCGCGGTGGACTCGGCTTCATCCAACGTGAGGACCCGCGCCTCGGCCGTCACTCCAGGCGCCTCCGTCGACGCCCGCGCCGCTCCAGCCGCCAGACCCCACCCCAACACCACCATCCACGACAGCGCGCGCATCACTCGTACCTCAGGGCATCGATGGGGTCCAACCGGCTCGCCTTGCGCGCCGGATACAGCCCGAAGCCCACGCCGACGAGGGCGCTGAAGCCCAGCGCCAGCACCACGACGTCCGGCCGGACGAGCATGGGCCACTGGAACTGCGCCGCGAGCAGCTTCGCCACGCCCGCGCCCAGGGCCGCGCCCAACAGCCCGCCGAGCATCGACAACGTCAGCGCCTCGACCAGGAACTGCAACAGGATGTCACGCGGCCTCGCACCGATGGCCACGCGCACGCCAATCTCCCGCGTGCGCTCCGTGACGCTCACCAACATGATGTTCATGATGCCGATGCCGCCCACGACCAGGGACACCGCGGCGATGGCCGCGAGCAACAGGCTCAACGTGCGCGTGCTCTCCTGCTGTCCGCTCGCCAGCTCCGCCAGGTTGCGCACGTCGAAGTCATCCGCCTCGCCGTCCTCCAACCGGTGACGCTCTCGCAGGAGCTGGGTCACCTCCTGCTGCGCCTGCGTCGTCTGCGCGGAGGACGCGGCCTGCACGTAGACGACGCCGCTGATGTACGCGCCCAGGCTCTGCGCCTGCACGCTGCGCCGGAAGCTGGTGGCGGGGATGAACACGGTGTTGTCGAAGTCCTGGCCCATGCCGGACTGGCCCTTGCGCGCCGCCACCGCCACCACCGTGAAGGGCGTGGTCTTGATGCGCACCACCTGTCCCACCGGGTCGAAGCCCGGGCCATACAGGTTGTCCACCACCGTCTGGCCCAGGATGACCACCTTGGCGCCCAGCTCCGCGTCGGACTCGGAGAAGCGGCTGCCCAGGGCCATGGTCCAGTTGCGCACGTCGAAGAAGTCCGGCGTGGTGCCCACCACGCTCGTCGTCCAGTTCTGCTCGCCGGAGAAGACCTGCGCGCTGGAGCGCAGCTCGGGCGCCGCCGCGCGCACGCTCGGCAACTGCGTGCGCATCGCCTCCAGGTCGTCCCACGTCAGCGTGGGCTGGCTGCCGAAGCCGCCGCGCATGCCGCCCGCGCTCGATGAGCCCGGCAGCACCACGAGCATGTGGGTGCCCATCGAGTCGAACACCTTCTGCACGCTGGCGCGCGCGCCGTCGCCGATGGCCACCATGGCGATGACCGCGCCCACGCCGATGATGATGCCCAGCGCGGTGAGCACCGAGCGCGTCTTGCTGCGCAGCAGCGCGCGAATCGCCAGTCGCATCGTCTCCAGGAGGTTCATGGGTGAGCCTCCTCGCCCTCGTCCTCAGGCAATGGAACCGCGGCCTGGGGTGTCTGCCGCTTGTCGGAGACGATGCGCCCGTCCCGCACCACGACGACGCGTCCCGTGTACGCGGCGATGTCCGGCTCGTGCGTCACCACCACCAACGTGAGCCCCTCACGCTGGAGCTGCTGGAACAGCGCCATCACCTCCACGCTGGTGCGCGAGTCCAGGTTGCCCGTGGGCTCGTCGGCGAGGATGAGGCGAGGCCTGCCCACCAGGGCCCGGGCGATGGCCACGCGCTGCTGTTGTCCGCCGGAGAGCTGCTTGGGGTGGTGCTCCAGTCGCTCCCCCAGGCCCACGCGCGTGAGCGCATCGCGGGCCCGCGCGTGTCGCTCGCGAGCGCCCACGCCCGCGTACAACAAGGGCAGCTCCACGTTCTCCAGCGCCGAGGTGCGCGCCAGCAGGTTGAAGCTCTGGAACACGAAGCCGAGCGTGCGGTTGCGCACGCGGGCCAGCCCGTCCCGGTCCAGCCGCGACACGTCCTGTCCATCGAGCAGGTAGTGGCCCTGCGTGGGCTTGTCCAGACAGCCCAGGATGTTCATCAACGTGGACTTGCCGGAGCCGCTGGTGCCCATGACGGAGACCAGCTCTCCCGGTTGCACGGTGAGGTCCACGCCGCGCAGCGCGCGCACCTCCACGTCCCCGGTCCGATACACCTTGCTCACCGCGCGCAGCTCCACGAGCGGCGGCGCGACCTTGCTTGATTCCATGTCCACCCGACTCCTCGCTTCCCCGCCCTGAACCCGTTTCCAACCGGCCGAACGAGCGCTCCGCGCGCCCCTCAGAAAGGCCCGGGCCCACGCCGCATCGGCGGCCGCCCCCCAGCCGGTGGCGCCCCGCCCGCAGCCGCGCTGGTCGTCTGACCGATGACGACCACGTCTCCGGCCTTCACGTCTCCCTCGGACAGCTCCGTGTAGCTGCCATCCGTGAGCCCGGTCTTCACACGCGCGGGCGTGGGGTGCGTCTGTCCCGCGCGCAGCAGGTACACGGTGCGACGGCCATCCTCCTCGGGCGGCGCGCCCCGGGACCCCTCGGCCGGGGGTGGTCCCTCCGTCACGGCGGGACGGAAGCGCAGCGCCGCGTTGGGCACGGCGAGTGCCTGGTCCTTCTGCGCGGTGACGATGGTGACGTTGGCCGTCATGCCCGGCTTCAGCTTCAGGTCCGGGTTGTCGACGTCGATGATGGCGTCGTAGGTGACGACGTTCTGGACCGTCGTCGCCGCGTTGCGAATCTGCCGGATGGTGCCGTGGAAGCGCTCACCGGGCCACGCGTCCACGGTGAAGGTCGCGCGCATCCCATCCTCCAGCCGCCCCACGTCCGCCTCGGACACGCTGGTGTTCACCTGCATCTTGCGCAGGTCCTCGGCGATGGTGAACAGCGTGGGCGCCTGGAGTGACGCGGCCACCGTCTGCCCCACGTCCACGCTGCGCGAAATCACGATGCCATCCGTGGGCGAGACGATGGTCGTGTAGCGCAGGTTGACGTCCGCCTCCGACAGCGCCGCCTGCGCCTGCGCGAGCTGCCCCTCCGCCGCCGACACCTGCGCACGGGACGACTGCGCGGTGGACTCAGCGGTGTCCAGGTCCGCCTGCGAGATGAACTGTTTGTCGCGCAGCGCCTTCGAGCGCTCCGCCTGCTTGCGCGCGTTGTCCGCCTCCACGCGGGCCTTGGTGACGTTGGCGCGAGCGGCGACCAGGTTCGCCCGCGCGCGCTCCACCGCCGCCTGGAACAGCTGCGGGTCGATGCGCGCGATGACCTGCCCCTTCTTCACGGGCGAGTTGAAGTCGACCGACAGCTCCTGGATGCGCCCTGACACCTGGCTACCCACCTGCACCGTCACCAGCGCGGACAAGGTGCCGGTGGCCGTCACCTTCGACGTGAGCCGTCGCGGCTCGACCTTCGCCGTCTGGAACGCGGCGGCCGGGTCCTCCACCTGCCCTCGCACACGGAGGACCCCCACGCCCACGACGACCGCCAGCCCCAGCAACGTCCAGCCCCACCAGGGCAGCCGTCGCCTCGTCGTCTCCACCTCATGAGTCACGGGGGCTGGGACCAACAGCTCCCCCGCTGCTT
Source organism: Myxococcus guangdongensis (assembly GCF_024198255.1). NCBI lineage: Bacteria > Pseudomonadati > Myxococcota > Myxococcia > Myxococcales > Myxococcaceae > Myxococcus > Myxococcus guangdongensis. The sequence goes on from NZ_JAJVKW010000011.1 coordinate 291,451, forward strand.
CGCTCGAGACCTTCATGTCGCAAGGTCTACGTGGCGAATGATTACGGCGAATGAAGGCGGGATTACGAGGTGTGTCCGAGCACCTCGCGGTCGAAGCCCGGCCGACGGGCCTCGGAGCAACCGGGGGGGCGGGGCCGTGAAATCAAGGGCAGGGAACGAATTGAGTCGCGACCTTACCGCCTGGAGTACTTGTCCCCGACCTTCGGCCACCGATCTCGAACGGGAGGCGTGAGGAGGCGTCCAGTGCCCTTGAGCATCTTCTGGTGCTCCTCATCGGCTGTTTTGAGGAACGCGCTGAGCCTCTGCCAGTCGATGTCATTGCTTCGAGCAAGCTGCTCGACCACCGCCAGATGCTTCGACCGAGGCGTCTGAACACGAACCTTTCCATGATTGTCATGGTTGGGATCAAATCCAGCGCCCGGGTCAACCTTGCGGAGCTCGGAGAGCGGACCCACCTCGAGGTTCGCAGGGAGGTTGAGCAGTATCTCCAGATAGTCCGATTTGGTGGCAGTCGGCCGGACCCGGCTCTGGATCTTGTCCAGGAGCACGCGAAGTACGGCGCCTTGGGCGCCAGCCTTCTCGAGCTTCTGGCTCAATTCTCTCAAGGTCGCTTGAGAGATCTTGTGGTGCAATGAGCCCCTCTTGGTGGGGAAGAGATATTGGTGTTCGGGGTCAGCCGCGAACTTCTGGGCATCCTCGCGGAGCACTTTCAGCGCCCAGTCGCCGTGGTTTGCGGCCCCCGTGCCCAACCGCACCTTGCCATCGTCCAGCTCCCACTTCTTCAGATGCTCCCGCACCTGATTGACGTAGGTGCTGTCCCATTTTGCCCGGACCACCGCCAGGCCGACCTCGTGAAGAGGGCCCAGCACGCCCTTCCACCTGGCGAGCATTTCGCCGAAGACGATCTGCTCTTTGTCGCTCAGCTTCGATGACACGAACTTCATGAGCTCCTCTTCCGGGTCGACCCAGGCGGAATCATCGTCCGTGTCTTGCGCAGGAGGCTTCTTCGCCATCTGCCCCGCCCCTGCGGCGGCCGCCGCGGATGCCCCATCACTCGCGGCCGCCGCGGATACTCCGCCACTCACGGAGGCCGCAGGCTGGCCGACCGTTTTCGCACCGGCCTTCTTCGCGTCCCGCCGGGCCTTCTTGGTCGAGGCAGCTTTGGCCTTCATGGCGGGCGCAGCGGCCGCGCCCCCCTTGATGCGACTGGCATTCTCAGCCTGCCTGCACGAGACACAAGACCCAGCGACCTGGTTGTGTCCGCAGCGCTTCGGCTGGACGCACATCGCACAACCGTCAGGTGGCTGTCCGTGCTCGCAAGTCGCTTGCGTGGCGATGTCGCTGTCCGGCGCCATCCCCTTGAACGTCGTCCTCATCATCAAGTTCGAAGCGGCAACATCGGCTGAGGCAGCCATGCCGCACCCAGGGCATTTCTTCTTGTCTTCCTGGCTCGTCAGCTCGGTGTTGCAGTAGGCACACAGCAAGCACTCCCCCTCTCGTGATTCGAATGCGGCGACAACAGTGACGCACCAGTCACTGCATGTCACATACCACTCACGACAAGGGTGAGAGACGCCCCGGTCAGGGCGCATCCCAGTCGCCCCGGAACGCAGGCGCGTCTGGGCAAGACGCAAGAGAGGGCCGCGCTACCCGTCGACGCGAGCCTCCACCGTCGGCAGCGGCAACACGATGCGCGCCGTGGTGCCCACGCCCGGCTGGCTCTCCAGCGTCAACGTCCCGCCGTGCGCGTCGACGATGCGACGGGCCAACGCCAGCCCCATGCCAATTCCCCCCGTGCGCCGCGCGCGGCTGCGGTCCGTGCGGAAGAACGGCGTGCCCACGCGGCCCAGGTCCTCCGACTCGATGCCGATGCCCTCGTCCGCCACCTCCAGCGAGAGCGTTCCCGGAGTCCCGGCGGACAGTGCTCGCAGTCGCACCGGACTCCTCGGCTCGGAGTACTTGCCCGCGTTGTCGAGCAGGTTGTCCAGCGCGCGGCGCAGCAGCACCGGGTCCACCTCCACGGGTGGCAGCGAGCCCTCCACGCTCACCTCCAGCACCCGGCCCGGCCGCGCGGAGCGGAAGCGCGAGGCGGCCTTGTCCACCAGGCTCCGCACCTCCACCTGCTCCTGCCGCAGCGGCGGCGCGCCCACGCCCGCGTTCCCCGTGGTCAAATCCAGCCGCGCCGCGGTGAGCACGTCATCCACCAACTGCTCCAGCTCGGCCAGGTCACTCGTGATGTCGGAGAGCATCTCCCGCGCCGTCTCCGCGTTGCCCTCCGCCGCCAGATCCAACGCCACGCGGATGCGCGCCAGCGGCGTGCGCAGCTCGTGCGACACGTTGGCCAGCAACTCTTTCTGCGAGCGCAACAGATGCGTGATGCGACAGGCCATCTCGTCGAAGGCCTCCGCCACCTGCCCCAGCTCATCGCGACGGCGGATGCCCGTGCGCGTGTCCAGCTTGCCGTCGCCCAGCGCGCGCGCCACCTCCGCGAGCCGCTGGAGGGGCCGCGCCAGCGTGCGCGCGAAGGCCAGTGAGGTGATGGCCGTGGACAAGAGCACCGCGCACACCACGAGCGCGGTGTTCCCCGGCGGCGGCTCGGGAGGACGGGTGATGATGGTGGCGTACGCCTCCAGCGGCCCCTCCTCCGGAATCGGCAGCGTGAGCGCGTGCGGCGGAGGCCCCCGAGACAGCCGCTCGCCGTGCAGCGCCAGCTCATCCAGCTCCACGGGGGTGAGCTCGGGAGCGGGGGCCGACGTGTTGGTGGCGATGAGCCGCCCCGAGGCGTCTCTCAGCGTCACCTTCGCCTCGAGCAGCCTCGCGGCGCGGTCCAGCGAGGCCTGGAGCGCCACCGGGTCTCCGAGCAGCTCCTCCCACTCACGGATGTTGTACGCGGCGTGACGGACGAAGCCGTGCCGCAGCGGCTTGTCGACGACGAACGAGCGCGCCGCGAACAGCGTGGCGACGACGAGCACGAGCTGGGCGATTCCCACCAGATAGATGCGGAACAGCAGCCTGCCAGGAGCGCGGAGACGACGGCTCACGACTCCTCTCCGGTCGCGAGCATGTAGCCGGCGCCGCGCACCGTCTTCAACAGCAGGGGATTGCGAGGGTCCACCTCCAGCTTCTGGCGCAGGCGGAAGATGTGCACGTCCACCGAGCGGTCGAACACCTCGTCCGCGCTGCCCTTCACCAGGTCCAGCAGCTGCTCGCGGCTGAGCACGCGGCCGGCGCGCTCGGCCAGCACGCGCAGCAGGCTGAACTCGTAGGTGGTGAGGTGCAGCGCCCGACCGTCGAGCGTGGCGCGCAGGCTGCGTGGGTCCATCAGTAGCCGTCCGGCCTGCACGGGCTGGGACGAAGGACCGGCCTTGCCCCGGGCGCGGCGCACCTGGGCGCGGATGCGGGCGAGCAGCTCGCGCGAGGAGTAGGGCTTGGCCAGGTAGTCGTCCGCGCCCGTCTCCAGGCCGAGCACGCGGTCGGCCTCCTCGCCTCGCGCGGTGACCATGATGATGGGGACATCGGTGCGGCCTCGCAGGTCCCGACACACCTCCAGGCCATCGCGGCCGGGGAGCATCAGGTCCAGGAGGATGACGTCGAACACGTGGCGGTTGGACTCGACGAGCGCGTCGGAGCCGCTGTGCGCCAGCGTCACCACGACGCCGTGCTCCTGGAGGTAGCGGGCGGTGAGCCGCGCCAGACGCTCGTCATCTTCGACGAGCAGGACCTGGATGGTGCCCTCCTCCAGCGAGGGACGGCTGAGTTGTTCCATGGGTGCGAGCCTCCTGCCTTTCCGCGGACCTTCCCACCGGGAAGGTAACAGCGGAGCCGTGGCCCGGGAGCAGGCGGGAGGGGTCTGGCGCCACTCGCCGGGCTCCGGCCGGGTCCAGCGAGGGCATTCAAGCTCCCGGGCCACGCGTCGAACGGTGTCACCGGGATATGTCCGGGGTGCGTCCCGCGGATGACGGATTGTTACCGGCAGCCACCCGCCCGCCCAGGGACCGGTCGGGCCTCCGACACCCCGTCCGGCCCGGAGTTCCAGGGAACTCCGGTCAGCGCAGGTACCACTTCTGGTTCGCGGTGCCGGCGCACTCCCAGATGTGCAGCCGCGTGCCGTTGTTGCTGTTCCACTCGGCCACGTCCACGCACTTGTTCGCCTGCGGGTTGACCAGGTCACCCGCGCCGCTGAGGACGAACTGCTGCGCGGGGTTGCCCGTGCAGTCGTGGAGCTGGATGAGCGCGCCGTTGGCCGTGGAGCCCCACGTCACGTCCATGCACTTGCCGAAAGCGCGCAGCGTGCCGTCGCCGTGGAAGGTCCACTTCTGCGCGTTGGTGCCGTTGCAGTCCCACAGCTGGATGGGCGTGCCATTGGCCGTGTTGGAATGGTCCACGTCGATGCACTTGCCCGCGAGCCCGACGATTTCACGTCCACCGCCGCCGCCGTTGGTGGTGAGCGACAGGCCGTAGACGGAGAGGATCTCGTTCACCGGCTGGAAGTACGTGGTGCCCCCCGTGGAGCAATTGCCCGAGCCGCCCGACGTCACGCCCTGCGCCTGGTTGCCCGAAATCCATGAGCCGCCCGAGTCGCCACCCTCCGCGCACGCGTTGCTGCGCGTGAGCCCGTACACGGGGCCAACGTCGTAGTTGACGGTGACATTCTTCGCCTGGATGACGCCACAGCGCCAACCGGTGGTGGAGCCCGAGCGACAGACGGACGCGTTGATGCCCGCCTCCGCGGAGCCCGCGACGATGACGTTGCCGCCCGCGTAGTTGTAGACCCACGGCTGCGAGGCCCAGCTGCCGTTCGTCTGCACCCAGCCGTAGTCGTTGTTCGGGAAGGACGAGCCGCGCACGGTGCCCTGGCCCGCGCCGTTGTGGCCCTGGGTGGAGGAGTTCACCCCGCCGCAGTGGCCCGCGGTGACGAAGCCTCCGGCCACGGGGAAGCCGATGGAGCAGCGCACGTTGCCGTTGATGTAATACGCGTCACCGCCGCGCAGGTCATACAGGGGGCGGGGCTTCTCCTGGGAGATGACCACGCGCACGGCGGTGTCGGCCGCGCCGCTCTCCGCGACGAAGCGCTCCGCGTTCACCACCGCCGCGTCCCGGGCGAGCACCACCACGCTGTTGGTGGGCAGGTCCACGTACCAGCCATGGATGTCCTTGCTGGCCACGTCCGCGCCCCGGTCCAGCGCCTCCTTCAGCGCGTCCAGCTCGCGCTCCGTGCGCGTCACCCAGCGAGGCTCCGCGCCCGCGCGCCGCGCCGCCTGCTCTCCCGCGGCGGTGGTGACGCCGACGATGAACCGGTCTCCCGTCTCGTTCAGCCACGCGCCGCCGAAGGAGGTGCCCAGCTCGCCCCGCAGCGTCCGCTCCGCGCGCGCTGTCAGCGCCTCTGTCTCCAGCCGTTGCCGCGCCTGTTCGGCGGTGAGCCCCAGGTCCCGCTGCATCGCGGTGAGCACCTCGGGAGAGATGTCCTCGCTCGCCGCGAGCGCGGCGCCAGGGAGCGTCAGGGTGGTGAACAACGCCGTCGCGGTCCGGAGCGCATGCAGTCTTCGGTTCATCGGGGGCTTCCTTTCTGAACGGGGGACCGGCGCACGCGGACACCCTCGTCCGCGACGCCTCGCGGACCATCGGAAGCGGGATTCACCTCCCGAGTCAATCAATTCAAGTATTCACAGAAAATCACGACACTTTTGCCGGACGGAGAATAAAGTCCCGAACATTGGCCGCCCGGAGCGGAATCACCGAGCGGTCGAGTTTCTCCACTTGGTGGAATAATTCAGGCCGTCGACACCGTCGTCGAGGCGCCCGGAGACGGCTTCTCACGTATCCGGCACGCGCCTCGGGAACAGGCTCACGGCCCGCACGAGGCGGAGGCAACACGCGTCAGAGAGTGGGCGCCCGCTCAGGGCTGACCGTGCGCGGAGGACAGCGCACGGCGGTCCACCTTGCCAGCGGACGTGCGCGGCAGTGACGCGACGAAGCGCACGGAGCGCGGAGTCTTGTAGCGCGCCAGTCGTCCCTCGCAGAACGACAGCAGGGACTCGGCGGTGGGCGTCGTTCCCGCGCGAGGCACGACGAGCGCGCGCGGTGTCTCGCCCCACTTCGCGTCGGGTACGCCGATGACCGCGACCTCCGCGACGTCGGGGTGTCCAGAGAGCACGCTCTCCACCTCGGCGGGGTAGATGTTCTCACCCCCGGAGATGATGAGGTCCTTGTGGCGACCCACGATGCGGAAGCATCCCTCCGCGTCGCGCAGGGCGAGGTCGCCAGTATGCAGCCACCCATCGATGAGGGTGCGCGCGGTCTCCTCGGGGCGGCGCCAGTAACCGGCGCACACGTGCGGCCCGCGCAGCAGCAACTCACCCACGTCCCCGGGCTGACGCTCACCGTCGATGCGGGCCTCGACCTGGAACAGCGGCACGCCGACGAAGCCCGGCTTGCGGCGCACGTCCGAGGGCGGGAGCCAGAAATTGTTGGGCCCTGCCTCCGTGAGGCCATAGCCCGTCTTGAAGGCCACGCCCTTGGCGAAGAAGCGCTCGAACACGGGCGGCGGACACGGCGCGCCGCCGCTGACGACGAGCTTGAGCCGGGAGAAGTCCATCGCCTCGAAGCGCGCGTGACGCTGCATCTCGATGAACATGGTGGGCACGCCGAAGAAGAGGCTCACCTCGCGGCGCTCGATGAGGTCGAACACCTGCTCCACCTCGAAGCCCTTGCACACCACGGACGCGCCGCCCACGTACACCAGGGGCAGCGTGAAGACATTGAGTCCCCCCGTGTGGAACAGCGGCGCGTTGAGCACGGCCACGTCGTCGGACGTGAGGCCCCAGCTCACCACCGTGTTGACGGCGTTCGCGGCGATGGAGCCATGGGTGAGCACCGCGGCCTTGGGGACGCCGGTGCTGCCGCCCGTGTAGCAGAGCACCCACGGCGCCTCCGCCTCCAGCTCCAGCGCGGGCAGCGGAGACTCGGGCGCAGTGTCCCGCTCGGCCACGAAGTGACGCTCATCAAGACCCGGCGCATCGAAGGTGAGCCAGTGGCGCACGAAGGGCGCGTGCTCGCGCACGGCGAGGACCTGGGCGCGCAGCTCCGAGCCATACACGAGCACGGTGGGCTCCGCGTCGGCGAGGATGCCGGAGAGCTCCGGCGCGCTGAGGCGCCAGTTGAGCGGCTGGAGGATGGCGCCCAGCTTCGCGCAGGCGAAGAGCAGGTCCAGCGTCTCCACGCGGTTGTGGGCGAGCACGGCGACGCGCTCGCCGCGTCGGACACCGAGCACCTGGTGCAGGTACGCGGCGGTGCGCGAGGCACGGGCGTCCCACTCGCGATACGTGATGCGGCGTCCCTCGCGGGTGGCATCGACGAGGGCCAGGTGGTCGGGGTCCAGGGCCGCGCGTCGGGCCAGCCAGTCATGGACGATGGGCATGGCCCGCACGGTAGCCGAGCGCCCCGCCCGCTCAAATCTCCGGGAAGATGAGCAGCCCGCGCGTCGTGTCGACGACGTAGACGTAGCCGTCTCCGGGCAGACGGATGCCGATGGCGCCGTCCCAGAAATCGAGCCCCCGGTTCGGGTCCGACTCCCGCACCGTGTGGAAGTGACCCAACTGCCGAGGCTCCCGAGGCCTGGAGACGTCCAGCACGCGCAGGCCGTGCTGGTAGTGGGCGAGGTAGAGCCGTGAGCCCTTGAGCTCCATGTTGTGGATGGAGGCCCAACCGGGCAGCTGGTACTCGCCGATGAGCGTGGGGCTCGCCGGGTCGTTCAGATTGAGCACGCGCAGATGGGCGCCCCAGTCCTCCCCTCCCTCGAAGGCGATGAGGTTGTCGTTGAAGTACCCCGCGCGAGAGGCATGGCTCGTGGCCCGAGGGTACACGTACGCGCCCAGCCGCTTCACGTTCTCCGGGTCCTTCGCGTCGAGGATGACGAGCCCGCCGCGCCAGTGGCTGACGAAGAGGCGATGGTTCAGGGACGTCGCGTCATGCGGATAGGAGCCGCGGACCACCCCCACGGTCGAATCCCGGTAGTGGCCGAGGCGCACCGGCTCGCGCGGATTCTTCACGTCGTGGATGTGCACCTCCTGGTTGGGCCCCACGGCCATGGAGTAGAGCCGGTCACCGTCCACGAAGAGGGTGTGCACGTTGGTATGCACCCCTGCGGACAGGTCGCGCAGGAACAGCGGGTTCGCGGGGTCCGTGATGTCGAACACCAACACGCCCCGGGCGGCGCTGGCGACGTAGAGCGCATCCCCCTTGGCCCACACGCCGTTCCAGTAGGAGTCGTCGGGGAACTGGACGGTCCTCACCAGACGCGGCGCCCTTCGGTCCTTCACGTCGTAGACCTGGAGCGCACCGGACCCGAGGAAGAAGTCGTCGATGGAGACGACATAGGCGTGCTCCTTGGCGACAAAGACATCCACCGCCCGTCCGCTGTGTCCGCCCGCTTCACCGAGGAGCTTCAGCCCTCCGGAAGACTCCGCCTCCCCGGGGAGCCACTGAACCCGCCGGCCCTCCCACGTGTCGACCACGGGAGCCTGGCCCTCCAGGCAGGTCACCGCGCAGCCC